>CALYPL010000003.1 GCA_945273835.1 uncultured Dysgonomonas sp. | reverse complement strand
CTACCTATACTGTATTTCATCATCTAAAGGTACAAATTTGAAAGCTTATCACAACTTATTACCTACAGCTTGAACCCTAACCCCACTGTATTTCATCATCTAAAGGTACAAATTTGAAAGCTTATCACAACAACGAAACGGGCGAACATGTTTATGAAGAAACTGTATTTCATCATCTAAAGGTACAAATTTGAAAGCTTATCACAACTAATAGCTATTAATAATCTCATAAAAATTTACTGTATTTCATCATCTAAAGGTACAAATTTGAAAGCTTATCACAACTGCCCCTGAAATGGTAATGGGCATTTTTATACTGTATTTCATCATCTAAAGGTACAAATTTGAAAGCTTATCACAACGCGAAATTTTTTGAATTACATCGAAAGTATAATAAAATGTTCAAAGAGTGGAATAAATAAAATACCCGGATAATTTTCTATATTTTATTTTAATAGGATAGGATCTACCATCTTTGTATCTTTTAGGTGGCAATTATATTTTTGCCCATTTTTTGATTCAAAAAAGTGGATAATTTCGGTATATTGTTTCTTGAATAGATTTTCAGTATTTTGCATATTATCTATAACATATTCTTTCTTAAAAATATCTACTGCTATTGAGTCATTAGATTGATATTTTCGCAAAGTATTCATTACTACTTGACAATTACCTGAAATTATTCGGCAATTATTTTTTTTTTGCGCCATAAATACATTGCTACAAAAAATGAAAAAAGCTATTAAAAAGAAAACTTTGTGTCGTACTTTCATAATTTATAGGTATATTAAGATTAATTATGCATAACCAATCCATAGATCGGAATTTGTGACCCATCCACCAAGATCGGTACTATACCAAATTGGTTTATAAAAACCGTCTTGGTAAATTGTATCTTGAAAAATATAAATTCCGCCATTTACTTCAAGCAAATGTTCTTCGCTTGTTTCTTCTACTTGAATTAAAGATAAATCTAAATTTTTCATAATCATTAATTTTTCAATTAGTAACAAAACAGAATAGCCGAATTAGTCAACTGTTATTGAGTCAGATGAGTAAAATTAATGTCTTTCCGTCTATTTTTTTAGACGGTTGAAAAATAAAGTTGTTGATCACTTTTTTAGTTATACCTCATTATTTATATTTATAAGTTTAATGTCAGAATACATACGCAAATTCATCCACTAAAGATACAAATTTGAAAGCTTATTTTTTCAGGAAGCAGGTTTTAAGCACGATGCTTGAGCCGTCAATTTTGCAATCCACTTCTTCGGGGTTTTCCGTAAGGCGGATGCTTTTTACTTTTGTGCCTCGTTTGATGACCATTGACGAACCTTTGACTTTCAGGTCTTTGATAACTGTAACTGCATCACCGTCCATCAGTTCGGCTCCGTTGCTATCGCGAGGAGTGTTGTCTTCAGTTTCAACTACCGCTTCACCGTTCCATTCGTGGAAGCAATCGGGGCAAACAAAGTTAGTACCGTCAGAGTAGGTGTTGGACATATTGCATACAGGGCAGTTAGGAAATTCTGTCATAATTTATTAATTATCTGTTAAAAGATACAAAGGTAAGAAAAATTTTCGGGTTGCGGTCCGATTGTCGTAACAGTCACTTATCCCGAAGTTTAGCTATCATCAGACGAGCTGCTTCAGCCGAAGCTCCGGGTTTGCCCAGAATAGATATAACATCGTCATAACCTTGCAGCATCTTATTTCGGTATTCAGCGTCGTTCAGCAGTTTATCTGCCTCATTGTGTATGGAATTGACTGAAAAGAATTTGGCAAACAATTCTTGTACAACTGTTTTTCCCGCTATCAGATTAACCAGCGATATGTAAGGGGTATGCAGTATGTGCTTGAATGCCCAGTAAATAAAACGGGGTAGGGGTGTCTTGTAACAGACAACCTGCGGCACACGGAAGAGCGAAGTCTCAAGTGTGGCAGTACCGGATGTGACGAGTGCTATTTCAGCATAACTCAGTAATCGGTAGGTCTGCCCGAAGATGATTTGGCAGGTATGATTGCCTATATATTGTTTATAGTAATCGGGTTCGATGCCCGGAGCGCCTGCTATGACTGCCTGATGGCTGTCGAAACTTTTAATTGCTTCGAGCATGGCAGGCAGATTGTCTTTAATTTCCTGTCGGCGGCTTCCTGCCAACAGGGCGATGACAGGTTTTGGGCTAAGTCCGTTGTCGGCAGTAAATTGGTCGCGAGTATCATTCTCATGCTCTTCACGGTATTGAGCAACAGCATCTACGGTGGGATTACCGACGTAATTTACATGATAATTGTGCTTCTTGAAGAAACCGACTTCAAAAGGGAGTATGCAGAACATCTGGTCTACATATTTTTTGAATGCTTTGACACGCCACTCTTTCCAAGCCCATACTTTTGGAGAAATATAGTAGTAAACAGGTATTTGTGTGTTGTTGCTGACGTATTTGGCAATTTTCAGGTTGAAACCGGGATAGTCGATAAGGATAACCACATCGGGATTGTAGTTCACAATCTCTTCACGACACATTCTCATGTTGCGCATGATGGTTCGCAGATTGAGCAACACGGGTATAAAACCCATGAATGCTAACTCACGATAGTGCTTGACGAGCATACCGCCCTGAGCTGCCATCAGATCGCCTCCGAAGAAGCGAAAATCAGCCTCCCTGTCTTCTTTTTTGAGGGCAGCCATCAGATTAGAACCGTGTAGGTCGCCGGATGCCTCGCCGGCCACAATAAAATATTTCATCCAATATGCGGTTGTTAACTCTGTTAAACGATCAGATTTCTTCCATAAATTTCAGATCCTGTAAAATACTATGATCAGTCATGTCCACTTTCACCGGAACTATTGTTGCATAGCCCTGAGCCAATGCCCACTCGTCGGTAGCCTGATCAGCAGGCTCATCGTTTTGGAAACGTCCCGTAAGCCAGAAAACTTCCTTTCCCGAACCGTCTTTTGAACGGAAAAATTCGTCTACCCATTGTCCTGCGGTCTGACGGCAGACTTTAACACCTTTAATATCATTGCCTTTTGGGATGTTTACATTGAGACAAGTCCCGATTGGTAAACCGTTATGAAGTACATGGTTGCTTATGTTGCGGGCAATAGTTTTAGCTGTACTGAAATCGGCTTCGTGCGAATGATCGAGCAATGAAAATCCGATTGATGGTATTTTGAAGATACACCCTTCGATGGCAGCGCCCATCGTACCCGAATAGAGAACGCATATCGAAGCGTTTGAGCCGTGGTTTATTCCTGTAACAACAAGGTCGGGCTTGCGTCCCGCTATTTCGCTTATTCCCAGTTTAACGCAGTCAACAGGCGTGCCGTTGCACGAATATATTTCAAGGTCATCCTCTTGATGTATCCTTGTCACACGCAAAGGGGAAGTCGATGAGATAGCTCCCGACATTCCTGAGCGCGGACCATCGGGGGCAACTACCACTATTTTGCCTAATCCTTTCACACTTTCGATTAGGGCTTTTATGCCTCCCGAAGTGTAGCCATCGTCGTTGGTGATAAATATAAGGGGTTTATTTTGTGCCATATCCGTTTATTTTTTAGACGTATGCAAAGATAACGCAATATGTTTATAAAAAAAACGTGTTGCGGAACGAATCATTCTGTCTGTATGACTTGTTTATCGGTGGTTTAATTCTGAAAAATATGGATATCTGCGTGTGTTTGTCCGCTATGACCGGTATATTTTTCGGACTGATCGGGATTGCCAATTGATGAAATGATTCGTTGAGCAGAAATCAGTGAAGGCAAGCCGTTTTTATCCTTCTTCTGCTTGGTACAGCAATGCGAATGTTAAACAGGATATTGATACGTTTTAGTTATAGAGGAGCGATTGTTTGTTCGTTTTACGGTAACGTCCTTCGGCTTTAAGTTGTCTTATAAAAGCCTCCCATGCCAAATCGCGTTGTTGTTTTTTCTCGTCCGAGAATTCTGATGGGGGCGGATAACCATGGCTCAGATAAAATTTATAACCACCGTCAATGAGTGTCAGGTCGTCGTAAACGAGTGGCATGTGCGGATTAATTATATGTACCGTAAACAGCTCCATACCATCTAAATAAAAAGTGGCATAATCGTATTTAGCCCAATTTTCACGAAAACCGATCAAGGCGTTATTGTTTTTGAATTTAATTTCATCTGTGCTTGCGTCGTACCATTCAATATCATCGCCGCTGAAAAGCAACATGTCTTTCACAAATTCTTTACAATCAACATCTTGCCTAAGCGCAGGTTTTGATGAGTAGATAGATATGCTGGATTCAGGCGAACCATCCTCGTTGTCGCAAGCATATGCTATGATTGCAAGAACAAGAAGAGCTAATAATATCCTGAAAAATTTCATTTTTAATGTGACGTATAAATTTGAACAAAAATACGATTTTTTATTTAAATTCGCAAAAAATAAGTTAACGTTGATAATGGATTTATAATTTTACAAAATGCTGATAATAAATATTATAAACGCCATATAATAATTGCCTTTATATTATGTAAGACATATAAAAAAGTAAAAATGTTCTTTTGATAACGTTAAATAATCCTAAATATAAATTATTTTTGTTTATTATCGGCTGTAAGACTGCTTTTCGTACCATGTGCAAACATAACAAATTGATGTGAAAAAAGGTTAAATATTAAACGAAGCGTTTTAATTTCTCTAAAATCACATTCCGCACAAACCTAAAACCTTTCAGATTCGTTCATAAATCCACTTAAAAGACAAATGTTTTTTCAGTATAAGCATTGCGAGCAGCAATATGTTTTTTACATTTGTAATAATAAAGTATCACTGATATTCGAGTATATGGACGGAATAAAACAACGTATTAATTCGCTTCGTGAAGAATTGAACCAGCATAACTATAACTATTACGTGCTGTCAAAACCCACAATCTCGGATTATGAGTTCGACACGAAGATGAAGGAACTTACCGACCTCGAAAATAGTAATCCTGAATACTACGATCCCAATTCGCCATCACAACGTGTGGGCAGCGATCTGACAAAGACTTTCAGACAAGTGGAGCATACTTATCCAATGCTGTCTTTAGGTAACACATATTCCGAATCAGAAGTACGTGAGTTCTACGACAGAGTAAAAAAAGGTCTCAACGATGACTTTGAAATTGTGTGCGAACTCAAATTTGACGGAACATCCATCTCGCTGACCTATGAACAGGGCGAATTAGTGCTTGCTTCGACACGAGGAGACGGAGTCCGGGGCGACGATGTTACAGCCAACGTGCGCACAATCCGTAGCATACCCCTGAAACTTAGAGGCAACGATTACCCCGATCGTTTCGAGATAAGAGGTGAAATTCTGATGCCCTGGACAGTGTTTGAAGACCTCAACCGTGAACGTGCCGAACAGGAAGAAACCCTTTTTGCTAACCCTCGAAACGCTGCCTCTGGAACGCTTAAACTGCAAGACCCTAAGATAGTTGCATCACGCAAGCTCGATTCGTATCTATATTACATGTTGGGCGAAAACCTGCCTGCCGATGGGCACTACGAAAACCTGATGAAGGCAAGGGAGTGGGGCTTCAAAATATCCGATGCCATGCGTAAATGCAAAACCCTTGAAGAAATATTCGACTACATAAAATATTGGGACACAGAACGTAAAAACCTGCCCATAGCCACAGACGGTATAGTGTTGAAAGTAAATTCATTGGCGCAACAACGTAACCTCGGTTACACCTCCAAATTTCCGAGATGGGCAATAGCCTACAAATTTCAGGCAGAGAAAGCCCTCACTCGCCTGTTATCCGTATCCTATCAGGTAGGGCGGACAGGAGCAGTAACACCTGTCGCAAATCTGAAACCCGTAAAACTATCAGGAACGACAGTCAAGAGAGCATCACTCTATAACGAAGATTACATCAATCAACTCGACCTCCACATAAACGATATGGTGTCCGTTGAAAAAGGCGGAGAAATCATCCCGAAAATAACCGCTGTCGACGCATCCCAACGCGGGGTCTTTGACGAAAAAGTGACCTTTGCCAAAATATGCCCCGAATGCGGAACGCCCCTTGTCAAAGCAGAAGGCGAAGCCATTTACTACTGCCCTAACGAAACCGAATGCCCGCCGCAGATCAAAGGACGCATCGAACATTTCATAACACGCAGGGCGATGAACATAACTTGCGGACCCGAAACCGTGGATCATCTTTATAATGCAAAAATGATTAAAGATGTAGCCGATCTCTATACATTACGTTGGCAAGACGTGGCAAACCTTGAAAGATGGGCGGAGAAAAGCGCAAAAAATCTGGTCGACAGCATTCAGTCCTCCGTTAACGTGCCCTATCCACGTGTACTTTTTGCACTCGGAATACGCTATGTAGGCGAAACAGTAGCAAAAAAACTGGCGGTGGCATTCCCCGATATAGATCGTCTGATGGCAGCCTCACTGGATGATCTGATGCAGGTGGACGAGATTGGTGAACGGATAGCATGCAGCGTCAAAGCCTACCTGTCGCAACAGAAGAACCTCGATGTGATTGCCCGTTTGAGAACATTCGGCTTGCAATTCGAGTTGAGCGAAGAAGTTATATCGCAACGCACAGACAAGTTGCAAGGGTTGACCATTGTGATAAGCGGTACTTTCGAAAAGCACTCACGAGACGAGTATAAAGCCTTGATTGAACAAAACGGCGGTAAGAATAGCGGTTCTATATCGTCAAAAACCAATTATCTGCTTGCGGGCGATAATATGGGACCTGCTAAACTCGAAAAAGTCAAAAAACTAAATATACCCATAATCAGCGAAGAAGACTTTCTGAAAATGATAGACTGATAGCAGCGCACAGGTAAAAAAAGTAAAAAAAACGAAGATAAATAAGATATGTTTAATTATTTCCGTAAAAGAAGAATTCAGTCAGCTTGGGAAAATAACAAACGCCGGCACCAGTTTCTCGAATTCAGCAAAATAAATTCCGTACTGATTCTGTTCGATTATGACGACCTCGAAAGTATCATGCCCGTAGCTCGGGATCTGGTTAAACATAAAAAGAGAGTCTACCTGTGGACATCAACCACCGTAAAAGGACATTCTGATAAAATTTATGATTTCTCAGGGCAGAGCATACGTGTAGTCACCCCCGAAAATCAGTCACGACTGTTCATCCTGTCCGACGCAGTACTCAAAGAATTCAGAACAATAAAAATCGACATGCTGATGGATATGAGCTGTAAAGACGATGAAGTGCTTAAGCTGCTATTGGTCAGTAACCCCGCCCTATTTGTAATAGGTTTTAAAGAACAAAGCCCTAAAGTTTACGATTTCATATACCTGAAAAACGAAGAACAGAACTTTGTCGATGCCTATGAAGATCTGAAAAATTACCTCGGTATCTATGTGACAGGCAACAAATAATTTTTTATCTTTGCAAACCAGAATATTTAATAAAAATTTAATATAAATATATAATATTCTGACTATATTTAAGGAGCGAGCAAAAAAAATATGTCGGAGATAAATCTGAAAGGAGTAGGTGTGGCATTGATAACTCCGTTTAAAAAAGACGGAAGCGTAGATTTCAATGCCTTAGCAAGGTTAATAGATTATCAGTTACAGAACGGTACAGATTATCTCGTTGCCCTTGGTACAACCGCCGAAACACCAACCCTGTCAGAAGATGAGAAACGAGAAATACGGGATATCGTTGTGACACGTGTCAACGGACGTATACCCGTCATTTTAGGCGAAGGCGGTAATAACACCAGAACCATAGCCGAACGTCTTTCGACAGACGATTACAGTGGTATAGACGCCATTCTGTCTGTCACTCCCTACTATAATAAACCCTCTCAAGAAGGACTATACCAGCACTATAAAACCATCGCAGAAGCATCGCCCCTTCCGGTCATACTTTATAATGTACCCGGACGCACAGGTGTGAATATGACAGCCGAAACCACCCTGCGTATAGCCAACGAATTCAAAAACGTGATAGCCGTAAAAGAAGCTTCAGGCAATATGGCTCAGATGGACGAAATAATCAAGCGTAAACCTGCCGATTTTGAAGTCATATCGGGCGACGATGGCATTACTTTTCCGCTCATCACATTAGGAGCCATCGGAGTTATATCCGTTATCGGTAACGCCTTTCCCAAAGAATTTAGCCGCATGGTGCGCCTTGCCCTTGAAGGCGACTACAACAGCGCGCTCAATATCCATCATAGTTTTAGTGAATTATTTAACCTTTTATTTATAGACGGAAACCCTGCCGGCGTGAAATGTATGCTCAGTATGATGGGCTACATCGAGAACATATTGCGATTACCCTTAGTTCCCACACGCATAACCACTTATGAGCAGATGCGCAATGTCTTGCTCGATCTGAATATAAAATGTTAATGGATCATAAACATAAAAGTATGATTGTGAAAAAGATTTTTTTAATATGCATTTTTTTGTCGGTAGTGAGCTTTGCCTTCGCACAATTGTCCGACAACGAAGTGATAAATTTGGCGCAAGAAGCACAAAAACAAGGTTTGAATCAGCAGCAGATCGGATTGATGCTGATGCAGAAAGGCGCAACCAAAGATCAACTCGAACGATTAGCTAAAACCTATCAATCGGCCGGAAAAACAACCGGTACACAAGGCGTAGGCGAAAACAGCATATCGGGCAGAAAATACACAGACCAAACACAATCGGAAGAAAATAGCGGCGAAAAGCAAAAACAAGAAGACAAGATAAAACAAGAAGACCGCATATTCGGTCATGATATATTTACCAACAAAAAACTGTCCTTCGAGCCCCAATTAAATATCCCAACCCCCGATACCTACGTATTTGGTCCGGGCGATCAGATTCTGATCGATGTTTGGGGAGCATCCGAAATACATATAAAACAATACATTTCGCCCGAAGGAAATATAAACATAGAAGGTATAGGACCAGTAAGCCTTAACGGACTTACCGTGAAAGAAGCCGAAAACAGAATAAAAAGAAGTCTGAATCAAATATACTCCGGCATCAGTAACTCATCCACCTTTATCAAACTATCGCTGGGTGAGATCAGAAGCATAAAAGTAAATGTGATGGGCGAAGTAGACGTTCCCGGAACATATACCCTCCCATCATTAGCAACCGTATTTCACGCCCTATATTCAGCAGGCGGAGTAAACCAAATCGGATCCATGCGTTCCGTGAAAGTATATCGAAGCGGTACATTAGTCAGTGACATAGACGTTTATGATTATATCCTTAACGGAAAAAGCAAATCGAACATTAATCTTCGCGATGGAGACGTAATTGTAGTATCACCCTATCAGAATCTCGTAAAAATAAAAGGCAAAGTAAAACGCCCGATGATGTACGAGATGAAGAGTACCGAATCGTTAGCCGATCTGATCAGTTATTCAGGCGGATTCAAAGGTGATGCCTTCAAAAGAGAAGTAAGACTGATACGTAAGACCGGCAGAGAATACAAAGTGTTCAACGTCGATGACAGCCAGTACAGCTCGTTCGACATGAACGATGGCGATGAAATAGCAGTCGACTCCGTTTTGCAACGATTCCAAAACATGGTCAAAATAGAAGGAGCCGTATATCGTCCCGGCATCTACGCAATAGATGACGAAGTGATGACACTTGTTCAGCTGATAAACCGAGCCGAAGGTATACGTGGCGATGCTTTCCTCAACCGGGCCGTACTCACACGAGAAAAAGAAGACTATACACAGGAATCGATGCCGATAAACATCCCTGCATTACTATCAGGAGAGATACAGGATATACCGCTTCACCGAAATGATGTGCTTTATATTCCGGCCATAACCGATTTACGTGAAGAATATGCGATAACCATTAACGGAGCGGTCGGCAAACCGGGAATATATCCTTTCCTCGAAAACATGTCGCTCGAAGACCTGATAGTCCGAGCCGGAGGTTTATTAGAATCAGCATCAACCATCCGGATAGATGTTGCCCGAAGAATAAAAGATCCACAATCAACCATCATAACCGATACAAAGTCGCGTACATATACCCTGTCAATAAACAATGGACTGAAAATCACATCAGACCCTACATTCAGACTACAACCATTTGATGTCGTATATGTGCGAGAATCACCTACATACCAAAAACAAATGAACGTATCGGTTCGGGGCGAAATATTCTATGAAGGCGAATACGTTATCGCAGAAAGAAACGAGCGTATCTCCGACCTGATAAAACGTGCCGGAGGATTGACCAATTCAGCATTCGTAGATGGAGCGACCCTGAACAGAAAAATGACGGATGATGACAAAGTACGAGTGAAGTCGATGCTTGAACTTGTTAAACACAGAAACAATAATGTAAAAGATTCATTGTCGGTTGAAAAACTGAATATAGAAGATTCGTATCTTGTGGGTATTGATTTGCGAAAAGCGATAGAAAACCCCGGATCAAATTTCGATGTGGTACTGAAACCAGGCGATGAACTGATTATACCTGAATATAATGGAACAGTGCGTGTTACGGGAGCCGTTATGTATCCTAACACCGTTGTTTACAGAGACGGTCTTAAGTGGAAAGATTATATCAATCTGGCAGGCGGCACAGCCGAAAACGCTAAACAAAGTAAGGCTTTTATTGTTTATATGAACGGTTCAGTTAGCAAAGCAACCAAAGGTAAAATTATGCCCGGATGTGAGATAATCGTGCCGGACAAACGAGCCAGACGATCATTAGGCTTGCCTGAAATATTAAGCATGGGCACATCTACAGCTGCACTTGCAGCAATGGTGACTTCAATTATTAATACAACGAAATAGTATTTGGGAATGGATTATCCGACCACAAATAACAATATGAATAATCAGCAAGCGGGCAATATGCACGAAATTGATCTTGCAAGTATAATTCTAAAGATCTGGCGAAACCGAAAATTTATTCTCAAAATCACAGCCGTGTTTATCTTATTCGGACTGATCGTAGCCTTGATTAGTCCCGTAGCATATACTACCCAGACAATCATGGTTCCGCAAAATAACGAAAAACAAGTGGGTGGCGGTTTAAGCAGTCTTGCAGCAATGGCAGGTATCAATGTCGGGTCAATCGGCGGAGACGTTATACCGCCGAAACTATATCCGCAGATACTCAACAGCACCCCTTTTCAGAAAGAGCTGATGCACACATCCTTGAAATTCAAGAATTACGATCAACCAGTCGTTATTTTAGATTACTTCACAAAAGACGAATATAACCAATCAGGAGTAATCGGCACTATCAAAAAATATACAGTCGGGCTTCCCGGACTTATAATGGGTGCGATGAGTAAGAAAGAGCCTGTTGGAACGGATACAACAACCGTCGGAAAAAATGCTATTCAGGTAATGACCAAAGACGAAAAGCGGTGTTCAGACATGCTGCTATCAATAATATACCTTACCGTAAACGAAAAAGACGGATTTCTGAATTTGTCGGTTACGATGTCAGACCCCTATGCTGCCGCTCAACTGACGGAGAAAACACAAGAACTGCTTCAGAAATATATTACTGATTTCAAAATCGACAAAGTGCGTGCTAATCTCGATTTTATAGAAGGACGTTACAACGAGGCTAAGAAAGATTATGAACAAGTACAGGATGCGAGAGCAAGATTCAAAGATTCAAATAAAAATATCTATTCAGCAGTAGCACAAGCCGAAAGTGAAAAGTGGGACAACCGTTATAATCTTGCTTTCTCGATTTATAGCGAACTTGCCAAGCAATTAGAGCAAGCTAAAATATCAGTTAAAGAAAATACACCCGTATTCACAATCATAGAACCTGTGACGATACCCAACCAGCGCTCAAAGCCAAGACGTGGCATGATATGCATCATATTTGCCGTTTTAGGCGTTTGCGTCAGCACAGGGTTGGTTTTAGGATTGCCATTTGCGGCAGATATTTTCAAGAACCCGAAACTTAAAAAATGGATTATAGAATAGACGGTTTCGGAATTCAGTTACTATCAAACGCTATAGATCATTTGTGTTTTAAAAAGAGGTACATTTATAAAAATCTAATATAATAGAAAGTTAGATATGTCGTTTTTTACTTTAGTCATATTAATAGTATTCATAATTTCAGCAATTCTTTCACGAATAGTATGTCCCAATATATTATCCATTTCCTATAAGAAAAATCTATATGATCTGCCTGATTCAAGGCGAATACACCAAGTACCCGTTTCTCGGTTAGGCGGCACAGCATTTGCTCCCGTTATCATGGTCTGCTTCTTTTTAGCATCCGGCGTAGTAAACCGCTTCTTCCCCGAATACGATATGAACCAATTCAACAAATTTATATTACCCCTTGCCGGATTTATACTACTCTATCTTGTCGGAGTGTACGACGATTTGCTGAATGTAGGTTACAAAATCAAACTGCTGTATCAAATATTTACCGCTTGCCTATTTCCACTGTCAGGCATCTGGATCAATACCTTCAGCGGTATGTTCGGATTATACGATATCCCGGCATGGATAGGTATCCCGATGACGATTATGGTGGTTATATATATCATCAATGCCATCAATCTGATTGACGGTGTGGATGGCTTGGCAGCAGGATTGTCGAGCCTGTTTCTTATCATTGTCGGAATATTTTGCTTTCAGTACGCTTATTTATTTGACACTATTTTTATAGCAGCCACTTTAGGCGTTTTATGTGTGTTTCTCTATTATAACATGGTTCACCCCAAAGGCTATATCCAGAAAATGTTTATGGGAGACACAGGAAGCCTTACCTTAGGATATATAGTCAGCTACTTTGTTATTAAATTCAGTTCACATTCAGAAACTTTCGATCCTGTTGCAGATCATTCCCAGATTATCGTATTCTCCGCACTTATAGTTCCGTTGTTCGATGTCATGCACGTAATCGTGCTAAGAATGCACAAACATGGCAATATATTTCAGCCCGACAAAAATCATATCCACCACTTCCTGTTGAAACTCGGCTTCACGCATGTACGTATCACACTGTCCCTAATGCTCATAACCCTTGTATTTGTAGCTCTCAATTACATACTATCAAAATATATCAACCTTACAATTGTGCTTGTTATCGACATCATTTTGTGGGTATCCATCAGATACGTGCTGCAAAACATCATTAAGCATCCCCAAACAGAGAAGTGATATCAACCTCAAAATCAGTCTTTAATATCTTTCTTATACTTATAAGAAATTTTTACAATCATAAATAGTATATTTGCATACTAAATAACAGCTTAGTAACCGATCTTTAGGCGTAAAGAACATACTATGCGCTCCCAAAACATGGGAAACTCGTATTGGTAGGGCTGTGAGGTTTCTTCAATCGGGTTTATTATTAACTAAATAATTGTAATATGAAGTATCTGAAGTACTTTTTGATTGCTTATGTGGCTTTTATAGGCTTTTCATCAAGCATGTCGAAAAATACTAAGCCTTCAGAAGGCATTTATCCCGGAGATATTTTCCCCGACATAGAATTGTCAGGTAACCGATCGGAAGGGGATTTTAAACTGTCGGACTTACGCGGAAAGAAAGTATTGGTAAACCTATGGGCAGCTTACGATGCCCGGTCGCATCGCGATAATGTGTTGTTAGCCAACACAATCAGGAACAAAGATTATAACATAGCCATGGTGTCGCTTTCTTTCGATCAAAGTAAGTCAGTATTTGAAAAAACTGTAGCTATGGATAATGTTGCAGCCAGCTATCAACTATGGGTAGATCAAAAGCATCAAGACAAGCTGCTAAGTCGATACAAACTCAGAAACGGTTTCAGAAGCTATTTGCTTGACGAGCAAGGTAAGATTATAGCCATGGATGTTTCTGCCGACAATTTAAGTCATTTTATGAATAAAATCTAAAGCTAAAATTTATCAGAAAAAGCGTTTCATCGTTAAATCGGTGAGACGCTTTTTCTTTTTCAGACCAAATCAGACCATTTTTGTCCGTAAAATAGAGACTTGATAAGCATACTTACACATAAAGACAATTATTGACACATTTTATTTCCCATCTAATATTCTGATAAATAATATTATATGTTAAATCTGATCCAATCCCGACCATAACTATTACTAAATAAAGCTTTCAGTTTTGAAGATTCACGAAGTTAACAAATTCACTTATAGTAAAATATGAGTAAATTATTTTATGTGTAATCTAAATAAAGTAAAATATTAAACTATTATTTAAAAATATTTGTATTAAAATAAAATATAGTTTAAATTTGTACTATATAAATAGAATACACTTAACAAAAAAAAGTACATCACAAACAAACAAAATATTAAAAATTACCGAAAATATGGAAGCACTCAAAATCTTTTGCTATTGCAGTGAAAAACAAATGAATAGCTTAGTAGACCACATCGCAGAATACCTGACAGTAACCGATCATTCATCAATAAACAACATAGACGAAGAGTTCGATGACGTGCGCCTTTGTGTCGATTTTGACGTATTTATGGATCAGATAAGCATAAAATCAGCTGAAATACTGAATGATGACTGGGAAGTTCTGTACGAAGACACTTGTGTGTTGAACTCACGCCTGCGCCCATTGATACAATCTTACAACCAAAGCCATAAACAATTAGTGCGGCAAGCAATGACTATCAGAAACGAATACCGCTATTGGTAAACAAAATACAAAACAATAAAAAAATAATAAGCATGGAAACCAAAAACACACTTAAGACAAGTATTGAAGATCTTACACGCATTCGCAAGGAAATGAATACATTAGTAGCCGACTACTTCGCAACAGGAGGTTACGAATTTCAGCTTAGCCTTTTATCGGCAGCCATACAAGACATCGTCAACAAAGGAGCAGGCGATGAAGATGCGAGCCTCGACAATGAGTTTGCGTATACAAACCGCTACATCCGTGAGTCGGTATATGAATTGACCGAATTACAACGCTTTCTGTTAAGTCTGCGCGAAACTTACCTCCGATACACACGTTGCGCCGATTACCTCCGTCAGCAAAGCAGGATAGAAAATCAGCCTGTATTGACACGTAAAACAAATAAATAAAATTAGTTGGTTTAATATTGATTTATTTGCGAGTGGTTTTACAGATAATAATTTGTCATCAACAACCAGATTGAACGATTTTAGAAAACAGAACAATCAGAATGGCACACAATACAATTACAATAGACAGTCAGACCCTGAAAAAACTTTGCGCCCGGCAAGACTCCATGCTCAAAATGTTTTTACATCTTCTGCTCCATGTCGGAAGCACACCACCACGCATAAAAGACGTGTTGCTGAACGATGGCGAACTGCTTGTCAGCCGCCGAACCTTAGCCAATAAGCTGGGAGTGAACGAAGGAGAAATAAGGCTGATGCTCGATCAGCTCATAACGCTCAATCTCATCGAAGTATCGCCACGCAAACGCTATACCATTGTCACGATCAACAATTACGCATCGTACATACAAAGTAAGCAAGGCACAAAAAAAGCCGGTAAAAAATCAGCCGATAACATCATGCCCGCATTGCCAACACTCGCAGAGATAACCGAATACTGCCGAAGCAGAGGAAATAGTGTAGACGCAACCTACTTTTTCGACTATTACCAGTCAGTCGGATGGAAAGTAGGACGCAATCAGATGAAAGACTGGCAGGCAGCAGTTCGCACGTGGGAGAAACGCTCCAAACCAGCCAATTCCGCAGTAAAACATTCACAACAAAAAAAATATGAGCGGTTTTAATAACATCCTTGACGATATGCGTACCCACGGCATGCGCTTGCCCCAGCAAAAAATACAAATAGCCGTGCCCCATGCCGCCACCATACTACGCAAAGCATTAGAATACTTTGTGGCGATGGAAGGTCGAACCCTTGTCTGGTTGCCCGAATATGACGAAGTAGCCCGATGGCTGTCGGGCAATCGGGGTAGGGGACTATTCATGTACGGCAGTTGCGGACGAGGCAAGACCCTGTTATGCCGCTATGTGTTGCCCGCCATCATACTGAAACATTGCCGCAAAGTAGTATCCGTATTCGATATGAACGAAGTAAACAAAAACATCGACGCAGTATTGACAAAACACATCATCAGCCTCGATGATGTGGGAACAGAAGCCCTTAGCATCCAATACGGACAAAGGCGAATGGCGTTTGCCGAGATACTTGACGCAGCCGAGAAAGATAACAAACTGCTGATAGCATCATCAAACCTGAATGTAAGCGAAATAGTCAACCATTATGACGATCGTGTGCTTGATCGTCTCAAATCAACCACCGTGCGCATACTCTTTCAGGGAGACAGTCTGAGGGCATAACCAATCAAACGGCGATTTCACCACGTTAAACACCGATACCAATTAAATAAACCAACAAAAAACAGGAAATATGAAATTAGGAAACAGCAACGGCAACAACCGAGGAAAAAAGTACGTATTACGGAGCAAACAACAAATGCCCGAAGAAACTGAAGCCAATCGTGAGAAATATGACGAATTTTCAGCATGGTTTGCAACCATACACCGCCAATTAGTCAATTTTCTTAAAGGCAAACAATGCTACGACGAAGATGTTTATTTCTATACCTTTCTGCGGATGAGTGAGAAAATATTGTTTATGGGCGAAACCATCAAGAACTATAAAGCCTACTTCCATCGAGCCTATTATACCAATTACATACAGCAACAAGAGCAGGCAGGGCGGTTTACCAAACTTGTGGGTATGGACAGAGCCGACAACGGATTGAATGACCCGCACGAAACGGAATTGCGTAAAGTGAAGTTAGAAAACGATATATTTGATTACGTTTACGCCCGATACGACATCCGTGAATTTGAGATATTCAAAATGTACGTGAGCCTAAAACCCGCCATCAACTATCAGACCCTGTCGGACATCACATCCGTGCGCACACACGTCATTCAGCGAATAATATCGCAAATACTCAAAGATATACGTTCCAATAAACACTTTGTCAGCCGATACAGGGAAATAGCCTGAACAAGTACCTATCTGATTGTGCCGTCATAGCTGACCTCGTCGCGGTTGTCAGATTTCACACTCAACGTACCCGAACCGTCAGGCTTGATCAGAAAATTAAACGTGATATTGTCGTTCATAATAGAACCCGCATCCTGCGGTTTAATCACAATATTATAAGCATTCTGATCCTGAATATAAGTTACAGCATAAAAAAACTTATCAGATACAAACCGAATAGGCACATCCCAATGAAAATTTGTAGGCTGAATATAAAAATGACCCAAATAAGGCATATTAGCCTCGATGCGTTTCTGATTCACAATGATGTTGCAATCCATACACATCAGCGTATGCGTGATACCAAATTCGGGACTTATCGAATTAGGGGTGAACGTAAAATCAGGCATCTGCAACTTAGCCACGTTCTTCAATTCCCTTTCCTGTTTAGCCTGTTGCTGAGCAGGAGTCAGTACCTTAGGTTTGCAACCGGCGAAAAATAATAACTGGCATAAAAACAATGCCCCTAAAAACTTTCTCATAAAAAATATGCAGATTAATTAAAATTTAAACAACAGCTGACAGCAAAAGGTTCTTAAAAACAACAAAATTCGGGACAAACAAAACAGCTATCATGAATAATCCGAAACTTTATCTCTACACAAAAACATCAAACCCAAAAACACAAATAACATGGCGATGAAAGGTGACAATACAAAGGTAGAAAAAGAAATAACACTATATCTCAATATCAGTAAGTTGAAGCAACAGGTGAGTGAAGTGAAAAAAACAACCGATGATTTCTCAAATTCAGTAAAAGAAAATATCGGGATGACTCACAAAGATTTTATCGAATTGCGGAAAAACCTCAAAGAGATGGGGGTAGACATCGACGCAATCAGAAAAATGAATGAGCAAGTACAAAAAGGATACAGAGAAGAACTGAAGAAAACGAAAGAGGAACAAAAAAAAATCAAGAAAGAAGGCAAAGCCGAAGAAGCCCGCATAGAAGCCGAATATCAGGAAAAAATAAACAAGCTGTCTGAAAAAGACCGCAAAAAGAAAACGAAAGAATACAAAGAGCTCCTCGATGAAAGGAAGCAAGCACTTGACAACCACAAAGCCGAGATGGCATTGAAATTAAACAAGTCCGGCAAAGAAATAAAAAACAAACAGGAAGAAATGCAGGAGCTAAGCCTCGACAGCATAAGGGATTATTATGGTAAAATAGGTCATATAGCGCACAATGGGCTGACCAAAGCAACCGAAAGCACAAAATTAGCCCTTGATAAAATAAACCAGTTTCTACCCGTAAACGATCCTAAAAAAGAGGTCCAAAGTGTTGAAAAACCGGCTGAAGAAAAACCAAATGATAATAAAACCAAACCCGCAAACACCACCCCAAAAGCTGGCGATAGTCTTGCTAAAACCGCAAAAGAATCAGCTAATAAAGTAAAAGAGAACAGTTGGACAAAAGGGCTGAAAGACATAACCGCCGAATATAAACTTGGGCTCGATCAGATGACCAAGTATTATGACGATAAGCAAGAACAAATTACCAATAAATACAAGAAAAAAAGAGCGGAGTTAGAGAAACAAGCCAATGAACTTAAAAAGCCAAACAAGACGGTAAAAGATAATGAAAATAAAATTAAAGATTCAAAGAAAAAAATAGATACTATGAAAGATGAGCTTGAGCTCATCAACAAAAACAGTAGCGAGTGGGATATGGCGAAAATCAGGGAACGAGATCGCAAAGATGCAGAAGCACAAGCAACTCCTTCACCCACACCCGGTAATGGTAATACAAATGGCAATTCGGGTACTACTACCCCAAAAGATCCAAAGGAGAACGAAATCCCAAAAGATCCGAAGGAAAACGAAACTCCTAAAGACCCCAAAGAGGAAGAAAAACCCAAAGAACTGACGGATGAGGAAAAAAAACAAAGAGCCAAACAGATGGCAGAGCGCAAAGAGTACTTAGAAGCAAAATTAGCCCTTGAACAAGAACATTACAACGGATTAGTAAAAGCAACTGAAGATTCGCAAAAAAAGATAGATGAACTCAATAAAAAAGGCTTTAAGACAGAACAAGATATTGCCGCTGAGGTTGAAAAACTCAATAAGCAGGAACTTGAAGAAAAAGCCAAAATTGATAAAAAGAAAGAAAAGCTGAAAAAACAGCAACAGAAAATAGCCTATATAGAAGGAATAAAAGAAAAAGCAGTAGGAATAATCAATGCCATATCAAGCACATCCGAAGGAGCAGCCAAAGCATTAGCCAAAGGACCCATACTCGGTCCCATACTGGCAGCCATGATAACAGCCAAAGGAGCCCTCGAAGTGCGTATCCTGTCGACCCAATTGGCACGATACAAAGCCACGGCAGCACCTCAGCAAGCCGAAAGGGGCGGACTTTTGCAGGGACGACGACACCGCGACGGAGGAATGCGAATAGAAGGAACAAACATCGAAGTAGAAGGTGGAGAATACGTTATAAACCGACGATCGACAGCCCGAAATCTGGGATTGCTCGAGTACATAAACGCAAACGACCGACCGCTCAATCCGACTGAACTGATGGAAGCAATCAGCAACAACAACGCCACACAAACACATATCCGCCACCATCTCGAAGACGGCGGGCAAGTTCCCCAAGTCGAAAGCCTTACACAAAACAACAACGAGCAACTCTTAGAAGCCATCAGACAAATCAAATTAGACTCGCGTGTGGCGGTAACAGACATAATCAGCGCGCAAGACAACTATACGCGGGTCGAAAAGTGGGTCGGTTTCTGATGCACCCATTACAACCGTTATCAGAAGATAGTTTAAACAACTAATCACAATCACAGCTCGTAGCATAAACCAATCATTTCAAGAAACAAAAACCGGACAAAAAAAAGAAATATGAAAAAAATAGAATACAACGGAAAAACCATTACCATACCCCAAGACTGGAACGAACTGACCCTTGCCCAATACGAGGCGTTGACCCAAAACCCGAAAGCCGATGCCCCCACATTTTTGCGCACACTCGCCACCATCTGTCGTACCGATGTAGAAACATTGTCAGGGATGCCGCACGAAACCTACAATGACATATCTGCATCCTTGCAGTTCATCACAGAAACCAAAGTAGAGCCGGCAACCTCAATAGAAATAGACGGAATTACATACAGCGTAGCGCAGTCGGACGGATTGACGCTCGGCGAATGGGTCGATGTGGACATGATTATGAAAAGCAACAGCCCGTGCAAACTGGCAGATATACTCTCAGTAGTCTGCCGTCCCGAAGGCGAACCTTACAAAGCCGAATTGTGCGCCCAAAGGCGTGACATGTTCGCTTCGCTGACGTGCGATAAAGCAATGCGCCCGATAGGTTTTTTTTTGCACAGAAAGAAAGAATCAGACGAGATTTTGAACCTTTGTTCCGAAGCGGTACGTCAGGCAAACCGCTCTGTCAGGGATATAGAGCGTTTAGTGATAAATGGGGATGGTATAAAACAATTGCCGACCTGGCAGAGAATAAAATATATCTGTTTGATAAAATCCTTAAAACTGCGGTTGTCGAGATTTTCGGATTTCTCCTCTATTCGCTCGACAAAGGGCGTGCCGATGCCGATCAACACCGTTTTGAACAACAAATGAGACGCTGACAAATCTTCATCAGTTACAATTCCGAAGACTGACGAAATAGTAAAATTGTTAACAAATTCAGTATTATAGATTTGGAAAACAAATTTAACATTTCCGATGTCTATTGTATTAATATTATGTAAAAAATATTAATTCAGCCGTCAAACACTACAAAACACAAATGCTATGCGAACACGAATTATACTAATACTCGTTTTGACATTTATCGTATTTCCGGCTAAAGCAGATGACAAAACGCCTGAAGACGAAATTACTTATTATTCAGACTATTCATTACCCGTTGTTTACGGTTGGTTCTTTGATCAAAAGAAAGACAAATGGATAACAAAAGAAAAAAGAATCAAAAACATTGATAAGTTTCTCGATTATCGAATAAAAACTTTCGGTAACAATTCACAAAAATATGTGGCGATCATAAAACAAACCGAAAAAGGAAATAGATTTTTAATCGATACCTATATCATAGACCGTGAAGAATATATATAAGAAATGAATCAACGGCTAAAAGATGCAATCATACGATTGCCCATATTGAAGCATCACAAAGCAGAGATAAACAATGAAGATGAACTGACAGCTTCCGTGTTGGGAATAGATGCCTTGCCCGAAGATAACAAACGGGAGAATAGCTATTTCGTGCTGCAATATAAATTCCTTAGCAATTCGACCGTAAAATTTCTGTTCTATACCGAAAAATGCGTTTCAGCAAAATGCCATATCGAAGGCCTCGGTCTGTCGCCCAAATATGCCGAAGAATTCCTGAAAAACGTCGGCAACGATTCGCTCTATGACAACTTCTATTATAAAACAACCGTAGATTATTTTACGTCATTTATCGATTTACCAATAAATTAAATAAGAAAATGCTGAAAAAATCCTTTCTACTCGTTGCCGCAGGCATATTAATAGCGGGAACAATACGTGCGCAATTACCTTACGTTAAAATGCTTGATTTGAGCAAATCTGAATTAAAAGAAAAGAAGTTCAAGTACGATTCCGAAAGAAATCAGTACAGAATGTCGAAACGGAACAAAACCAATCAGACTATGAACATCCTGAACGCCCTCGGCGGAACAGAAGCTGATATGAAACCGCATCAAGAAGATTATGATATGGTTATACAGAAAGGAGCGAATGCAAAAACAGCCTATTTCTCGGTCTTGTTTTACAACGATGACACATATCATAAACTCGCAACATGGATAGCCGAAAATAATATCGAACCCATAGTAACCAGTTCAGGAAAGCTGACCATCGAGAAATTCAACTACGACGATTATGCCGTGGAATTAATTACCGAAAAAGTTATTATCAGTTCTACGACAGGGCGCACAAACAAACTTGCCCAAAGCACAGACGAATCGTATAATATCTACACCTATTCAATTTATACAGACGTTAAGCCTGACTCGAAGTGGCATCAAGAAGAAGCCATGAAGAAAGCTAAAAAGATTCTGAAAGGCAATAAGCAGGATCTTGATGATCTGATGTAACAAACGAACCATTAAGGAATAGAAAAGCACCTGAAATACAGGTGCTTTTTTATGTATATATTCGATCCGTCAGAATTAGTTAATCATAAAAAGAAATGCTAATCCAAGAAAGCTGATACCACCAAACCCTTATTTTACAGGTATCTTATCAACACGCAGCTGATGGCGACCGCCCTCAAAATTGGTATTGAAAAATATCTGGGCAATATGTTTAGCCTCCTCATCAGCAATTACCCTGCCGGGTAAAGTCAACACATTCGCATCGTTGTGCGCGCGAGCATAAAAAGCCGTTTCGCCACTCCAACATAAAGCCGAACGTATGTGCTGGTGCTTGTTCAATACCATGTTGATGCCGTTGCCCGTACCGCAAATGGCAATACCTTTCTCACATTCGCCGTTTTCGATGGCCTTAGCCAACAAATGAGCAAAGTCAGGATAGTCGCAACTGTCAGACGAATATGTGCCGAAATCTTTATATGCCACCCCTTCCGATTTCAGAAGACTGACAAAGTACTCTTTCATCTTAAATCCGGCATGATCGCTGCATATACCTATGGGTTTGTCATTGACTGAAAAAATATTTTTTGCTTCCATCTTTATCATTTTATGTCTAACAGCTTAGGATAACAGCTTGAATATTCAAAAACAGGTATCGGATTTTAACTCCGACAAATCATTTTTTAGTTTCTCTTACCATTCCGTTCCATCATCCGAAGAGCAAGCGTTCAACTTAGTGCCAAAGCTCATGTACTTACCACACTCAAAGACCTGTAAGTAGAATCCCGATACAAAATATAAGCATGCTTCAACCTCCGCTCAATGCGGAACGAAACTAAATACAAGTTTAGTGATTTTTTTAATAATTCGGACAAAAAACAGTCTTATAATAATAAAAAAAGGCCGGTCTTAATGTTAAAACCGGCCTTTTGCAACTATATCACGAATTACTTTTTAACGTAATCTTTCACTTGTTTGTACACATTGTCGGCAGTGAAGCCAAGTTTTTCATCAAGCACCGTATACGGCGCTGAAAATCCGAAAGAGTTCAATCCCCAAACACGACCGCAGTCGCCGACCAAACCTTCGAGGTTGACTGGCAATCCGGCTGTAAGTCCGAATTTCTTTTTGTCTTTAGGTAGAACACGTTCTTGATATTCTTTGCTCTGCGAACGGAATACACCCTCGGACGGAACGGATACGATGCGCACTTTGATGCCATCCTTACGTAACAACTCTGCTCCTGCAACCAATGTTGACACTTCAGAACCCGAAGCAAGCAGGATAACATCATAGTCCGCATCTTCAGACACGATATAAGCACCTTTTTCAGCTTGAAGCGCATCATCATAGCGAGAAGCTTGAGCCGGCAGATCAGTTATATTCTGGCGTGAGAGGATAAGACCTGTCGGAGTTTTATCATTTTCAATCGCCATCTTCCAAGCCACGGTTGTTTCCTGTACATCCGCAGGACGTAATACCAACATGGAGTTGCGGTGATTGTGATTCTGAAGTTTTTCCATCAGACGTATCTGAGCTTCCTGTTCCACAGGTTCATGAGTAGGACCATCTTCGCCCACACGGAAAGCATCATGCGTCCAGATGAATTTAACAGGAACTTCCATCAGAGCCGCCAGGCGTATAGCCGGTTTCATGTAGTCGGAGAATACGAAGAATGTTCCGCATGCGGCTACCACACCGCCGTGAAGCATCATACCGATACACAGACAAGCCATCGTCAATTCCGAAACTCCAGCCTGAAGGAATGCACCTGAAAAATCGCCTGCCTTCATGGCATGTGTTTTCTTAAGGAAACCGTCGGTTTTATCAGAATCCGAAAGGTCGGCTGAAGCCACAATCATGTTTTCAACATGCGAAGCCAACATACCTAATACCGTTGCACTTGCGGAACGAGTTGCCTGATTAGGTTTTTGCTCAACGCTTTTCCAATCAATCGGAGGAATGTATCCGCTGAACCATTTCTGCATCTTATCAGCCAACTCAGGGTTAGCCTTAGCCCATTCAGCCTTAGCGGCTTTTTTCTCGGCAACGATTTTTTTCAATTCGGCTGCGCGATTGGCATATAATTCTTTAACATCATCAAATATGGCGAACGGATTCTTCGGATCACCGCCGAGATGTTCAATTGTTTTTTCAACACTCACACCTGCTGCGCTCAATGCCTTGCCGTGTGTGGATGACAGCCCTTCCATGCTGCCGCCTTTGTCGTTCAGCGCACCTTTACCCATCGTTGTGTTACCGATGATAAGGGTAGGGCGTGACTTTTCAAGTTTTGCTTCGTGCAAAGCGGCACGTATCTCAACAGGGTCATTTCCGTTGATAGTGATTACCCGCCAGCCCCAAGCATCGTATTTTGCGGCAACGTTTTCGGTGCTTACCTCTTCGGTTTTTGTCGAAAGCTGAATACCGTTCGAGTCATAGAACATCACAAGGTTGTCGAGGGCAAGATGACCTGCCGTGCGTCCTGCTCCTTGCGAAATTTCTTCTTGTATACCGCCATCTGAAATGAATGCATAAATAGTCTGATCCATGCAATCGCCAAAACGTTCTTTAAGGAACTTGGCCGCTATGGCCGCTCCTACGGCATAAGTATGACCTTGACCGAGAGGTCCTGATGTGTTTTCGATACCTCGCTGAACGTTGCGTTCGGGATGTCCGGGAGTTATACTGCCCCATTGACGGAAGCCTTGAAGTTCTTCCATCGAGAATTTACCTGTCAGGGCAAGGGTTGCATAGAGCATGGGCGACATGTGTCCGGGATCGAGAAAGAAACGGTCACGTCCTTCCCATTCAGGGTTTTCGGGGTCGTAAATCATGTATTCCGAAAACAATACGTTTATAAAATCGGAACCGCCCATAGCACCGCCGGGATGTCCTGAGTTGGCTTTTTCAACCATCGAAGCCGCCAAAACACGGATGTTGTCGGCAGCACGGTTCAATAGCTTTATATCATTCATAATTGATGAGTTAAATAGTATGCGTTATTATGTTTATATCTGTTATAAGACAAAGGTAAGAAAAAAGTGATGAGATAGTAAGATGCTGTACCTAAATTATGGCTCGATTGGTAAATGTGGTCTAAAAACGAAAAAGGGAGCTTTGCGCCCCCTCTTTTGCTATTTTAGATCGGATACTCGGATCAATTTTAATTTTGCCTGACTCAAGCCTAACGGGTCGTAGCCATCCACTTCAGCCACCATGTAAAGATCGCCATTGAAGCGCACATAGCTGTACGAAATCTGATTGTATTCTTCGGGTGTCAGATAGCAACTTACGGATGTATAGGATGAGCGATTGTCCATCAGCAAAAAATAATTGCGGGCTATGGATTGCGGTTTGTCTTCATAGTCGAGTGTGAGAGGCTGATTTTCGGCTTTATAACTGTTTGTGGGTATGGCAAGGGGTGTCATACGCCCTTGTATGTTTACATAGTGGTTTTTGGGGGCTCTGAACCAGAAGCGTTGCCGTAGGTCAAAGTAACGTTTCTGACTGATTTCATTGTAGTTGGTTGTTCTTTCCCAAGCCTCGTGTTCGGTGATTACAGGTACTTCGATTGTTTTTCCATATAAGCGGTCTTTCAATTTCTTATACCAGCAATATGAAAAGCCCGATTTCTGTTCAATCACGGATGTGTCGGTGCTACCCGTGAGAAATTCACCGCCGCCGTTTTCGCCCGAATTCGCAATTTTGGCATCGCCATCATTTTGTTGTGATTCAAAATATCCCTGTTCTGAGGTCTCCACCTCAAATCCCAACTGGTAGGAGCGTGGAAGTCCTAATGTTGCGTTGCTGCGAAGTTCGACCGATGTTTTTTTATCAAGGTCGATTATGTTTTCCTTGAAACGTGTGATATCCTTATTCTTAATGTTTAACTCAAATTTTTGCGCACCAGTGTTTATTAATTCGAGATTAAAGGTTTTGCAGAAATTATCGAGCCACTCGTCTATTTTTGTTTTTTGTGGCAGGCATGACGATAAGTTAAGTTTTCCTTCATTGAATGTTGGCGTATCGTCCCATTTCATTGTTCCGTTTTTGTTGCCGTCTATGTCCGGATCGACTTTCAGCCATCTGGCGTCGTGTTGGAAAGGGGTAAGTTTGAGTTCATAATCTATTTTCTGCCCTGCCCACGAGTCCCTTTTATTGTATTCTCTGTTAAATTTGCTTGTTACGAACATGAGGGTAATGTTTTCTCCTTCGTCAAACCACATGATTTGTGATAATGATCCTGACCCTGACCTTTCGTCTTCACTTTGTAATGTAAAGGAATGTGGTGCATTGATGAGGTCAACTTTAAACTTGTCGGTTTCTACAAAGTTGATGCCATCCCACATCATGTAACCGGGACTTGCTACGGCTGACTTCGCAAATTCTTTAACCTCGTTATCCCATGACCTGCGCCCCGATGCTGCCATCACATTGTGATGACTTAAAATATGGTCAGATATTTTGTCATGTTTTACCACCGGATTTGCAAAATAATTGCTGTCTGAAGGGTAATCATTTGATCCCCATGAAAATCCTCCTATCAAATTCGGGTTTTGCTTAGGGTCTATGAAATGTACTGCTCCTTCTCTCGGAAACAAATCGTTTATTCTTGGGGTACAGTCTATTGAGTTCGTATTTTGTGTATAGAACGTGTTGTCAAATTTCTCGTTATCCCACAGAAATTCATTGTCATCCTCATGCTTATAGCGTATTAGCTTCAATTCGCTTTGTACCTTTCGGAAATTTTTATAGTCGATAAAGGGATTCATTCCCGTTCGGAAATAATTCAGGCATTGGATTGAGGCTGATAAGTCTATTTTATACAATCCTGAATAGGGTATTCTGAATTTTAATTCATTGAAATCTTTATTTTTTGTATAGGTTAAATTTCCCGCATCGTCGCTTTTGATATTAGCGGGAGATATATTTACATTTCTTCCAACAAAAAGATTTGCCGAAACACAACTGTATGATTTGTTTCCGCACCAGATATAATCTTTTGCCTTGTATTTTGTTTCATATAAGTTTGTATCCGGGTTGTAATTGCACCAGCTTCCTTTAACGCTGAGTGGCTTGACGTTTAATTCAATTTTGTAATCTTCGTCATTCTTATAGCTCACGTACAGGTTTTTAAGCCGTTCGTCGTCGAAAGCATTTCCAGAGATGGAGTATTTAGCTTTTTCAAAAATTTCTTTTATCAGGTGCAAGCAGTTTACTGATGGCGGAAAATCTTCGTGTTTAAATTCGATGTCTTCGCTAATTTCTTCCCGATCTATGTTCTTTCCACTCATGTAATCCTTATCGGGCATCAATCCGTATAAAACAAACGGTATGATGAAAGGGGCAATATTACCATACTTTTTGTCGTTGTATCTCAGATTGTTGTAAGTTTCTATGCTTTGAAGCCCATCATAATTAAACAGCCAGTCTCCGATCTGGCTCATTGTGGTGTTGCCAAAAACGTCTTTAGCGGTCAGGGGAGCAGGAACCCCAAGATTGCCTTGGTAACCGCTTTTGCTGATGCCCGACAGACGGAATTTTCCATCGAGTATAAGTGTTCCGTTTGTGTAAAGGCGTGCATCGGGGTAATACGAGAATTTGTTTTGTACTTCTTCTATATTTATATGTCTGAAAATTGCGTTGTTGCGAGGTGTGGGGGGCAAAGTCATATCGTACGATTTCTGAGCGTCTTTTGTACTCAATGACGATGGGTTTATAAATACCCGCTTGAGGACAATGTTCAATTGGGTAGGGTCGGGCAGATCGCAAAGCTGATTGTCGATGTAGAGTTCAACGTTCATAAGATAAATAGGTTTAATGTTTTATGAGATAAAAAACGGTTTGTTAATGCAGTGGATAGTTTTTATTTATAGATAACGGGGGGCAAAAATCATTATGGGAGCAACATTCGGCTCATCTTTCATGTTTAAATAAGGTTGTCGGGTAGGATAGGGGGCAAACGCCGCCGTGCTATTTATTTTTGAGTAAAATAAACTACCTTTACGTATATTTTTCTTTGTTCATGGAATATCAATCTTACACTTTGCCCAATGGGTTGAGGATAATACATTTACCCTCGGAAGGAAATGTTTCTTATTGTGGTTTCTTTGTCAATGCAGGCACACGTGACGAGGCTTCTGACCAGTTTGGTATGGCTCATTTTACTGAACATATGCTGTTTAAGGGTACGGCTAAACGGCGTGCGCACCACATTATAAATCGTATGGAGAATGTGGGGGGCGAACTCAATGCTTATACTAACAAGGAAGAGACGGTTATTTACTCCATATTTTTAGAAGAGCATATAGAGCGTGCGGTTGAACTGCTTGCCGATCTTATATTTGGTTCACAGTTTCCGCAAAACGAGATTGATAAGGAACGTGATGTGGTGATTGACGAGATACACTCGTATGATGATAGTCCTTCAGAGTTGATTTACGATGATTTTGAGAATCTGATTTTTTGCGGTTCGCAATTGGGACATAATATTTTGGGAAGCGCAGAGTCACTTCAAACATTCGACTCGGACAGTGTGAAGCGGTTTGTAGGTATGTATTACCATGCTGCCAATATGGTTTTTTTCTCAATGGGGCGTACTCCGATGAAAAGGATAGTGCGTTTGTGCGAAAAATATATTATCGCCGAAGCTGTGAGCGTTGCTTGCAGTCCGCGTGTGAAGCCTATTTGTGTGCAATCGGTGCATAATCACGAAGATAAAGATACTACTCAGGTGCATGCGCTGATAGGGGGGCAATCGTATCCGATATTCGACGAGCGTTATAAAACGCTTTTGTTGGTAAACAATATTCTTGGCGGGCCGGGTATGAACAGCCGCTTGAATGTATCGCTCCGTGAAAAATATGGTTATGTCTACAATGTGGAATCGTCCGTAACGGGATATACCGACACTGGGATGACGTCTATCTATTTCGGTTGCGATAAGAGCAATCTGAAGGCTTGCTTGTCTTTGACTTATCGTCAATTGCGTCGGTTGAGGGAATGTGCTTTGTCGACTTCACAGTTGCATGCGGCTAAGAGACAGTTTATGGGGCAGATTGGCGTTTCGACGGATAATAGAGAGAATCTGGCTTTGTCGCTCGGAAAAAGTTTCTTTCATTTCAACAGTTACGACAGTTTGTCTGAAACAATGGCTAAGATTGAGCGTATCAGCTCGGCGGATGTGCTTGAGGTTGCAAATGAAATTTTTGACGAAACAAACTTGTCTTCATTAATATATAATTAATTATTTTAACTTTGCATGGATTGAATTTTAAAATTTGACGAATGAGAATACACTTAAATATAAAGTCGGTTTTGTTTTTAGCAGGGCTTCTTTTGTCGCTATCGGGTGCCAATGCTCAACGGATGACGAAGTTAATATCGGAACTTCAGGGTGGTGTTAATTTCTCCGAGATGGATATTGAGGGCTCTAACAACTATAAGAAAACAAAAATTGGTTTTAACTTAGGGTATAGCTTTGCCGTTAGGATGCAAGGTCCGCTTTACTTCCAATCAGGTGTCGATCTGACTAAGAAGGGGCTTAAACGCCATGACACAAGCGAAGTGAGGGATGAGGTTACAAATTTGGTTACCCGTCAGGATGTGACTTTGACGATTGATGCCAATTATGTTCAGATTCCGGCTATGCTCGGGCTTGAGCTGAAGTTGTCTAAATTAACTTCTATCAATTTCTATGCAGGTGCTTACGGTGGTTATGGTTTTAAGGGCAAAACCAAAGTGAAAGGTGGCGAAACTCAAGGCTTTGGTTCCGCAACGCCCATTTTTATTGACAAATCGCATGACGATGTCAAAACATTCAGGTCTGACGGTCTGAAAAAATATGATTATGGTGCAATCGGCAAAATAGGTCTTGTTTATGATATCGTCAGTTTCAATGTAGGCTGTGAATATGGTTTGTTTGATGTATCCAACAGCTCAGATTATAAGTTGAAAAACCGCAATTTAACCTGTTCGTTAGGAGTGCGTTTCTGATAAAATGGTGCTAACCTGATTAATAATTATTTATACACTTTCGTCTTTTAAATCGCTGTTGATTATTGCTCATCCTGTCAATAATTAAACAGCATATTCGGTATTCAGATTCGTCCGACATCGGAAATTGCTTTTTGATTTTTATAAAAAATTATCATAAATGATATTTATTGTATTATGCAATTTATCCCAATCTATTTTATCTTGCTTTGTCCATAAGCTGTTTCGTTAAATTTCTTCATTAAGTTTTAGCTTTACTTATCTCCCGAATCTTGTACAAAATACTCTAAAGACGCAGCTCTTTTTAGAATTTCGAACCTATCTTTATAATAAATTTTCATTTTATTTGAGTTCATCTTAAGTATATGTTCATACTTATTATTTGCCTTTTTGAAGTCAGTAATGGAATCGGTTAAGGTTTGTATATCAATATTAGCCTTACTCGGTTGCTCTTTTTTCTTTGGGAGTAAACGGTTCTTTTTTTGCAGTTATTGAAAATTCGAGTATGAGGCTGCAGGTAAACTGATGTAAATCAGATCAGCGTCTTCGGTAACTTCGGCTTCATTAATTGGAGATTGGGTTATTCAGAAACTTGATGGAGACAAGATGGTTTTATGTAAAAACGCTCCGATGCACGAAGTTAAAAGCAATTTTATTAAAGTTAAAAAAGTGAAACCATAAACATGCTTATTTGAACAACAATAATTCAAAATAAGCCGATAGTAATAACATATCGGCTTTAAATTTACTGTGGCATATTCACGGATGAGGGAGTTTTTTAATTTTTATTGAAATGCTTGACCTTCTGTAATACTAAATCGGATAGAAATATCGCAATAAAACAGATTAAAACAATCAAGTTAAACTGATTGACATTGTCCGAAAAGCCCCAATTCCATAATCTATACTATTATCTCTCATCGTGAAATGTCGCATATCTATATTTAAACAGCAGCAGGTACATTACATAAAGAGAGATTTATTCGGAAAAATTGGGTACATGCAAGTTATATTTTCGCAGCAGGTATACAATATACATTGATTCTTTTGAGACATGATTATCAAATTCCAAATCGTTCAATAAATTATTATATAATAGCAATTCCCGATTGTAAGAATAGGCTGTTGTTAAATAGTCCAATATCAGTTTCTCGTTAGAGTAGCCATCGCTCATGCGAGCTTTTAATATTGCCAGCAGATAATATTCCTTTGCACTTGATTCTGAATTTGGAATAAATATTCTGTTAGAAGAAACATATCGGGTTTTCTCGTAATCTTTGTTCATGATGTGAGCTAAAAGCGCGTTGCACGATTTGTTATTGCCATATGCTTTCAATGCCTTTTCGTAATCGCCTTTTTTCAGGTAATAATTCCCTAAAAGCTCATCAGCCGGATTCATGTTTGTGAGCTGAAATAGCTTGAGCTTACTTTTCTTATTATAAGATTTGCCGGCTTCTTCTAATTTGTTGATTGTTTCATTGTTATTCAGGTAGTCAAGATTGCCGCTTCGTAAAGCGAATATCGCCTTATTTATTATTACTTCGGGTGCATTAGGAGCCAGCCGTTCAGCCATGTTCAAGGCTTCCACAGCTTTTTGCATTCTTTCGTCATCAGAATCTCCGATCATGTAATAACATATAGCAAGGTTATTCCAAACACGATAATCTTTTTTGTGTTTTTCGGTAAAATATTTGTAGCAATAACTTATGTCTACAATTCCAGAATATATAATAAGTGATAGTTGTTCATCGAGTGAAAATTTTTTATAGTTTTTGAATTTTGTTGCCTCAGAATTTATTTCATCCAATGTTTTTCCCATAGTATAAGTTGCGTTCAGCTTTACATTTTGCCATAAGGGTAAAAGGCTGTCTGCTATATGGATGTAATTTTCCGGTATTTTTTTAGCCGAAAATTGGGGTTGATCTGCATATTTAAAATCTATTGCCTGTATAATTGAGTCTTTATTATTTAATCCCGATTCTTCTTTAATTAATTTCTTGATATCATCCCATGTACGTCTGACAACGTTCATGCTTATTTGAGCTTTGATTTTATTTTGCTTGAAATATTTTTTTAGAGAACGCAGAGCATGATTACCCCTGTCGGCAGCCAGTTCGTTGCTGATCGAATATTTTTCGTCAGGCAGTAAATAAGATGTAACAACAACGTTCAGTTTCGACGTTTTAAAACTGTTTCCATTGTATAATTTAACAAAATTCAACCAATCATTAAACTCGTCTGATTGCCAGTCTTCATCCATGATGTCGATTGCATAAGGGTCAGCCATGATATTGGCTTTTGAATTTACCTCATCATTATCGTAATATTTGCCGAACGAGAAGGCAGGAACAATAAATTCATTTTCGTCAAACAAGCTAATAGTCGTATTAACACCATCAGCTACTTTTATATCAGGTATCAGCAACGAATCTTTACCGTTGACGGTTGTTTTAAAACGCAGGTACAATTCGGAACGTTTAAATGCATAATAATAATCAAACGAAGTTTTTATCGCGAAATTCGTATTATCGTTCCGATCGATAGTAATCCCTTTACCATCAACGTCAACCCCGTGAAAGTAAATCGAGTCACCAAGAATTTCTAAGTTGTTGCCATTTAGTTGAATTTCTGATTTGAGAACAGGAATGATCACGCCCCTTATCTTTCTGTCGGTAGTTATATTCGGAAAAATTCCGGTTATCACAACAGGTATTTTATATCCCTCTTTTCTAAGATTGTATACTTTCATTTCTTCAATAGAAAGATCCATTTCGTGCCAAAGGTAATCAGTTCTGAAATCTAAATTTTCGATTAATCTGTCTGGTTTTTTATCATCGTCGGGTACTGTACAGTAAACAAGTTCAAGTGTTTTAGGTGTCACGTTGAACAGTGATGAGTACAGACTGTCTGATAGTGGTGGTGTGATAACATCGGGCTTAACCTGAGTAGAGTCCGAATAGTTATCTTGCATAGCTCTAATACTATTCCCCAAAGACAGGGATAGCATCAAGGTTGTCAGTAAAAGAATACGGATGAATGAATTACTTCTGAGTTTTAGCATTGTTTATGTCAATTATATAATCGCATTTCCGTTATAAATCAGCTATAAAAAAGTACAGGGGTAAAATAACCTTAAACCTCAATCTATCTTTTTCGAAAAGTCTTTGTGAAATTTCTACTTTCCGATATTACATTGAAAATTGTATAATAGGTCTAGAGATCATCTCCAACATTGACTGATCATGCGGAGATAGCCGATTTTCAAATTCTATATCATTAAGGGCATCGTAAATTAAACCTTCACCATGACATTCGCATGCGGAGGGAATCTGAGCAGGTTTGGTCACTTCCATAAGAAGCCAGAAAATATCCTTTTCGTTCGATGCATCAGTATTGGTTCGTGCGGCAAGTATAGCTTTCAGATAGTAGGCTATTGATTTATCTGAACTTGTGCAATCGTAGATTGAACCATTTCCACTACACAAGCCTCTTTCAGAGTGTCTGTAATACAGAGCTTTTTTTGCTTTAAGATAATCCTTATTCATAATATGAGCCAGAGCCGCATTATTAGTTCTGTTGTCACCAAACGCCTCAGAAGCCTTTTTATAATCACCTTTTTTCAAATAAAACATGCCCCAAAGCTCATCAATCGGATTCATATTCGTGAGTTGAAATAACTTATTCAGGTTTTCTTTTTTGTAAGATTTGTTAGCTTTAGCCGCTTCGTTAAGATATCTTTCCGCAGCTCCAATATTTCCGTTGTTGTCGTACGCAGCAAAGATAGCCTCATTTACCCTCAATTCAGCTGTTTCAGGCGCAAGCTCCGCAGCTTTGAGCAGGTCATTATAAGTTACTTCTTTATCTTGATAGCCGTATTTATCAGGCGATAGATAATAAGCGGCGATATTATTCCAAATACGATAATCATTCGGATAGTTGTCTTTTGCCCAATTCCAAATCTGAGGATACAACCTGATAGGTAAAAGGGGGGCATAAAGCAATTCGTCAAGCGATAAATCTTTGTACGCTTCGCGCTCAATGGCATCATAAATTTTCTCATCCGATTTGCCCGATGTAGAATAATCGGCATCAAGATTTACAAATTGTAAAAGTGGCAATATACTATCTACATAATGTATGTATTCGTCAGGAATGTTTTGTGCGGAGAAATCTGTTTGACCTGATATGTATTTTAAATCTATTAACTGCCGAATAATGGTATCGTTCTTTCTCCAGCTTGATTTTTCAATCAACTTCTTCACGTCGCTCCATTCCCGTCTGACCACTTTGGTGCTTATCTTGGCTTTGATATTATTTTTCTCGAAATATTCTTTTAACGATTTCCGTACATTATTTCCCTTTTTGGCAGCCAGTTTACCACTTATCGAGTATTTCTTATCAGGTAACATGTAAGAGGTAATTACCACATGCAGATGCGATGATTTATAGCTGTTTCCATTATACAATTTCACAAAATCCAACCAATAATCAAATTTGTCAGATTTCCAATCCTCAGGAGTGATGTCAGTAGCTTCATGATCAACCATGATATCGACATTTGAAGTTTCATGTACCTTGCCGTAGAATTTGCCTAACGAGTATAATGGTGTTAAGGCTATTTGTTCACGAAACAGGCTAATGGTCGCCGATAGTCCATCCGCCAACTTTATATCAGGTATCAGTAATGAATCTTTTCCGTTAACGGTTGTTTTAAAGCGCAGAAACAACTCACATCGCCTAAAATCTCTATAATAATTAAAGAATTTATATCTGAAAGATGTGTTAATTGTAAAATTAGTATTTCCTTTCTGACCAATATTGATGCCGCTTCCCACAACATTCGATCCGTGAAATTCGATAGAATCCCCAAGTTCCTCGCGATTATAATTGACAAGTTCCTTGTCAATATATTTGCTTTTCTTATCTTTAAGAACCGGGATGATTACCCCCTTTATGTTTTGATCGGAACATATATCGGGAAAACTTCCCGTAATAGTAACAGGTATTTTACCCACTCCCGTTTCAGTATCGTTCACAAGTTCAAGTACTTCGGGGGTGACTTTGAAAAGAGACTTGTAGAGGCTGTCAGTTATAGGCAATGCCTTTGCATCGGTCTTAATCTGAACAGAATCCGAAAAATTATTTTGCAAAGCATTTACTTTGCTCACAAAAGACATCGACAGTATCAAGGCTGCCGACATAAAAAAACGGCAGGATAGGTCCTTTTTTAGTATTTGCATTGTTTATGTTAATATTTTAAATATAGTATGTAAAACAGTTCTGTCAAGGATGATAAAAGTCAGGATGCAAATATACATTTATAATATCAATTAAGCAGCATCCAACACTTAATTTTAATCTCCACAACAGCTTTGCCCGATGGATCCAGGTTGATAATGCGTTATGGCGTGAAAAAATAAGGTTGTCCGCTTAGCGGGCAACCTTATTTCAATATATTCGTTAAAACTCGAAAACCTCTTATCTTAACATATTAGCGATGTCAGGATTTGAAAGGAAGCGTGCGAATTCAATATCGGTCTTCAAATCGCTAGCCTTAGCACCTTTATCAAGTGCCGAACGAAGATTTCCTGCAACACCCGATGCATTGTTAGTGCGAGCAGCTACCAATGCCATCAAATAATAAGTAGAAGCATCTTTGTTGTCAACACCATTAAGCGTCTGTTGAGCCTTATTATAATTCTTAGTCAGGAGCTGAGCCAAAGCAGCATTGTTGGATTTGCTATCGCCAAACGCCTGAACAGCTTTAGAATATTCACCCTTTTTCAGATACAAAACACCCATAGCATCGCCAAGAGATTTTGCACCCGCAGAGCTTCCCAACAGTTGTTCAGCCTTAGCAATATCGCCGTTGTTTAGGGCAAACAATGCCAGATTCATATTAGCCTCAGGAGCATTAGGCGAAAGGCTTGCTGCTTTTAGGAAAGCAGATTTAGCCGAATCAAAATCTCCTTTAGAGAAATAACATGCACCTAAATTGTTCCATCCGCGATAGTCGCTCGGAAAAGCTTCAGTAGCAAATTTATATATTTTACCACTGTCCACTCCTTTGATTGTGGCGGCATACAACAATTCTTCAACAGAAAGAGACTTCATGCCGTCAGTAGTTTTCACAGCCTTTTCAAGCACCTCATCAGTCTTACCGATAATTTCAACATTGGCAATCAGACGCGAACGACGAAGTTGAGGTAATATAGTTTCGGCAAGTTCAGAATAAATATAAGAGATATTTTTGATTTCACGTTCACGTGCTACAGGATCGCTGTACATCGACAATACACGCAACACAAGCTCTTTGTCCTGCAAGCTCGATGCTTGAACCAGTTTCTGGAAACCGTCCCAGTCCTGAGCCGTATAATGTGCGTTAATTTCAGTGTCCACACCGTTTTTCTTAAACTCTTTCTCTAAGTAAGCCTTAGTATTACTTTCACGCTTTTCAGCAAGTTTTTCGTTAAGGCTGACACCTCCATCAGGCGATGCGTAAGCAGATATCTCAACATTCAATCTCTTATGGCTGTTTTCGTCAGCCTCTTTCACCAATTTTTTCCAAGCCTCCAAGTTTGAAGAGTTCAACTCGCTTGAACGAAGCTCGGCTTGCTGTATCATAAATAAGATGTTAGCATCGTGAGCCTCTTCAATGATGCGTTCGAATTTGTCAGGAGCAATTGAAGGAGTTACAGTCAGCGGGTTAGCCAATGCAGCAGTGGCAACCACACCATCGGCTATTTTAACGTCAGGTATCTCGTTCAGTTCTTTACCGCCTTTAGTTATTCTGAAACGCAGATAGAGTTCAGATTGTTTCATAGCGGGAACATAGTTGAAAGAAGTGCGAAGAGTTATAGTTCCGCCGGTATTCTGATTGATAACGATTCCGTTACCTGATACATTCTCTCCCTGAAAACTAAGAGACTCGCCAAGAGCCTCGCCCCCTTGATATTTAAGAAGAGGAGTGACTACCACAGTCACGTTTTTATTGAACCATTTTGCAGGAAAACGTCCGTTGATGGTTACCGGAACTTTATTACCAACCAATTCCAGAGGTGTAGGGTCTGCTGTAAACAGAGATGCTGATAGTGGTTGAAGTTTGCCGGAACAAGATGTTGCCAGCGCAACAGCCATGATAACTGCGAGATAAGTAAACAAATGCAGCTTAAAGTTTTTCATCATTTTTACTAATTAATTAGAATATACAAAATATTTACACCTGTGTGCGGACACTAACCTTTATGCACACAATGAAATTAATACAAAATTACAGATTAAAAGATATAGTCGCATGTCATTTTTATTAAATTAGCATATAGATGTTAATAAATATTATATATTTTCAATTGTAGCCAATCATTATTTTCAAATTCTCTAATTTTTCAGCATCGATGAGCTTTTTCGATGATTAAAAGCCTCCATACACAAAACATTTCAGAAATCCGTTTTATGCCCTTTTGGGGGCTGATTATGCAGAATAACCGCCCAATTTTTTATTTTGAAATTTCAACCTAACTATATTCAGATAAAGTGTTTTTTTTATTAAAAAACTATAAACGATAAAAAAATATTTAACAGGAAATGTTATTTTTGAAATCAATAAAATGATTTTTAACTTAAAAAATATCCTACACAGACGATGGAATTGTATTACTCATTTTCGGTGATTATTGTCATCGCCACCTTGTTTGCCTATATTAATAATCGCTTCTTTAAGTTGCCTTCCACAATCGGCATCATGGTCATAGCCATGATAGTTTCAATCTTTTTGGTATTTGTGGTAAGTCACGTTTGGGGCGATCCGCTCAACAACCTCGCTGCCTTGTTCAGAAGTATTGACTTCACTGATGTTCTGATGAACGGTATGTTAGGGTTTCTGTTGTTTGCAGGAGCCATTCATATCAATCTTAGCGACCTCAAAGAGCAGAAAGCCCCGGTTGTAGTTTTTTCAACGCTGAGCGTAATAATATCCGCGTTTGTGGTTGGAATAGCGTTATATTATCTCCTGAACTTACTGTTGCCCATCATTAATATTCATTTAGAAATACCATACATCTACTGTTTGCTCTTTGGCGCACTCATTTCGCCAACTGACCCGATAGCCGTGTTGAGTATATTGAAAGAAGCAAAAGTATCTAAATCGCTTGAAACCAAAGTAGCAGGCGAATCACTCTTCAACGATGGTGTGGCAGTTGTGATCTTTGCCGTCATATTGCAAGTCGTAGAAGGCAGCGCCATTGACCTTACATTTACCCATATATCATGGCTTTTCATCAAAGAAGCATTCGGCGGATTGCTCGTCGGAGCAGGCCTTGGATTGCTTGGAGCAAAGATGATGAAATCAGCCAACGATTATAAAATATCGGTTCTTATCACACTCTCGGTAGTGATGGGTGGAGCGATGATTTCGCACCTGATGCATATTTCAGGACCATTGATGATGGTTGCCGCAGGTCTTATCATCGGCGAATCGAAACGTAAGAGAATGGAGGTTGAGGAAAACAGCAATAATAACTTAGGTACATTCTGGGAGTTGATTGACGAGGTGATGAATGCAATCCTGTTCCTCTTCATCGGATTTGAATTGATACTTATCCCGCACTTAGAGCGTTATTGGCTGATAGGAGCTATCTGCATCGGAGTAGTATTGTTTGCCCGTTACATATCAATTAAAGTTCCCACAATGGTAATACCATTCAAAGAGAAGTTTTCGAACGGTACGATAAAAATTTTGGTATGGGGAGGTCTTCGAGGAGGTGTATCCATCGCCCTTGCATTATCCATCCCCGAAGGACCTTACAAACAGGTCATCATTGCCGCAACCTATTTCGTAGTGGTATTCTCCATCATCGTGCAAGGTTTGAGTATCGGTAATCTTGCCAAGAAAATTAAAATATAAATGTTCCGTATATAATTTTATGCTATTTAGTACGAGGGCAGGCCAAAACGGTTTGTCCTCTTTTTTGTGTTCCATGCCGATACAATTAAATAAGCAAAAAATCAAACAGGCCGCTCATTAAACTATGGCGACCCGTTTGATGATATGATTATATATGCTCAGATCAGAAGTCAAGAAATTCAACCTGTCCGTTGTCAATATGATAAATTGCCCCTACAATCTGAATATCGCCCTTCTTGTACATCTCAGCCAAAATAGGATAAGAATTGCGAAGTTGTTTAACCCCATTGATCACATTAGCCCTCACCGCCTTACTATAATGTTCGCCCGGACTTTCCAACACAGATTTCTCTTCTTCCTCGCTCGCCATTTTTTCCACAATTTTCATAATATGGTTTACAATCTCTTCATGTTCAGGATCAACATCATTACCATTCGTTGCATTTCTGTTTTTAGCATTCTCTTCCGCATAGTCAAGAAAAGCCTTAACAGCTCCGCAACCTTCGTGCCCCATCACCACAACCAGCTTGGTGTTCAGATGTTCAGCCGCATACTCTATGCTTCCTTCCTCATAATCGCTCATTACATTGCCCGCAGTACGTATTGAGAAAATATCGCCTAAGCCCTGGTCGAAAACTATTTCGGGCGAAACACGTGAGTCGGAACAGCTTACCACAGTGGCAAAAGGGTGTTGGCTTTGCGTAAGATCCATTACAGTCGTCATGTCCTGATGCATGTGCAGCATCTTGTTGGTTGTGAATCGCTTGTTGCCCTCAATGAGCCGATTTATAAGATTTTGGCTATTTTGTGCCCAAAGCGTTACAGTCAGAACTAACAATGCGGCAACCACAGATAACCGTTTGAATAAGATGGTAGTTTTCATTTCATTTATCGTTATGTATGAGTTAAGATAAAAACGCCGCAAATTTATTTAAATAAAAGGCAGATCGGACAAAAATATCAAGTTATTTTCAACCGGCGTTTCAATATGTTTATATGCAAACGATGGTCGGCTTTCCGGGTGGCTGAAAATAAAAAAGCAGCCTTAACCAAAGGCTGCCTGACGAATATATTTGCACACTAAGTGCCAGTTGTTTATTTAAGCTTCCATTCAGCGCCATCTTTACCGTCTTTAATTTCGAAACCCGCTTCAGTCAGCTCGTCTCTGATTCGGTCAGAAGTAGCCCAATCTTTATTCTCTTTCGCTTTCGCGCGAATATCGAGCAATATATCCATTGCTTTGCCGAAGGCTTCGGAATTATTGCCCTGTTGTTTATCGTCTTTAATACCCAAAATATCGAACAAAAATGTATCATAAAGCCCGCGCACTTCGTCAATATCAGCTTGAGTGAGGTTTACTGTGCCAGCCACAGCCGAATTGATGATGGTAGCCGCTTCGTAAAGATGCGATAATACGATGGCTGAATTAAGATCATCGTTTAGAGCGTCATAACACTTTTGGCGCAATCCTTGTACGTCAGCCGAAGAGTTGCCGGCAGGTTTAATTCGGTTGATGGCTCTGTAAGCATCCAACAGTCGGTTCAACCCTTTCTCGGCAGCCTGCAACGCTTCGTTGCTGAAATCTACCGTACTGCGGTAATGTGCCTGAAGGATGAAGAAGCGTATCGTCATCGGTGCATAGGCTTGTGCCAGCATTCTGTGCGATCCTGTGAAAAATTCTTCGAGGTTGATGAAGTTTCCGAGCGATTTTCCCATCTTCTGCCCGTTGATTGTTATCATGTTGTTGTGCATCCAGTATTTCACAACCCTGTGTTTCTCCATTGCCGTGTTTTGCGCTATTTCGCACTCGTGATGCGGAAACATCAGATCGAGACCTCCTCCGTGAATATCAAATTCCTGACCAAGATATTTTATACTCATGGCAGAGCATTCTATGTGCCATCCGGGAAAACCATCGCTCCAAGGCGATGGCCAGCGCATGATGTGTTCAGGCGATGCCTTTTTCCACAAAGCAAAATCAACCTTGCTTCGTTTCTCGTTCTGTCCGTCAAGATCTCGGGTCGTATTCAGCATCTCTTCGATGTTGCGGTGCGATAGGATACCGTAATCATGATCTTTGTCGTACTTCTGAACATCGAAGTACACCGATCCGTCGCTTACGTAAGCATAACCGCTCTCGATAATGGAATGAATTGCCTGTATCTGTTCTATAATATGTCCCGAAGCATGGGGTTCAATTGATGGGGACAACACGTTGAGCTGATCCATCACTTTGTGATAGCGGTTTGTGTAAAACTGAACCACTTCCATTGGTTCAAGCTGTTCGAGGCGTGCTTTCTTCTCGATCTTGTCTTCTCCCTCGTCAGCATCATTTTCAAGATGTCCCACATCAGTTATGTTTCTCACATAGCGCACTTTGTATCCGATATGCGTCAGATAACGGTATAGCAAATCAAAAGTTATGGCAGGGCGGGCGTGTCCCAGATGCGGATTGCCGTATACAGTAGGTCCGCACACATACATTCCCACGAGCGGAGCGTGCAGCGGCTCGAACACTTCCTTCCGGCGGCTGAGGGTATTATAGATATATAGTTTCTGTTCCATTGTTAAATAGAAGTTACAATCATTAATTTTTTTAGTCAATTACAAAGATAAACTTTTCGGACAAATAATCTTTTATCAGTAGGTTTATAAGCGATAATTGCCGACCGATGAAGATTGATTTTCTGAACATTCCGATTTGGGGTTACACCGTGTGTTAAAGATTATTTTGCGGTGGCATTCAGAAGGCATATTTAATCTCTTTAACATATTTTCGTCAATTAAGTTTCTTCGTTTTCCGCATTTAATCTTAAATTTGTCGCATTATGTAATACCTGTGAAATAAATTCTAAATTAAAATAAACTAATCATAGAAATATACTATGGACGAAAAAATCTTCAATTTAGACCTTCAACAGCTTAAAGACATTGTACTTGATTTCCGTAAAAAGCTCGAGAACGGCTTGGAAAAGGATAATACGGAAATAGCTTGCCTGCCTACTTTTATACAGCCTAAAAAGGGGAAAGTAAACGGCAAGTCGGTGGTACTTGACTTAGGTGGAACTAATTACCGTGTTGCTACTGTGGACATCAATGAGAATGGTGCGGTTATTCATCCTGAAAACGGATGGAAGAAAGACCTTTCGGTCATGAAATCGCCCGGATTTTCAGAAGATGACCTGTTTAAAGAAATGGCCGATCCTATATATGAAACCAAGCGCGACGGAGAAATGCCCATCGGATATTGCTTCTCTTATCCTGCCGAGTCGTTGAAAGACGGCGATGCTAAACTGTTGCGTTGGACAAAAGGGGTTAACATCAATGAAATGGTTGACAAACCTGTCGGCAAACCGCTTCTTGACTATCTTAACAAGGGTACTGAGCCTAAGTTCAGTAATATAAAGATCATTAACGATACGGTAGCCAGTCTTTTTGCAGGACTTACTAAACCGGGTTATGACACATATATTGGTCTGATTGTCGGTACAGGAACAAACTTGGCGGCTATGATGCGCCCCGACAAGATCAAAAAACTGAAACCATCCGACGAAGTGGATATGAACGCTCTGATTCCGATCAATCTTGAATCGGGCAACTTCTTCCCTCCGCATTTGATAAATATTGATAACATCGTTGACGAGCATTCTGATAAGAAAGGTGCGCAACGTTTCGAGAAAGCCGTTTCAGGTATGTATCTGGGCGAAATTCTGAAAGCATCGTTCCCACTGAATAAGTTTGAGGATAAATTCGATGCACAGAAGCTGACAAGTATGATGAGCTATCCTGATGTGTATAAAGAAGAATATGTGCGTGTTGCACGTCAGATTTATCATCGTTCGGCTGCGTTGGTGGCTGCATCGTTGGCAGGATTGATCAGCGTGTTGCACGATCATGATAACAGCATACGCAAAATTATGCTGACTGCTGAGGGTAGCTTGTTCTGGAGTTCCGATAAAAATGGTCCTGATTATAAAGAGTTGGTTACCGAAAAATTAGCTACATTGCTGAAAGAGCTTGGTTTGGGCGATATTCAGGTTGATGTTAACCAGATGCCTAACGCCAACTTGATAGGTACTGCAATCGCCGCTCTGTCTTAATACAGCACTGACTTATAAAGTACAATATAATAAAGGCTGCTTATCCGATTCATGGAAAGCAGCCTTTATATTTATATATCTACACCTTATCCGTTAAGTTGACACTTGTTTCTGTTCAGAAGCTGTTAAATCAGATTGAAGACAGATTGAAATCGGTAAAATCGGGTATAGCTTTCAAAACTTGTTTGGCTTCAATATCGTCTTTAGGATGAGTGGTATAAAGCCCGATAACAGTCATTCCCGCCGACTTTCCCGCATCTATGCCTGCGAACGAATCTTCAAATACCACACAATTTTTTGGAGACACCCCCAAACGCTGAGCAGCAAGCAGATAACATTCAGGGTTCGGTTTGCCTTGCGTTACATTAGTAGCCGACACCACAGTGTCGAATAGCTTGTCGAAGTGTAGTTTGCGGTTTACACACAATAATTTACTATCGGTTGAGCTGGTCACAAGACCAACTTTCAGCCCTTCACCTTTAAGCTTTTTCACAAAATCCACCGATCCCGGTATCTCGTCAAAAGTCATGTTCAGTTCAAACTCATCAAGGCTTTTAATCAGGCTCTTACGTTCCTCATCACTTAGGTGAGTGAAATATTTGGCAAGAATATTGGGAAGGGTAGTTCCCTTTATAATCTTTTCAAAATTGTCGATTCCCGTACGATATTCTTTACCGGCTTGCCTCCAGAATTTATCATATTGTGGTTCAGTGTCAATCATCACGCCGTCCATGTCGAAGAGAGCACATGTAATATTTTTCATAACCATTGGATGTTTATTTCTTCCTTTTTAAAGATTCGTCATCTTGCTTGAGTAAAATGTTTTCAAGCTTTAATTTAAAAATTTCTTCCTTTAACTCCATCTCTCGCTCGAAATTTTTTCTTTGCATGGCCAATGCTTTTTCAGTTACTTTCATCATTTCGTGTAGCGAATTATTAATGATTGTGCTTGTTTCGGCGTTCCCGAACTGCCCCTGATAGGTTGGCGATGAAGTCTCTGAAGAATTATTTGTAATTGTTGTAATGTTGTATCGCCCGACATTGTCGGGGTCGTTAAGTTTAAACCATTGAACATCGGTGTCTAAAGCCTTTGCTATTTTATTCAGCATCTCATCATCGATGGTGGATTGCTTTTCAATGTCCGAAAGGTTTTTCTGTGATATACCGATAAGTTCTGCAAGATATTCTTGTGTGTAATTTTTGACAGTACGCCTTATTTTCACATTCGTTCCCTGATGGATTTTCTTATCAGTTATTTGAGCCATATTTCGTTTGTTAAGTTAATTATAATGCGAGCATTTAGGGCTGACCTAAAGTCTGTTAGAGGTACTTTTCGGACAGTTGTACAAATTAAATGAATATTTTTTGACTATCTACGAATATTTTTCGACTATCTAAGAATAATCAGGTATAAATTATTTTAAATGAGTGTAATGTGCGGTACTTGAGACTACTAAATTATGTCTGTAATTTTTTTTTTAATCAATAAACCATTTTTACTTTTGTACGACCCTCTCTTTTATTTACTGCCGCTATTTCAAGATAATTTCAATAAATAGAGCTGTATTTTTTTTTGGGTGGCTGTGAAGAGAGGATAAAAAATCCCCTTCGTATCGCTACGGAGGGGATTAATATAATATATTGTTTCTCTGATCGGGTTTTAAAATCCAATTCCAAAATAATCGAATCCAAGATCTTTCATTTCCTGACGGTTGTAGATGTTTCGTCCGTCAAACACAACAGCTTTTTTCATAGTCTTTCTGATAACCTCCCAAGCCGGCAGCCTGAATTCGTTCCATTCAGTCACCATTAATATAGCATCAGCATCAAGCGTAGCATCATAAATATCCTTTGCGTAAATAACAGTTTTACCTATACGGCGTTCAGTCTCTTCCATCGCCACAGGATCATAAACCCTTACCTGACCACCTGCCTTTAATATCTTGTTGATCAGTACGAGCGAAGGAGCTTCGCGCATATCGTCAGTTTTAGGTTTAAAGGCCAGCCCCCAGATAGCAATAACCTTGCCCTCGATGTTGCCGTTGTAATACTTCATCAATTTGTCGAAAAGAATATTCTTCTGACGCTCGTTCACACTCTCCACAGCATTCAGAATACTCATGTTATAACCTTTTTTAGCAGCCGTGCTTATCAATGCCTTAACGTCTTTCGGAAAACAGCTGCCTCCGTAGCCGCAACCCGCATAAAGAAACTTAGAGCCGATGCGGGCATCAGACCCGATGCCTTTACGTACCATGTTGACGTCAGCCCCCACAATCTCGCAAAGATTGGCTATATCATTCATAAAACTGATGCGTGTGGCAAGCATCGCATTCGCAGCATACTTTATCATTTCAGCCGAAGGTATATCGGTGTAGATAATCGGATAATTATTGAGCGTGAAAGGTTTGTACAATTTAGCCATCATGGCTTCCGCTTTTTCCGACTCGATGCCGATAACCACACGATCGGGGTGCATGAAGTCCGAAATAGCAGCACCTTCTTTAAGAAATTCGGGGTTTGAAGCTACGTCAAACTCGTGATCAGTCAAACCTCTTTTGTCCAGCTCCTCACGGATAGTTTTCTTTACCAACTGAGCCGTACCCACAGGAACGGTACTTTTAGTAACAATAACCATATATTTGTTAAGATGCTGTCCCACAGTGCGGGCAACCTCAAGCACATACTTTAAGTCTGCACTTCCGTCCTCATCAGGAGGCGTACCCACAGCCGAAAAAACGATGTCTACCTCATTAATGATAGAGGCAAGGTCAGTAGTAAATTGCAGACGACCGGCTTTGTGGTTACGCTCCACCATCTCATCCAGTCCCGGCTCGAATATCGGGATAATACCATTTTTCAAGTTCTCTATTTTCTTCCTGTCAATGTCAACACAGAATACCTCCGTACCCATTTCGGCAAAACATGTTCCGGTTACCAGACCCACGTATCCCGTTCCTACAATTGCTATCTTCATTGATTGCTATTTAGTTTGTTTGTATAAAACTTAGGCTGTAAAGGTAATATTTTAATCATTAGTTAAAAAAACTAATAGAGGTTAAATCATCAATTGTTGTCATCCCTCCAATTGCATGCTTAAACTAAACATGTATATTTGTGAAATATACTTCTTGAATAAACTTAAAAAATAATCATCAATAAATATGAAAACCGCCATTCTTGCTATTGACTTACAAAACGATTTCACACGCCCCGATGGAGCTTTAGCAGTCAATAAAGCAGATGAAGATGTTTGGCGCATAGCCACGTTTGTGAGAGAAAACAGCGATGCGATAGATTATATTGCGCTGACACTCGATTCACATCAGCCCGTTCATATAGCCAACCAGATTTATTGGAGGAATGCAGAAGGCGAAATGCCCGAACTGTTTTCGACCATTACAGCCGAAGATGTCCGCACAGAACGCTGGTTGCCCCAATATAACGCAAAAAAAGCCTTGCCATACCTCGAACGGTTGGAACTGGCGGGCGAAGTTTGCACAATCTGGCCCAGACACTGTGTGTCAGGCACTGAGGGATGGGCTATCGACAAAGTGATTATGGACAGCATTGTAGACTGGACTTTGAATACCGGGCGGGCTTACGATCTCTTCTTCAAAGGACAAGCACAATCTACCGAACATTACAGCATCTTTAAAGCATCAGTGGAATGGGAAGATGAGCCTGAAACAGCACTGAATACTTCTTTGCTTGACAGGCTTGAAAGATTCGACCGTGTGATTCTGGTAGGCGAGGCGGGCGATATTTGTGTAGCCAACTCGCTCAACGATATTCTTATAAACAGGCCGGCACTTGCCGCTAAGATGGTAGTACTGACAGATTGCGCTTCGTGGATTTACGGCGATAACGCCCGTGCCAAAAGCATCTATGAAAGAGCAGGAGCGATGGGGACACGTTTTGAAGTATCGGAGAATTATCGGCTCTGATACACAAAAAAGCAATAACCGATAGATTATTGCCTTTTCCATGTAAAAAAACGTGCCTTTACTTTTCTTCAGTAAGATCTATAATTTGTGCTTCAGGCGCGTTCTTTTTTACAGATTCGATACCATTTTTGCAACTGGCTTCACTCTCGTAAAGCTCACTAACACCAATAATCTGATTATTTCCGGCCTTAAGTTCAAAATAAGGTTTACCGTTTTGGCTAACTTTCTTTTCAAAGCGCGCATCATCGGTCGCATTCTTTTTAACAGATTCGATACCGTTTTTGCATGAAGCCTTAGTAGTGTAGCTTTCGCTGACAAGTATTACCTGACCGTTTCCTGCTTTCAGCGTGAATTGATATTCTCCGTTTTTACGTAAAGAGATTTCAAATTTACCCATGATACAATAATTAATATTAATTCTATATATATTGATTAACAAACTTTTAATCATTAAGTTCTGACCGTTTAGTTAAATGTCGGAATACAATAAATCACACCTTTACCAATACCGTAAACAGCCACAACCTAATCGGCATTTACACTCATAAAATGGAACGCAAAGCAACACGCTAACCAACCGATTTTTATACTAACCCACATGCCGATAACCGATTAGAAAGCAATTCTAAAAAAAATGTCAAACGTATAATAAAATGCACTATTTGCCACAAAAATCATTACCTTTGCTTACCTATTATAAATAGCTTATTATATAATAACAAACAGTATGGTTTCTTTCTTTCAGACCTCCCAGAAGAACATCATTGCCGTTCAGACTACATCAAACCTCAGTAACGAATCCATCCATCGCCTGACATGGGCATTCAGCGGAGCAGAACTATTGCCTGATAAAACACTGGCAGGCATTTACATCGGTCCCCGCCGCGAAATGGTTACACCGTGGAGTACCAATGCCGTTGAAATCACTCAGAATATGGGTGTAGAAGGCATAATCCGTATAGAGGAATTTTTTAGAGTTGACAGCAAAGATGCGGCGCACGATCCGATGTTGCAACGTGTGTATGACGGACTTAATCAGGATATCTTCACAATCGACAGACAACCTGCACCAATCGTGGAGATTGACGATATTGCTGCCTACAACCAACAGGAAGGGTTGGCCTTGAGTGCCGAAGAAATCCTTTATCTTGAAGATGTAAGCAAAAAATTAGGACGCAAGCTCACCGACAGCGAAGTATTCGGTTTCTCGCAAGTCAATTCCGAACATTGCCGTCACAAGATATTCAACGGTGTCTTCATTATAGACGGAGAAGAAAAAGAAAGCTCCCTGTTCAAACTCATAAAAAAGACATCGCAAGTCAATCCCAATAAATTAGTATCAGCCTATAAAGACAATGTAGCCTTCAGTCAAGGTCCCGAAATAGAACAATTTGCACCCACCGAAGGCGACAAACCAAGCTATTTCAACATAAAACCCATCGAATCAGTTATCTCCCTCAAAGCCGAAACCCATAACTTCCCTACAACCGTTGAACCATTTAACGGTGCGGCGACAGGTTCGGGTGGTGAGATCCGTGACCGACTGGGCGGGGGTAAAGCCTCGTTGCCGATTGCCGGAACAGCCGTCTACATGACATCATACCCACGTACTAAAAAGGGTAGGGCATGGGAAAACAACATGGCGGAACGAAAATGGTTGTACCAGACCCCCGAAGAAATACTGATAAAAGCATCGAACGGAGCTTCTGCCTTCGGAAATCATTTTGGACAACCGCTGATCTGCGGTTCGCTACTGACATTCGAGCATGAAGAAAACCGCAAGAAATTTGCTTACGATAAAGTGATAATGCTTGCCGGAGGAGTAGGATTTGCAAATAAACGTGATGCGCTGAAAGGCGAACCCGAACCGGGCGAAAAGGTGGTATTGCTTGGCGGCGATAATTACCTGATCGGGATGGGAGGCGGAGCAGTTTCGTCAGTCGATACAGGACAGTACTCAAGCGGTATCGAACTCAATGCCGTGCAACGTGCCAACCCCGAAATGCAAAAACGTGTGGCTAACGTCATTCGTGCATTAGCCGAATCAGACAATAACCCGATTGTCTCCATCCACGATCATGGTGCAGGCGGACATCTGAACTGCTTGTCGGAGTTGGTAGAAGCCACCGGAGGTAAAATAGAAATGGATAAATTGCCTGTGGGAGACCCCACACTTTCGGCAAAAGAAATAATCGGAAACGAAAGTCAGGAACGTATGGGTTTGCTCGTGGGCAAAGAAGCCATTGATCGTATAGAGCGTATCGCCAAGCGAGAACGTTCCCCAATGTATGTGGTAGGCGAGACAACCAACGACATGAAGTTTGTGTTTGAACAAGCCGACGGCAAACGTCCGATTGATCTGAAACTCGAAGATTTTTTCGGCAAAGCCCCACGTACCGTGATGCGTGACAACACGGTTGAAGAAACATACGCAAATCCCGAATATGATTTGTCTAACCTCGAAGAATATATAAAAAATGTGCTTAGTCTTGAGGCTGTGGCTTGTAAAGACTGGCTTACGAACAAAGTAGACCGTTCGGTAACGGGTAAAGTGGCACGCCAGCAGACCCAAGGAGAAATTCAGTTGCCATTGAGCGATCTTGGTGCTGTGGCTCTCGATTACAAAGGACGGGCGGGTATCGCCACTTCAATCGGTCATGCTCCGCAGGCGGCTTTGGTCGATCCTGCCGCAGGATCCGTACTTGCCATTGCCGAATCGCTTACCAATCTTGTGTTTGCTCCGTTGGCTGACGGCTTGCAGAGCGTTTCGCTCAGTGCAAACTGGATGTGGCCTTGTAAGAATCCGGGCGAAGATGCTCGCTTATATAAAGCCGTTGAGGCATGTTCCGACTTTGCATGCGAATTGGGTATCAATATCCCGACCGGTAAAGACTCGCTTTCGATGACGCAGAAATACGGAGACGAGAAGGTTTATTCTCCCGGAACGGTCATTATATCGGCGGCGGGCGAAGTTAAAAACATCCGTAAAATTGTTTCTCCAAATCTCGCCTATATAAAAGGTACATATCTGTATTATATTGATTTCTCGTTCGATACCTTCAAACTGGGAGGTTCTGCCTTTGCTCAGACTATGGGTAAATTGGGCGAGGAGGTGCCAACGGTTACCGACAGCGAATATTTTAAGAATGCTTTCAACGCCGTGCAGGAACTTATCAACCGTGGTCTTGTCATCGCCGGACACGATATATCCGCAGGTGGACTGGTCACAGCTATGCTCGAAATGTGTTTTGCCAATCCGCAAGGAGGTCTTGAGGCTCGCCTCGATAAACTTCATCATACGGATTTGATTAAAATATTATTCTCCGAAAATCCGGGTATTCTCATTCAGGTAAAACACCATCATCTTGTTGAAAAGGTGCTTGAGGATTATGAGGTAGGATTCGGCATCGTGGCACGCCCTATCGAAGATCGTAAACTGATTATTCAGAAAGACAGTTTTGTAAAAGAATTTGATATAGACGCTTTGCGTGATGTGTGGTTTGAACCGTCTTATCTGCTCGACCGCAAACAGAGCGGAGAGAAACAGGCTCAGGAACGTTTCGATAATTACAAAAAACAGCCTTTACAGTTTAAGTTCAACACCAACTTTACAGGACGTTTCGCCCAATATGGTATTGACCCCGACCGCAAAACTCCGACAGGTATTAAGGCGGCAATCATTCGCGAAAAAGGTACAAACGGCGAGCGTGAAATGGCATATTCATTATACCTTGCGGGTTTTGATGTGAAAGATGTGCACATGACCGATCTTGTCAGCGGACGTGAAACGCTTGAGGATGTGAATCTGATTGTTTTCTGTGGAGGATTTTCAAATTCCGATGTATTGGGATCTGCTAAAGGCTGGGCAGGAAGTTTCATGTTCAACGAGCGGGCCAAAGAGGCTTTGAAACGTTTTTATGCTCGTCCCGATACGTTGAGTCTTGGCGTTTGCAACGGTTGCCAGCTGATGATGGAGCTTGGTTTGGTTTATCCCGATAGAGTTCAGAAACCTGTGATGGAACGCAATGTTTCGCACAAATTCGAGTCATCATACGTAAGCCTTGTTATACCCGAAAATAAATCGGTGATGTTCGGCTCATTGTCGGGCAGTAAACTGGGTGTATGGTTGGCGCATGGCGAGGGACGTTTCAGATTGCCCGAAGCGGAGAGCAATTACAACATCGTGGCTAAGTATTTATATAGTGAATATCCTGCCAATCCGAACGGTTCGGACTACGACACGGCTGCGGTGGTTTCGGATGACGGTCGCCATCTGGTGATTATGCCACACTTAGAAAGATCGTTATTCCCTTGGCAGAATGCTTATTATCCGTTTGAACATCGGAAAGATGATATCACGCCATGGATAGAGGCTTTTGTGAATGCGCGTGAATGGATTAAAAAACAATAATCTGATGATATAAAAAGTTAGAAGCCTATTTTATATAGGCTTCTAAACGTTTAAGCAAATCGCCCGGAAGGTAGCCTGCCCAAATATCGAGTATGGTTCCTTCGGGCGATATGAGTACATAGTAGGGTATACTGCTGCCTTGGTATTGCTTATGCAGGCTTTTGCCGAATCCTCCCGCATCATGCAGGTTCTGCCATGTGATGCCGTGACGTTGAGATGCTTGCAACCAATCAGCGTCACGCTCGTCCAGATTTATTCCGGCAATCGTCAGCTTATCTTTATAAATCTCGTGTGCTTTTTTTACTTCGGGAACAGCTTTCATACAAGGTCCGCACCACGAAGCCCAAAAGTCGAGAAGTAAAAATTTACCCCTGAATTCAGCTATTGTATGCTTATTGCCATCCATATCGGGCAAAGTTTTGTCGAAAGCAGGTTCTCCGATCAAGTCAGTAGCCACAGGGTTTAATCCTTTTTTGATTTCGGCGGCTAAGCGCGAATTTATGATATTCTTGGGTAGTGTATTGAAAAACTGTCGAAACTGAACTAATTCTTTATACTGTGCTGTTTGTATGAAAAAGATTGAATATCCCATTAGTTTTTCCATCAGCACCTGCTCGTTTTCAGCAGTTCTCATAATAGCCAATTCTTGATTGAATGAGTTGTTTACCAATATTATGGCACTGTCTCGGATAAGTAGCAGCCGGCTTTGCAATCTTTGCCATTCATCTTTAGATAATCCTTTATCACTTATTTGCTTGCTTATCCTCGACGCTTCAATGGTATAATTCTGTAATTGCTTCAACTCATCGCGGCTTGCGGCAATATACCGGTTTTCTTCAATTTGTATTGGCAGGCTATTCTCTACATTCCAGATTTCAGTTTCGTATCCATTACCCGTAATAAAAGTTTTGCATTGTGGAGCTACCCATAATCTACGTTTGGGAAGGGCTATTTCGTTGTCATAAACAGTTAAATAAACAGGTATTGTATCGTCCGATATTTGATGAAATCTAAAGCTGAATTTTCCATTATTAATAATGTCCTTTTCAGATAAATCAGTTCCAACTTCGCCTTGCAATTCAATTTTTGTTCCGTCTTTTATATCAGTAATCTGCCCTTCGATGGTATAATTATATTCACCTTGAGCCGATAGGAGTGCGGTGCTGAGCATGAACAGACCTGAAATTATTAATTTTTTCATTATTTATATAGTTTTATTTTATGAAGTCAAAGATAAGAAAATGGTTTTAAGATGAGTTTTTTGTCGAATGATGCAAAACGTTATAATTATGTGTCTGCACTTAGGCTTTACAAGCTGTTTTATATGTTAACATGGTTTTTCATGCCAAGTTATGAGGGATGGTTATCCATTTGTTCAAAAGCAGCTATTTCAAAAAAAAATGTTATTTTTGTATAGTGTATTTATAACAAATACATAAGCCGTTTATATCTAAAATACCCTTAAATTTTTGTTACCTAATAAACAAAATTTCTTTTAATAGGTTTATTATAAGTAATATAAGATAATTCGACTATCAACTTATTATTATGGACTCTGATAATCTCTGTCTGGCGGAAAAAAAACTGGTTTTCAAACCTTTGACTCTCAATAATATTCCCCTCATCAAAAGTTACCTTCAACATCATCAATACCGAACGTGCGATTATACGATCGGAGGTTTGTATATGTGGGCTGATTTTTTTAAGTACGAATATTTGATTTATAACGATACGCTTTTTATTAAGGGTGCTTCCGAGATTGATCCAAACGTGGTTTCATTTTCTTTGCCTATTGGCAAACTGCCGTTAAGCGAGGCTTTTTTCATGCTACAGAATTATTGCGGAAAACATGGTATCAGTTTTGTACTATCGGCAGTTCCTGAAGATGCGATGACAGAATTGACTAAAAAGTATGCGCTTCGTTCAGAAAGTCTTGAAGATTGGTCTGATTATTTGTACGATATTGATAAACTCGCCACATTGCCGGGTAATCTATATAATAAAAAGCGGAATCATGTGAATAAGTTTTCTAAATCTTATCCCGACTATGTATATGAACGCATTGATGAGGAAAATTTATCGGAAGTAGTGGAATATTTTCGTTCGTTTTGCTCACACTATCACGACCTGTCGAACCCAATCGCCGAAAACGAGTTGAGAATGACGGGATTTGTGCTTGATAATTATGAGACCTTCGGTTTTATTGGAGCAGTGTTGAGGATAGAGGGGAAGATCGAGGCTTTTACCATCGGAGAGATTATTAATGATACGCTTTATGTGCATATAGAAAAGGCTTCGCGCAATTTCAGCGGCATCTATGAAACCATCAATATGAGGTTTGCAGCTGATATGGCAGCCACCTATTCGGAAATTAAATTCGTGAACCGTGAGGAAGATGTAGGCGACCTTGGTTTACGTAAGGCTAAATTATCATACCATCCCGCATTAATTTTGAAAAAATACAATCTTTACGAATAAAGGATTGCTGCGGTTTTTCCATTGTTCTGATAATTCGATACTATCTATCGAAACGTGCATATCGGAAAGCTTAGGCAACTGAACAAAAAATAATAAAATTAGGTAGCTATATTGCATTATTCTTTTTTTTATTTATATATTTGTCTTTCGAAAATGTAAGATACTCAGCTTGCATTTTTAATCTCTTTATTTTTCAGCAAAAATATTACGTAATTTTTATAAGTTAAGATGGATAAGTCGTAATACGTCTTTTACTTCGTACCATATTTTTGTATAAACTAATAATTTAACATTTAAAGTAAATAAACTTCATATAATCTTATCAGACAATACTTTTCTGCACTCTGAGATTTCATAACTAATTTAAAACCATTTAAATAACTAACATTAAATGCCTACATACAATATTCTGGAACTTAACGAGAAGCTCACACTTGAACTTAGAACAATTGCCAAGGACTTAGGCATAAGACGTCCTGACGCATACAAAAAAGACGAATTAATTTATAAGATATTAGATGAGCAGGCAATAATAGAAGCTCGGAACAAAAGTCAGAACGAGAGCCAGCCTGAAAAGCAGAATGGGGCAAGAGACAAAAGAAGTCAGATAAGAAATAATTCTGAGGCAAACAATGCTGATACGAAGCAACTTTCCATTTTACAAGATCAACAGACCGAAAATGCCACAGGCGATAACGAAAACGACATTCAGCCTAAAAAAGTTGCCACCAAAAAAGTTCCTAATCAGAAACAAGTAAAAAACGAAAAAGGAACCGGCAGTAAAGATAACAGCCCCGTAAAAGATCAATCTAAAGTAAAAGTCTTTGTAAAAAAAGACAACGATGTCCAGAACAACGAAGCCAAACAAAAACAGATCGGCGATGAAGCTCTGACAGACAACAAATCGCAACAAACAGCTTCTAACACCAATACGCAAGCTCAGGACACCAAACCGGCTCAGACAGCCGAACAACAACAATCAGCTGGAAACCAGTCACAAAGTAAGCCTATACAATTAGTATTCCGTTCACATAAAGCACGCTCGCAGAACGATGCTGCAACCGAAAAAGTGGAACCGTTGCTGCCATTGCTGCAAGTCGATCCCGATGTGAAACCGATTGAAGTACACGAGCAACAACCGGCGAATAATAACAATAACAAGAACGGCAAACAACATAACAACGGACAGCAGAAGCAAAACAACCAACAAGCCGAAAAACTTTACGATTTCGACGGAATCCTTTCAGCATCAGGCGTACTTGAAATCATGTCCGAAGGATACGGATTTTTGCGCTCAGCCGACTATAACTATATGTCTTCGCCCGATGATGTCTACATCTCACAATCTCAGATAAGACTGTTCGGACTCAAGACCGGCGATGTAGTAGAAGGACCCATACGTCCGCCCAAAGAATCAGAGAAATTCTTTCCCCTTGTTAAAGTAGACTACATAAACGGACGCACACCCGAAGAAGTGCGTGACCGTGTTCCGTTCGATCACTTGAAACCCCTTTTCCCGAACGAAAAATTCAGACTCACAAGCGGTCGCAACGATAACCTGTCGTGCCGTGTCGTAGACCTGTTCTCGCCCATAGGAAAAGGACAGCGCGGTCTGATTGTGGCACAACCCAAAACCGGTAAAACCACATTGCTGAAAGATATAGCAAACGCAATAGCCAGCAATCACCCCGAAGTATATATGATTGTTCTGCTCATTGACGAGCGTCCCGAAGAAGTTACCGATATGGAGCGAAGCGTCAATGCCGAAGTTATCGCCTCCACATTCGACGAACCCGCCGATCGCCATGTCAAAATAGCAGAAATAGTACTCAACAAAGCAAAACGTATGGTAGAGTGCGGTCATGACGTTGTGATCCTGCTCGACTCCATAACACGCCTCGCGCGTGCCTACAATACAGTTCAGCCTGCATCAGGTAAAGTGCTGACAGGTGGAGTCGATGCCAATGCCCTGCATAAACCAAAACGTTTCTTCGGAGCAGCACGTAATATCGAAAACGGAGGTTCGCTTACCATTATAGCAACCGCTCTGACAGAAACAGGCTCGAAAATGGATGATGTGATCTTTGAAGAATTCAAAGGTACAGGAAATATGGAACTTCAGTTAGATCGTAAGCTATCTAACAAACGCATATTCCCAGCCGTTGATATCATCGCATCAAGCACACGCCGTGACGATTTACTTTTAGACAAAGAAACACTGAGCCGTATGTGGGTATTGCGAAACTTCCTGTCGGACATGAATTCAGTAGAAGCCATGACCTTCCTCGAAGATCGTTTGCGTAAAACATTCAATAACGATGAATTTCTGATCTCTATGAACGCCGATTGAAATATATCGAGCGCAACAAATACAGAGTAAGAAAAAGGTTATATCTTTATAATCTCTTTCTTACTTTTTTTATACAATGTAATTTAACTTGATACACATGGAACATAACCACGATTCTCAGCATGATCGTAACCATGATCATGAACACGCTGAATCACATTCTCACGGAGGACATAATCATAATTACGCCGCTAATAAAAAAGCGTTGACCCTGAGTTTTATTCTCATCGCCCTGTTTATGGTTGTTGAGTTTGTCGGAGGATACCTAACCAATAGCCTTGCCCTTATCTCCGATGCAGGACATATGCTGAGCGATACCGTTGCACTTGGTTTAAGCCTCAGCGCGCTTATCTTCGGAGCAAGAGCAGCCTCACAATCCAAAACCTACGGCTACAAACGTTTCGAGATACTTGCCGCATTGCTCAACGGAGTAGTACTTGTTACGTTGGCAATATTTATCTTTTGGGAAGCCATCGGACGGCTTTCATCACCACAACAGGTAGTAGGCGATGGTATGATGCTCATATCCATTATCGGACTCATCATCAATATTATAGTTGCATGGCTGTTGCATGCACAAGGTTCGCACAAAGAAAATCTGAACGTGCGGAGCGCATTTATGCACGTCATCGGTGACCTGCTTGGATCAGTAGGAGCCATCGTTGCCGCCATACTGATTGTGCTGTTCGGATGGTACATAGCCGATCCGATAGCGAGTATGGTAGTGTCACTATTAGTATTGCATAGCGGATGGGATGTGCTGAAAGACTCCGTGAACATACTGATGGAAGGTAAGCCCGAAGAAATCAATTCAACCCAAATGATTGAAAAACTGAAACAGATCGAAGGTGTGGATGATGTACATGATTTACATATATGGATGATTACGTCCGACTTCTCTACCATGACGGCACACCTTGTCGTAAAAACAGAAACGGACAGAGATGTAATCCTTGAATCTGCCAAAACGGTTTTAAATAACGATTTCGGAATAAAACATGTTACCATTCAGATCGAAGGACCAAAGTTTCACATGAAAGAAATAACCTGTAATTGAAATAAAGTTAAGCCTTTCGCTATAAACATATCTGTCTGATTTACCAAAATATAAATTCAGATAGATTAAAAATGCTGAATAATCAGATAACTAACATATATTGTTGATACGTTAAATAAATCATTATAAATCAACCGATAAAAAACAGTTAAGATTGCAATGGATATAAAAGATCTGAGCCGATGTCTTTTGTTTTCAGGATTAAGCCCCGACGAGCTTGAGCAACTTCTCTCTTCCGTTCAGACGCAAGAACGTATCTTTGAGAAAGGAGATATAATTGCCATGCAGGACGAAGTTTGCAATCGGCTGATCATACTGACTAAAGGGAGTGTTACGGCTGAAATGAATGCTCCATCAGGTAAAGTGATAAAAGTTGAGGATATCTTTGCACCACAAACTCCGGCGGTATTATTCTTGTTCGGCAATAAAAATAAGTTTCCCGTTCAGATTATGGCACGAGAAAACACCGAAACCCTTATTGTCTATAAAGATTCCATTTTGAAAATGCTATCCCTCAATCAGAAGTTGCTGAAAAATTATCTTGATATTTCAGCCAATTACGCTTCTGTTTTGGCAGAAAAGTTATACATCATGTCCTTTCGGACTATCAGGCAGAAACTGGCTATGTATATTTTGAAACTCGCAGCTGACAAATCCGTTGCAAAACTCGATAAAAGTCAGGATGCCCTTGCGGAATATTTTGGAGTTTCACGCCCGTCACTTTCCCGTGAGTTGAAGAATATGCAGGACGACGGTCTGATAAGCGCCAATCGCCGTCAGATTCAGGTTCTTGACCGTGAAAAATTGCTTCGCCTTATCCGTTTTGAATAACATCCATTATCTGCAGTCTTATATTTCATAATCCGAGGTATCTCTACTTAACAAATAATACAGATAAAAAGAAAGAGGAGTAAACACCCGAAAACGATGTTGCTACTCTTTCTTCGATAAATGATTATGGAGTTTTGTGTTGTGTCAAATTATACCTTGTGCCATCATGGCGTGAGCCACTTTCATAAATCCTGCTACGTTTGCACCTTTTACGTAATTGATATAATCATTATCCGCTTTTCCGTATTGCAGGCATTGCGCATGAATGTTAGTCATTATATCATGCAAGCGTTTATCTACCTCTTCGGCACTCCATTGCAAGTGCATTGCGTTCTGACTCATTTCAAGACCTGATGTTGCTACTCCTCCCGCATTTACGGCTTTGCCGGGTGCGAACAACACTTGCTTTTCTATGAAGAAATCCACAGCTTCGGCTGTACAGCCCATATTTGAAACTTCAGCCACACAAGTTACGCCGTTTTCGAATAATTTTTGAGCATCTTCCCGATTGAGCTCGTTCTGTATGGCGCAGGGTAGGGCAATGTCTACTTTTTGCTCCCATGGTTTTTTGCCTGCGTAGAATGTTGATTTCGGATACTTTTGTGCGTATGGCTCTACAATATCTTCGCCCGATTCACGCAGTTCAAGCATATATTCTATTTTGTCACCCGAAATACCGTCAGGATCATATATGTATCCGTCAGGACCGGATATGGTAACTACTTTAGCACCCAGTTGTGTAGCTTTTGTGACAGCTCCCCATGCTACATTGCCGAAGCCTGAAATGGCGACTGTTTTACCTACTATATTCAGATTTTTTGTTTCGAGCATACGGTTCACGAAGTATAAAGCTCCAAAACCTGTGGCTTCGGGACGTATGAGCGAACCGCCGTATTCAAGTCCTTTGCCTGTGAAAGTTCCTGTGTTTTCGCGCGCCAATTTTTTATACATTCCATATAGGTAACCTATTTCGCGTGTTCCGACACCGATGTCGCCCGCAGGTACATCTGTGTCAGGTCCGATATTGCGCCATAACTCAAGCATAAACGCCTGACAGAAGCGCATGATTTCGGCATTCGATTTTCCTTTGGGGCTGAAGTCCGAACCGCCTTTTGCTCCTCCCATTGGCAGGGTAGTGAGAGCATTTTTGAATGTTTGTTCAAATCCTAAGAACTTGAGGGTCGAAAGGTTTACTGAAGCATGAAAGCGCAATCCGCCTTTGTAAGGTCCGATAGCATTATTAAATTGTACACGATAACCGATATTAATCTGCACTTCGCCTCTGTCGTCGACCCAAGGTATTTTGAAGGTAAAAATACGGTCGGGTTCAACTAATCGCTCTATTATTCTGGCTTTCTCAAATTCTGGATGTTGGTTATATACTTGTTCTATGGATACAAGTACTTCTTTTACAGCTTGTAAAAATTCTGCTTCACCTGGATGCTTGGCTTCCAATGATGACAATATGCTATCAATCCTCATGGCTATCAATTAAAATTTATAATAGATTTTATGTACATATGTCTTATAAATATAGTGATTTAATCTTTATGTCAAAGTTATAATTTTTTTGAATTTTTTGTCATTTTACCTATTATTTTTGAGATTGATTATATTTCTTACTTGTTGTTATAAAAAAAGCCGCATTCTTAATACAGAACGCGGCTAATTTTAAGTATTTGTATTTTGTTTTAGAACTTGAGACTTGTTTTTAGTACCACGGTACGTGGTGCTGATATGTCCATCGGGCGAACGCTGTACTCTTTGTTCGTTAAGTTATTGATATTACATTGTAGATGCACTTGTTTGGTAACCTTCACACCGACACGGAAATCCATTGTAAAAAAGTCTTTATTATGCTCTTTCCAATATCCTTGCAAGTCGCCGAAAAGAAGCGGATGTATATAATCCATAACATCGGTATCTGTTTTATTTGTACGCTCGTCAAGCATGAAGTAGTCCACAACCAGTGTTTTGCTTTTCAATTGCATATTTGTGCCTACCGAGAAGCGATCCCATTGCAAATCGAATGATGCTTTGGCTGTATTCTTCTGACGATATTTCAAGTATTTCGATGTGTTGGATTTTGACTTCATAGCGAATGGATCGGTATTGGCGGCTTCGGCTGCATTTCGTTTTTTGTAATCCATGTCATGAGGTTCTGTATATACGTAACCAAGATCGTAAATCAATTTCAAAGTCGGGTTGATATTGCAGAAACCGTTTATTGATAGGTCTACTCCGTAAATTTCGGCACGGCTTACGTTTCCAAATTTAACACCGATATAAGGTACTTGATTTCTTTGAAGAATGTCAACTACATCACGCAGATTAGTAATGAAGCGGTAGTCGTTTGCAGGATCCGGATCAATGATTCCGAAATCGAACTCAATCATATTTTTATAACGGGTATAGAATCCGGCTACGTCGATAAATCCGGTGAATGGACCGAATTTATAGGCTTGTTTTAATCCGATTTCTGCGTTATATCCGTTTTCCGGTTTAAGTGATTTGTTTGGATATGCTCCTACGCCACCGATGTCTTTTACTAAATATTTTTCAGTGATTGACGGGTAACGATAGCCTTGTCCGAATGATGCACGTAAGAATGTATATTCGGCAAGCTGATAGTTAAGTCCTCCTCTGAATACTGGTTTTACAGGAACTTTAGTTCCAAATATTTGAGTTTCAGCCTCCCGATAATGTTGGTCCACACGGTAATATTCAAAACGTACTCCTAATGATAGGTTAAGTTTGTCGATAAATTTATCGTCGTATTGGAAGAATCCTGCAATGTTATCGCTGTTATGATTGCCTGTAATACGTGAGCGTGCGCCGATATGCTCGTAGGTCATACCGCTTGTAAGTGTGGCTGTCTCGTATTTTTTACTGAATTGATAATCTGCAAAGTACGAATTTGTTATATCTGTTCCTTTGTCTTCTTTTTTAGGGTTTACTGTGTCAAGCAACCATTGGCTAAGGTCTTGACCGGGTTGAGGGCGATGGTTCATAGCCCAAGATATGAGGTCGATATAATCGGCTTGAGTAGCTTTGGGGAAAATGCTCGGAAGCGATTTTTCTAATCCTTCAACCGTACCTTGCCAGTCGTTATTAAGCATAGATGGAAGTACGTTAGGTCCTATCTTTTGCCAGTATTCTCTTAATGTATTCTCGGGATCTTTTATCAGACCATCAATGTTATTAACCCCCATATTACGGGCAATCTCAGTCAATGATTTATCAGTTCCGTTAGTCGATATATTATCTGATTTATAATAGAAACGTCCTTTGAACTTATGGCTTGTATTGTTGTTTGGATTGGTGTAGTTGAAGAACGGATCGATATAGAAGATATTGGCTTCACGTGCCATATTTGTTAGCGGTGAGCGCATGTATGGTTGTTTATCGGAACGCCAGATAAAGAAGTCTCCAAGCTCGTTCGAAAGGAAGTTCACGTTAAATCCATAATTCAAATATTTTGAGCTAGGGTCGTGATAAGTTAAATTACCGCCTACACGCAAACGCTTGTTGTAGTCTCCTTCACGATAACCTTCGTCCGAGAAAATGTTCATACCTCCTGATACATCAAAGTTACCGATACGTCGCTCATGCGAAAAGTCAAGACCTGTGTATATCGGATTGCGCACTCCGTAGAGTACATTTTTGCGCAAGAATGGTTCTACGGGGTAATTACCTTCTTTCCAGAACTCTTTGCTCCACCAACGGTAACTTGTATTGTCAGGGTCTCCGTATATTCCTAAATAAGCGTCAACGGTGGTTGATGGGTCTATTCCGGGACGTTTGGTGCGGATGTTTATGAGTCCGTTGAGGGCTGATGATCCGTACAACACGGATGATGCTCCTTTGATAACTTCTACTTGCTCGATGTTTTCCATCGGAATCACGTTCCAGTTAATTTCGCCTATTCCGGGTGTCAGTATTGACATTCCGTCTACCATAATCAAACTGCGGCTTCCGACTCCGTACGTCCAACCGCTTCCGCTACGGATTGATGGTTGTTTGTCGGTTATATCAACACCGGATACTGTGGCTAACACTGAACGAAGGTCTTTCGGGCTTTGACGTTCTATGTCTTCCGGCTTGATTATATCCATTGATACAGTAATGTCGCTGAGTTTTTGTTCAAAGCGTCCTGCGCTGACTACTACCTCGTTTAGTAGTTTTTCTTCTATTTTGAGGTATATATTTTGATTTGTGGTATTGTGGTTGTCTATGACAAGTGGACATGTTTGGGTTTCGTAACCGACATAGGAAAATGTCAGCATAATTGCGTCCATTGGTACGTCTATGGAATAATATCCGTCGGCGTCGCTAAGGACACCTTTGGTTTCTCCTTTGTATTTGTATGATACGTTTACTCCGGGAAGTGTCTCGGATGTTTTTGAATCATATACATAGCCCGTAACTTTTTGGGCATACATACCTGCCGAACAAAGGAGTAATGTCAGAAAAATTAATGTATTTTTTATCATTATTTTCTATTGTTAGGTTTTCGTATTGATTTCAACTTTTCAATTATTTGTGCTTTATTTAATTGTGCTTTGTTATTATAGGTTTGTTGTTCTGTACTGACTCTTGTGAAATTAAAGTGTATTTCAAATGTCTTGCTATTACGGAATACACGTCCAAGTTCATCTAACAAATGGGCTAATATAGGTCCTGTTATACCCATTTCTTCGTACTCGCTGCCAAGATCTGTTTTTCTGAGAATTGGAACAAGTACGTTTACAATAGATTCGAAATAAGGCTCCATCATAGCACGATCTGCCCACATATCAAGGTCATTGTTCGAGTTTTCAAGTGTATATTTTAGCGGCATGCCTTGATACATTGATTGCAATAGTTTAACAAGAGCAATAATATCTTCAACTTTTGGTTTTTCATCTGCTGCTTTTGTTGTTTTAGGTGCAGTCGGCTTTGTCGGGTTCATGATAATTGATTCTACCGGCAAGGCTAAGTATAAGTAATTACCATTCAGATTGTATAACGACTGGTTCTCGGGAAGGTGTCCGGGAGGTATGGGGAATGATGCGCCGGGTTTGAGATCCCATGCCGCATTCATTTGTCCCGCCTGATTAAAATCGAGTTTAAAGTCTACAACCAATCCTAATGTCATATTGAATATGGCACCGATAGTTTCATCAAATTCTTCGAAAGAAAATTTTCCTTCATATCCCCAAAATCCACCCATATCGATGCTGTCGTTCGGGTTTGTAGAGTCAATTACTATTTGAACGGGGTTTGGCGGCATAAATCCTCCGCCCGAAGGTTGCCATGTGCCGACGATATCGGACAACACTTTGTAAGTGACATCTATATTCATGCCTCCTTTAACATCAACTTTTCCTTTGAAACTAATGTCTCGATGTGATGATGTATTACTTCCTTCAAATTCATAGATATTGTTTCCATCGTAAAGCAGTGAAACACCTTTTACGATAAGCGAGTCTTCGCCGGGAATGGTTTTGATGAATGTAATGTCGGCTGTTTTAAAATCGGTAGTGATAAACTTAACGCTTTTACCGGAAAATTTCTTTCCGTTAATGGTCATGTTAAGTGATTCTGCCCGATATACTCTTGACGCATGTTCGGGTGATATTCCGTCGTCATCATTACATGATACTAATAATAGAGGGAATATCAACATGAAAAAATAAGTCAGTTTTTTCATAAAATAGTTTTATTAAAGAGCTTAATTATTTTCTTTTGGTCCAATTGGCGACAAAAGTAACAAATTTTAAACAGATAGATTGGTTATTTCATATAAAATAGCACAATATCAAATGTTTTTTTATAATTTTAGGGTTATTTGCAGAACAACTTCTCGTGGTTGCAATTAAAGCGTTTTCTGCTTTTTAATCTGTTGTAAAACAGTTTGATGGAGAGAAAGTTTTTTTATCTGAGCCGGACCGATTTTCTTCTGTTTTATTATCAAATATCCGGCTGATCGGGGAGGCTATCTTTAATTTACATCTCTTTGTTTTTCACCAATATATGTTTCATTTTACTAAATGGCAGAAACGTTTTTTTTAGTAAAATTTTAATATAGTACTGATTGCTTGCTTTAGGATTGTTTTTATTTAATTTGTGTTAAAAACTACGGCCTGCTCCACCTCCGCCGAAGCTGCCTCCGCCTCCACCACCAAAGCTGCCACCTCCACCGAAACTGCCTCCTCCTCCAATTGGTGGAAACCAACCTCCTCGTGACGAGCGACCGCCTGATGAGCCTCGACCTCCGTTCTTTATCGAGATAACAAACAGAATAATGAATATAAGTATGACGATAATATTAATGGCAGTTACACCATCATCCGAATTGTCTTTCTCAGCCTCAAATTGTCCAGATAAATATTGCATGATGTGGTTAGTAGCCGCCATGCAAGCATTAAAATAATCGCCCGAAGCCAGATAGGGAACCATATCGTTATCGATGATTCTTCCTATCCGGGCATCGTTAAGTATGGGTTCCAATCCATAACCCACGGCTATGTAAACTTGCCCCCGGCTATTGCCTATGCGAGGCTTAATAAGGATAACGGCACCGTTGTTTTTATCTTTTTGTCCTATTCCCCATTTCTGTCCAAGTCTTGTGGCATAATCAGATGGAGCATAGCCCTGAAGATCTTTGACCGTAACAATATAAATCTGAGTGGATGTTGTATCATTATAGGCACGCAATATTTGCTCTAACTTATCAGTTTGTGATTTATCCAATATTTCAGCAAAATCGTTTACCAATCGAGGCGGAGACATGGGGTCAGGTAAATCTTGTGCCCAAATATTGGGTACGATCAACAATGATAATAATAGAATAAGTATATTGTGCCTAATGTTCATTGATCTGAAGGTGAATGAGATTTGCAGTATTAAAATTCAACTTTCGGAGCTTGTTGAGCTGCCTGATCGGCTTCAAAATATGCTTTCTGGCTGAATCCAAATATGCCTGCTATAATGTTTTTAGGGAATTTACGGATTGTGGTATTATATGCCTTAGCAAGTTCGTTGAAACGATTGCGTTCTGTAGAAATGCGGTTTTCAGTTCCTGCCAATTCATCTTGCAAAGCAATAAAATTTTGATTTGCTTTCAAATCAGGATAAGCTTCACGAACCATCATCAAACGGCCTAAAGCATTGCTAAGCTCGCCTTGAGCCTGTTGAAACTTTTGCAAGTTTTCAGATGTTAGCTGATCGGGACTGATTTTCATCTGTGTCGCATTTGCCCTTGCATTCATGACGTCGGTCAGAGTTTTCTGCTCGTGTTGCGCATAACCTTTAACGGTGTTAACGAGGTTAGGGATGAGGTCTGAACGGCGTTGATAGGCATTCTGAACATTACCCCATTGAGATTTTACACCTTCGTCAATGCCAACCATAGAGTTGTACGATGAACCTATCCAAGCGGCTATAAGTCCAATTACAGCCACAATAACAACTATTATTATAAGACCTTTTTTCATAATTCAAATTTTATATTATTAGATAATCTATGTTCTATATTAAATGTTAAACAATATTCTGGACTTCTTTTTATAATTCACTTTATTTTATCGCAATATAATTATTAAAAATCAAAAAGCCTCTCTATTAGGGATAGCGAGGCTTTTCTAAGTTATGGTTTGCTTTAATAGAACAAATTACACTTGTGTTTAGCAAATGCAACTGTTTTTATTTCAGTTTCATACTATCGACAACGCTTTTTACACCTGCATTTTTTACAGCCTCAATGATGCGTTTATGGTCGCTTTTCTTAGCTTCACCTTTCAAAGTGACAACCATGTTATTTACTTCAACTTCAACAGTTGTGATATTAGAACCGTATAAAGCATTATTTATTGAAGCCTTCAATGTCAAATCTTTATTAACGTCAGCAGCCAATTTTTTTACCTCAATATTATTGACTATTGATTTCACATCTTTGACTTTAGAAACAAGTTCTTCAGCACCCGCTCTTTTTTCATCACTGTCAACACTTCCGGTCAGAGTTACTATACCGTTACGTACCGAAGAAGATACCTGCGGATAGTTGAGCAATAAAACTTCTTTAACAGATGATTGTATAGTGACATCATCCGGTCCACACGATTGTAATGCAAGAACAGCCATAAGCATGCTGAAGCAAATAAATAAAGTCTTTTTCATAATTTGATTTTTGTTAATATTGGTTTCCGACTATTTATAATTACAAACGTAAACCGTATTGCATTTATTTTATATTCAAAGATCTTTTTTTCACAATCTCCTTTTCATTTAAAGGGATTATTATTGTTGTTGTATTTGCAACTATTTAAAATGCAGTTTCTTAACTAAAATTGTTCTACGAAAAAAGAATCATTTCTTTTCTTTCAGCAAATCGCGGATTTCAGTAAGCAAAACTTCTTCCTTGCTTGGAGCAGGCGGGGTCGACGGTTTTTCCTGTTCTTTCGTGTTGCGCAGGGTATTTATCGCTTTGATGGCGAAGAAAATTACGGTTGCAATAATCACGAAATCAAATACGGTTTGAAGAAACGTACCGTAATTGATCGTTACCGCCGGCGAATCAGCCGTAGCAGACTTAATCACAAGTTTGAGGTCACTAAAATCAACACCATTCAGAATATAACCGATAGGTGGCATAATCACATCACTTACCAAAGAAGATACTATTTTGCCGAAAGCTCCACCAATGATAACACCGACTGCCATATCAACGACGTTACCACGCATCATAAAATCTTTCAGCTCTTTAATTATAGACATAAATTTTAAATTTAAAGATGATTAAGCCAATCTCTGTCTCTAACCTTTTATCAGAACTTTTTTTATAAATAATAAACACTAAATCAGCTCTTTTTGTTTAGCCTGATTTTTATTTTTATATCGTTCCTTTTTCTCATCGTGTCCACTTGCACCACTTCCACACTGTGCGCTTCAACAGGGGGCAATTTGCTCGGAAGACTAATTGTATTTAAATCGGGAGCTGTCATAAACCCCTCGAAAATGATTGAGTCAGGATATACATTCATACCTAAAACGCTTGTTTGACCTGCGGATTTAATAAACGTATGCGATGGATAAGAATCTTTTAACTTCGATAACAAATTCTCAGCTTTGCCATCGTCGAAGAAGTTATTCCTGTTACCATTCAGCATCATTTCCAGTACCTTATAATCTTCGCAGATACCCATTATGCCATTATAGAATGAGCATACCAGAAACTTATTATTGGGTAAAGCATAAAAAAGCAAAGTTATATCCCCGTCATTCAGAACCTTAGGATATGGAGCATGCGTGACTTTATTCAGTAATATTTGCTTAATAATATCTTCGTTACCGGGAATAATTTTGGCAATCAGCAGATGGTTTTTATCGTAATCAGCAATATAGAATGGTAAATTGATATATCTCTTTAGCGGATCAACAACTTCCTCGACAAAAGAATTGTATGAAGCCACATTATTCAGCCCCTGCAACGTATTGACCTTTATCATCCTCGGTGCGTCGGGTATGTACTCCATAAGATTGGAATTATGTGCCATCCGACTCTGTATGAGGTTCTGGAACATATATACACCTGCACTAATAATAAGTAGTAACAGGGCTATAAGACTCGCAATTTTAACAATGCGTTTGATGGGCATGATAATTACAATTAAAAGATAAATATCAAAGACATAGCAAAAATATAAAAATATCGGCTAATCAGTGGCTAAATAACGATATATTAAGAAAAAGTGATTAAGATCTTTCAATATGATTGTGTATATTGATTATTTGTATCAAAAGTATATAAAAATGCGAAAAAAATTGTTTAAATGTTTATTGTTTTATATGTTTGTAAATCTTAATATCATAAAAAACAAAGAAGAAAAGCTATGAGTCACCTAATAAAACCAAAAAATTACCAAAATCTGTTGGGATTACAGCAGACTGAAATGGGAATAAAACAGATAAAAGACTTTTTTCAACTAAGCCTTTCATCCGAGCTACACCTTAGGCGTGTAACCGCACCCCTTTTCGTCCTATCAGGAACAGGTATCAACGACAACCTTAACGGAGTTGAAAACCCTGTCAGCTTTACAATAAAAGATATGGACGGTGCGAAAGCCGAAATAGTGCATTCATTAGCAAAATGGAAACGCCTCACGCTTGCCGACTATGACATCAAACAAGGTTTTGGGATATACACCGATATGAATGCGATACGAAGCGACGAAGTACTTGACAATCTTCACTCCATCTATGTCGATCAATGGGATTGGGAAATGGTAATGCCCGAAGCAAGCCGAAATCTCAATTATCTGAAACAAGTAGTGCGGCGCATCTATGGAGCCTTGTTACGAACCGAATACCTTGTTTACGAAATATTTCCCGAAATAAAACCAATATTACCAGCCGAAATAAAATTTATACATGCCGAAGAATTGCTGAAAAAATATCCCGATTTATCAGTCAAAGAGCGGGAAGATAAAGCCGCAAAAGAATACGGTGCAATATTCATTATCGGCATAGGCGGTGTGTTGAGCAACGGAAAACCCCACGACGGACGTTCGCCCGACTACGATGACTGGACCTCTGAAACCGAAAACGGTTATCGTGGGCTGAACGGCGACCTCATTGTCTGGAATCCGGTACTCGAACAAGCAATGGAGCTATCGTCTATGGGAATCCGTGTCAACCAAAACATATTGCTCGAACAACTGAAAATATCAGGTCAGGAAGCACGTAAAGACTTATATTTTCATAAACGCCTCTTAGGCGGAGAATTGCCGCAGTCAATAGGAGGAGGCATCGGGCAATCGCGCCTTTGTATGTTCTACTTACGCAAAGGTCATATAGGAGAAATACAATCCTCCATTTGGCCTGACGATATGCGCCAAGAAGCCCGCAACCTTGGGATGAACCTGATCTGACCAGTCTTTTGTTAATCAATAAATAATAGTGTGAAATGCCTCACAGAGCGGCTTCTCAGGCAATGAGCAGTCGTTCTTTTGTTTTTAAACCGATAAATTGTATTTTTACAGCCTCGAAAACAGGATAATGAAAATTGGCAAAATACAATTTCCCGATAAGCCGGTGTTTCTGGCTCCGATGGAAGACGTGACCGATATGGGTTTCCGATTGCTGTGCAAGCGTTTCGGTGCCGACATGGTCTATACAGAATTTGTTTCGTGCGACGCTCTGATACGAGGAGTCAATAAATCGCAGGCAAAATTACAAATCAGCGATAAAGAAAGACCGGTTGCCATCCAGATATACGGACGCGAAGTCGATGCAATGGCAGAAGCAGCACGAATATGTGAAGAAGCATCGCCCGATGTGTTGGACATAAATTTTGGCTGTCCTGTCAAAAAAGTAGCAGGCAAAGGAGCCGGTTCAGGCATGATGCGCACACCCGATCTGATGGTAGATATAACACGTGCCGTCGTAAAAGCCGTTAATATACCTGTAACAGTCAAGACCCGTTTAGGATGGGACAACGATTCTAAAATAATAGTAGACCTTGCCGAGCGTTTGCAAGACACAGGCATACAGGCACTGACCATACACGGACGCACACGCGCGCAAATGTACACCGGCGATGCAGACTGGCGTCTGATTGGAGAAGTTAAAAACAATCCCCGCATGTTTATTCCCATCATCGGAAATGGCGATGTCACATCAGCCGAGATATGTAAACAACGCTTCGAAGAGACAGGTGTAGATGCCGTCATGATAGGGCGGGGCAGCATAGGTTGTCCGTGGATATTTGAGGATGTGAAATACTACATACGGACAGGCGAGAAAATGCCCGAACGTTCATTTGCCTCACGGCTTGCCATACTCAAAGAATTGGTGACGATGAATGTGGCACGAGCCGGTGAACGAGGCGGTATATTGCATAGTCGCAGACACATAGCCGCCAGTCCGCTATTCAAAGGTATACCCGATTTCAAGAAAACCCGTGTCGCGATGCTCCGTGCCGAAACGGTTGCTGACCTCTTTGCGCTGATGGATGGCATAGAACAACCGATCGGCGACGAGTAAAGCCCAGAGTAAAAAGCGTCAATATTTATCAGCAGGATAAACAACACCCAATTGACGACGAATTTCGTCAATAATCTCCATCACAAGCACCGAATTACGATGGCTGTTAATAGCCGATTCCGTTTTTCCCGCTTGTATCAGATTGATAAATTCGCTGACTTCGTAGGTATAATCATTCATGCGATCGTGGCAACTTAGATCCAAAGAACCACCTTTCCTATAATTCAACATTACGTGCCTGATGCCGTTTATGCGATCAAGCGATATCATACCATCTTCGCCCTGAATTTCAGTCGGTAACATTGAGTCGGCAATTTTAGAATAAAGTATCGTGGCGTTCATACCCTCATATTCAAAATTAACAGCCCCTTGTCCGTCAACCCCGGTAGGCAATAGCAAGCCCGAAGCCAGAATACGCTTAGGTTTACCAAACAAAACAACCATCGGATAGAGCGTATAAATACCTATATCCATCATCGCACCATTCGATAAATCAGGATTAAACGCATTCAGCACAATACCCTCTTTCAATTTGTCATAGCGTGAAGAATATTGGCAATAGCACGAAAAATATCGCCTGATTTTACCTATTTTGCCGATATTGTTTATCACCGTCGCAAAATCGGGAGTGAGCGTAGGCTTCATAGCCTCCATCAATGTCACACCATAACGTTTTGAGGCGGCAATCATCAATTGCGCCTCATGCGCATTAGAAGCCAACGGTTTTTCGCAAAGAACATGTTTGCCGTTCTCCATAAACATAATACTCTGAGAAGCATGGCACGAGTTGGGCGATGCAATATAAACCGCATCAATCAGATCACTTGAAGCCATATCTTCAAGCGAAGTGAATGTATTTCCTATATTATGCTTCAACGCAAATTCGGCAGCCCTTTCGGCAGTTCGGGAATATATAGCGCAACACTCAAACCTGTTATCGAGCCGAGCGGCTTCAAGAACGGTATCAACTATTATATTCGTACCGATTACGCCGAATCTTACTTTATTGATTGCCATCAAAAATTTCTGAATTATTAATTAATTACATTTCAGTATATACTCAAATATACTCATTTTTTCTTACACTTTAAAATCTGACAGTTTCTCATTTTTTCTTAATTAAGAGGCTGAAAACAAGCTCTAAACAACAGCCAATAAGATGACGACGGAAAATTGTTAGCCCTACGCTTACTGCATACATTCATATGTGGTAAGATTTTTAAAGAACATACAAACATCAACTTTACAGTCGAATCCGAAAATCCCGATCAAAGAAATAACCGGTTGCAGAACGAAAGTCAGTTTTACAGTAATTCATATAGTTTGTGCACAATCATGATTTCTTTCACAAAGTGTAATGGAGTACATCAGGGAATTATTTACCGCATGGCTAAGACAGCTTCACAACAAGGAAATTCAGCCACAAGGTTTTCAGGAAATCACGATTTGATTTTGAATTAAACTGATTCTGCATCTACCCGATTCAATATAACCAAGGCGCAATAACAAGGTAAATCCTTATAACAATGCACATATGTAAAAAAAATATCGCAAGTTGCGGAAACCAATAAATGGATACTTCAACAACCTGCGATAAATCGGAGAGAGATCTGCCCCCCCTATTTGACGGGCTAATTCCTATATTAAGAGTGACGGCTTATTATTGCCATCCACCTCCAAGACTTTTATAAATATTCACAACCGTATTCAATTGATCTTCCTTAGCCTGAATCAAATCCATTTTGGCATTCAGTGCATCACGTTGAACAGTAAGCACATCAAGATAATCGGCACGAGAGTTTTTAAACAATTGAGAAGAAATGTCGATCGACTTTTCAAGCGTCTCGCTTTCCTGCAATTTCAGATTGTAATACTTGTCCGTATTGCCAATCTTCGAAAGCTGATTGCTCACATCAATATACGCCTGCAAGATAGTCTTTTCGTACTGATACAAGGCTTCGACCTGCTTAGCGTCAGCCTCTTTGAATCTGGCTACGATGGCACTTCTGTTAATAAGCGGACCCGCCAACCCTGCTGTTGCGTTATAAGCTATCGATTTGGTTGTTTTCACAAGATAGTCGGGTCGGAAAGCCTCAAGTCCGAAAGCAGCCGAAATGTCGAGCGAAGGATAAAATTCTTTCCTTGCCGCTTTCACATCCAGTTTAGCCGCTTGCAGATCGTACTCCGCTTGTTTGATGTCAGGTCTGTTCTGAAGCAATTGAGACGGAATGCCGCTGTAAACCGTGTTAGGCACGATGCTGATGAAAGTCGACTTGTCACGGGCAATCGGTTGCGGGTAGCGACCGAGCAGGATGTTCATTTCATTCTCCTTTTCCACAATGCTCTGACGGATGGCAAATTCAGATGCTTTAGATTTAGCAAGTTCAGCTTCGAATTGCTTAACAGCCAATTCAGTAGCCGCGGCAGCTTCTTTCTGCACTTTAGTCATTTGCAAAGCCTTTTCCTGCAACCCGATATAGTTTTCAACAATATCAAGCTGATTATCTAACGAGAGCAGTTGGTAATATGTGGTGGCTATCTCGGCTATCAGATTAGACAGCACAAAGTTCTTGCCCTCCACAGTCGATAAGTAGCGAGCCACGGCAGCCTTTTTCTCCGTGCGGATTTTGTTCCAAATATCCACTTCCCAATCAAGAGTCAGCCCTGCACGGTAATCGCCTGTCGGGATCGGCAATTTTTTCCCGGGTTTGATTTCGCTGCCAATATCGCCCGCACCATCGCTGGTGTAACGGGCGTTCTTCTTCAGATTTCCACCAATTTCGTAACCAATTGATGGGAAAAGGCTTCCTTTGATTCCGGCTACACCGCTTCTGGCTATTTCAACCTCCTGCAAGGTGATGAGTAAGTCCTGATTATTGTGCAGACCTTCTTCAATCAGTCCCACAAGAACGGGATCGGTAAAAAATTCCCGCCATGGAGTTATCGCCTCGTTTTTAGTGCTGTCGGCTGTCAAAGCATTCGAGTAGCTGAGCGGAACGTTCTTTTCAATGCCACCATTAACCACCGTTTCTCTCGGAGCTTTACATGATGGTATTGCCAACAGAAGCGCAGCCAAGACAAAATATGATTTATTTATTATTTTTTTCATTGTTGTTCAATGGTTTGATATATTCTGTATCTTCAGTGAAAGGGGTATCTCTTTCCCATCTTGCCATTTTCAGTTTATTCTGTATAAGACCGGTGATGTAATACAATCCCGGGATGAGGATCAATCCGCACAATGTACCGATGAGCATACCTCCTGCTGCGGCAGTTCCGAGAGTGCGGTTACCGATTGCTCCCGGACCTGTTGAGAACACAAGGGGTATAAGTCCGGCAATGAATGCGAACGATGTCATCAATATAGGTCTGAAACGGAGTACAGCTCCTTCGATGGCTGCCTGTTTGACAGGTATACCTTCGAGCGTCCTCTTATGCGCGGCGTATTCGACAATCAGCACCGCATTCTTCCCTAAGAGGCCGATGAGCATGAGCATCGCTATCTCGGCATAAATGTTGTTCTCTAAACCAAGTATTTTCAGGAACAGCATGGAACCGAATATTCCGGCAGGCAGACAAAGTATGATTGGCAATGGCAGTATGAAACTTTCGTACTGAGCGGACAATATGAGGTACACGAACGCAAGACAGATCAAAAATATAATCACGGTTTCGTGTCCTTTAGCTACTTCGTCTTTCGACAAACCTTCCCAGTCTATGCCATAGCCTTTAGGCAGAGTTTCCTGTGCTACTTGCTGTATTGCTTTGATGGCTTGCGAGCTGCTGTATCCGTCTGCCGCATTACCTTCAATTTCGGCTGAGTTGAACATATCGTGGCGTGTCATTTCAGATAGTCCGTAAACTTTTTCAAGTTTCATAAAATCGGAGTACGAAACCATTTCGCCTTTGTCGTTCTTAACCGTAAGTTTAAGTATATCTTCGGGTAATGCCCTGTAACGAGGGTCAGACTGTACGATTACCTGATATGGTCTACCGAATTTGATAAAGCTGACTTCGTAATCAGAACCGATGAGGGTTGACAGATTGCCCATCGCATTGTCAATAGATACGCCTTTCTGTGCAGCCAATTCTTTATCTACTTTCAGCATATATTGCGGAAAGCTGGCGGAATAGAACGAGAATACGGAGTTTAGCTCAGGTCTTTTATTCAGCTCTTCAACAAATTTTTTGGTCACTTTCTCCATTTCCTGAAAGTCGCCTTTATTGTTTTTGTCAAGTAGGCGCAATTCAAAACCACTTGCCGTACCGTAACCGGGTATTGAAGGTGGCTGGAAGAATTCAATTTCCGCACCAACTATGTTTTTGCTCTTTTCTTCAAGCTCTTCAATAATTTGCGATGCGCTTTTTGATCTGTCGCTCCACTTTTTCAGGTTGATCAGACACGATCCGGAGTTCGATCCTGTACCTTCGTTCAGAATTTCATATCCTGCGAGTGACGATACGGATTCCACACCGTCCACTTTCTGACAAACTTTCTGCAATTCCTGCGCAACCTCGTTGGTACGTTCAAGTGTCGAACCCGGAGGTGTGATGATTTCTGCGTAAATCATACCCTGATCTTCTTGAGGAATAAATCCTGACGGAAGCGAATTGTTAAGCAGGTAGATACACAAACAGAATATAAGTAAGAGCGGAAGTGTCAGCGCCTTGCGTGATACGGTCTTGCCGAGTATCGATTTGTATTTGTCTGAACTTTTTTTGAAGAAGCTGTCAAACTTGCCGATAAAGCGTGTGACGGCGTTCTGTTTCTTTTGCTTACCATGATCATTGGTCAGGATGAGGGCGCATAACGCAGGTGTCAGCGTCAGGGCGCATATACCTGAAATGATAATGGATGATGCCATGGTTATAGAAAATTGTTTGAAGAACACTCCTGATGGTCCGGGCATAAAGGCAACGGGTATAAAAACTGCTGCCATGACAAGCGTGATAGCTATGATAGCTCCGCCGATCTCGCTGATAGCCGCTTCGGTGGCTTTGAGTGCCGTCAGATTTTCGCGTTCCATCTTGGCATGGATAGCTTCTATGACTACGATGGCATCGTCGACGACGACTCCGATTGCCATGACGAGGGCAAAGAGCGAGATCATGTTGAGGGTGATGTCGAATAGCCACATGACGGCAAAACTACCTATCAACGATATGGGGACAACGATTGCCGGAATGAGGGTAGACCTCCAGTCGCCGAGGAACAGAAATACGACTATGGCTACGAGTATGAATGCTTCGAATAGTGTATGGACGACTTTTTCCATAGATGCGTCAAGGAAACGTGATACGTCATAACTTATTTCATAGTGCATGCCTTTGGGGAAGTCTTCTTTTTGTAGTCTCGCCATCAGGGCTTTTACATTTTTGATAACTTCACTTGCATTTGATCCGTAGGACTGTTTTACGGTTATAGCCGCCGATGGTTTGTTATTCAGATTGGAATAAATGTCGTAAACCATGCTGCCGAAATTGATGTCGGCAACGTCTTTGAGCCGGACAAATCCGCCATCGGGATTTGCTTTCAGTATAACATCGCCGTACTCTTCTTCGGTAGTATATCGTCCGGGATATTTCAGCACGTATTCAAATGCTTGAGAGCGTACTCCCGAACTTTCGCCAACACGTCCGGGCGATGCTTCGATGCTTTGGCTGCTCAGAGCGTCCATAACTTCTTGTGCCGATATATTGTAGGCTGTCATTCGGTCGGGTTTGAGCCATACACGCATAGCGTATGAGCGTGTTCCCAGTATGTCAACAAATCCTACTCCTTCGATACGTTTGAGTTCGTCAAAGATGCTTATATCGGCGTAGTTGAACAGAAATTTCTGGTCTGCTGCCGGATCGTCGCTGTATATGTTGATGTACATCAGCATATTTGGTTCTTCACGAGTGATTTTTACTCCCTCGCGTACTACTTCGGGCGGCAATTTGTTGATTGCCGATGATATGCGGTTCTGCACGCTTACGGCTGCATCGTTGGGATTGACTCCGAGATTAAAGACGAGCTGTATGGCGGCTTCGCCGTCGTTACCGGCGTTTGAGGTGATATATTTGAGACCGGATATGCCGTTCAAAGCTCTTTCTATGGGTATGATAACGGCTTTGACCAGTAATTCGTTATTGGCTCCGGGAAATTCTGCGGTAACGTTTACTTTGGGTGGCGATATTGCCGGAAATTGTGTTACCGAGAGCTTAACCAGCGAGATGATTCCGAAAAAGGCAATGACAAGTGCTATTACGATTGACAGAACCGGTCTGCGAATAAATTTCTTAAACATAACAGTTCTTTTTTGTGGGTTGGGTTATTAATCTGCATCGAGTTTAAGCGACTGCAATGCTTTTTCGGGCGATACGAGGGTTGTTTTTACCTGATCGTCGTCTTTGACTTTCTGAAGTCCTTCGAGCAAGAAGTGATCGTTTTCCGATAAGCCTGAACGGAGTATGTAGATGTCAGGCAGCACATACGCTACTTCAATCGGACGAGATTTGACTTTGCCCTTGTCGTCGACTGCAAAAACATATTTCTGTCCTTGGAACTCGAATGTGGATTTTTGTGGTATTATCAGTGCACCTTTGAGCGGTACATCTAATAAAACCCTACCTGATTGTCCGTTACGGAGCAGCATATCGGGATTCGGGAATAATGCTCTGAATGCGATATTTCCTGTTTCGCTGTCAAATTCGCCTTCGATATTCTGTATGGTTCCTTTCTGCGGAAATGTGTCTCCGTTCGATAGTATTAACCCTACTTTTTTGTATGTTTTGTCTGTTTGTTTCTGATAATTTAGATATTGTGTTTCAGACAGGTTGAAGTATGTGTATACGCTTTTGTTGTCGGAAAGCGATGTCAGTAAATCGCCTTCGTTGACAAGGCTTCCTATTTTCAGGGGTATACGGTTTATTACTCCGGCAAACGGGGCTTTGATGGTTGTGAATGAGAGGTGTGTCTGCGCTGCTTTGAGCTCGGCTTTGGCTGCATCGAGTTTAGCTTTTGCCATGGCTTTTTCGTTGTGCGACACTACGTCGTTCTGGGCAAGCGTGCTTGCGTTTTTGTAATCTATTTCTGCCTGATCTACTTCGGCTTGTGCTTTCAGCACGTCAGCCTCATAGAGTTGTGGCATGATAGAAAATAATACTTGCCCGGCTTTGACGTATTGGCCTTCGTCTACATAGATTTTTTCTAAGAAGCCTTTTTCTTGTGCGCGGACTTCGATGTTTTTTACGGATTGAATTTTAGCAACATAATCAGTTGTCACCACTGTGTCGGTTTTAAGAGGGAAGGTTGCAGGATATACTACTGCTTCGTGTTTTCCTTCTTTTTTGCCTTGACAGGCGACCATCATGAATAATATGCTCAGACCAAGAGTGGGTATTAGTACTCTTTTCATAAAGCAATTTTTTTAGGAATATGAATAGGAAATAATTATTTCGTTTGTTTCAAATCGAAAATAAAATATGTCACGTTGTTCTTTTGAACTTTTTTATTTTATGTAGACATCTTAATCGTCGGCATTAAGATGCCTCTAATCGGCGAGGGGTCTTTACTTACTTCTTGTGGAAGGAGTTTTGCAAGTTGTAGAAATAAACTTACAACTGTTATTTGTGGTAGGGGGGTGGCTTTACAGAATCGGTTACGGAACGATGAGGTATACCTTTCATTTTTCGCATGTAAGGTAGCGCCTAAAGGATATTTTCTGATTTCTTTTTTTCCTCTATTAAGCATCTTTCGCCCGATTTTCCTGTACTGATAATTTTATTGTTTTGGAAATTTGAGGCAAATATAGTGTTTACTTTATCAAGGTTTCTTTCTTCTGATCATTTTTAAATATTTATTATAATATTTTCTGTATAAATTGCATTTTTTGTGGAGGATAGGGGCTTTGTCTGTTTGGCTGAGGTAAATTTTGATTGCTTAAGGTCGATTGTCGCTTTATCGGATTGGGTATTGATGTTTTAGTGTTCTATGCAAACTTTACGAAAATATTTAATGGATATGACTATGAAAAAATTATGTTTCCTTATTTCTGATGGTCTTTATTACTTTCTGATGTTTAATGGGTTGGTTTAATTAAAATAATATCTCCCCTTTCACTGTTGGGGGAGATATTACATGTTTTATTCGGGTTTTATTCTTGTTTATCCGATATGAATACCGCCTGCTACACCGTACACTTCGGCTGTTGTATAGCTCGATTCTTCGGATGCTAAGAGAACGTAAACCGCGCTTAATTCTACTGGTTGACCTGCTCTCCGTAGGGGTGTTTCCTGACCAAATGTAGGAATGTTTTCTGATGGTTGTCCGCCCACTATCTGGAGTGGTGTCCATACCGGACCGGGTGCTACTACATTGACACGTATGCCTTTTGATGCTACTTGTTTTGCTAATGCCTGACTGTATGCTATGATGGCTGCTTTTGTGGAAGCATAGTCTAACAGCATCTCGCCCGGATAATAGCCTTGTATGGATGAGGTTGTGATGATGCTTGATCCTGCCGGCATGTGCGGTATAGCTGCTTTTGTTGCCCAGAATAGAGAGAAAACGTTTATCTCGAATGTTTTACGGAACTGTTCGGATGATAAGTCTTCTATGTTTTTTACGGCTGTTTGCTTGCCGGCTACTAATGCCATGATGTCTAATCCGCCAAGCTCTTTTACTGCTGTTTCAACCATCTTTACGGTGAATTTTTCGTCACTCAGGTCACCGGGTATGAGTACTGCTTTGCGTCCTTCTGCTTCGATGATTTTTTTTACTTCTTCAGCATCTTTTTGTTCGGCTGGCAGGTAGTTAATGGCTACGTCAGCTCCTTCACGTGCGTAGGCTATGGCTGCTGCACGTCCGATACCTGAGTCGCCACCTGTTACGAGTGCTTTACGTCCTTTCAGTTTTTCGTGTCCGCAGTATGATTTTTCTCCACAATCGGGTATTGGTTGCATTTCTGCTTCGATTCCGGGTGCTTTTTGTGACTGTTTTTTGTAATCTCCGTGATAGTATTGTGTTAACGGATTTTTCAATTTTGATGTTTCATGACTTTTCATAAGCGAATGTTTTTAATTAATATGCCTAAATAAGATTTTCTTCTATTATTTTTTATCATTGGCGTCGTGTTTTTCTGTCATATCTTTTATCTTTCCTTCTTTGTCTACTATGTAAAACCCATTGTTGGGGATCCATTCTACACAATACAGATCTGATATATCTTGTATTTGAAGTTTTTCCATTTCGCTACATAGCCATTCTTCGGTTTTGTGTGTTTCTTTCAAATTCTCTTGTAGTATTTCGCCATTGTTTACTAAGAGATATGATCGTGGGGAACTTTTTTTCTTATAAATGGTTAGTTGACCGTCGGTCTCGAATCGGACATCGTCCACGTCTAAAAGTGAGAATACATTGTGTTCCCGTAATATGGCTTTGAATTGTTCCATATTGAGATGATTTTTTTTAAGCATTTTTAGATTGAGCATGCCGTCTTTTACAAGGTATTCTGATTTGCCGATCAATAGTTTGTTGAAGAAATTGATCCTCATAAGGGAGCGTAATAAAATGTTTATAAGTCCCCATATGAACATGGCGAAGAGCATGAGCCAGATGCTTAAATCGGGATTGTAGATTACTCCTCCTACAAATGCTCCTATTATGAATGAGTTTACTGTGTCTAAGGGTGTTATCTGACTCATCTGTCCTTTACCTGCAAGACGTAGGAAGAAAAGAATTCCTATCATCCCTACTATTAGCTTGAATATAATGGTTATGTATATCATTATGTTATGGGGTTAATTGTTCTGTTTATTGCCTCTTTTTACGCCGATGAAGTATATTATGAATCCGACTGCTGATACAAGGGCTAACACGGCAATTATGTAAAATGCTAATGTTGACACTATTTTTATGCCTGCTATGAGCAGATAGATGAAGAGCATAATCGACAGAAAGCCTATTATCATTAATATTAGTTTCATACAACTTTTTGTTTTTCTGTTGTGGTATGATGTCAAGAATTTTCTGCCTGAGGGTTACAGAAAACTTCGTACAAGGTAAATACGGTTTGTCATGGCTCAACCTGTTTTTTGTGAAGACGGGTCGGCTTTAGATATTTTATTGTTATAATGAACGAGGGATTTGCTTTAATTTTTTCTATTAAAACAAATGTAATTTGTTTATGTTTGTTTTATTAACAATAAATAGGTTAAATGTCAGATTATTTGTTTGTTAATTTGCTTTTTGGGGACTATGGATTTATGTCGGATGCTTTAAGTTTTTAATTTTGGTGATTAATAGCAATTATACTTATTGGGATGTTATGGCTCAAATCAATTCGTAGATTTTTTTATATTGATCAACCATTTTTTGTGAGGTAAATTGTGTAGTAACTTTTTCATGTCCTGCTTGCCCCATTTGTTTGCGAAGATTTTCATTTTCTATTAATTTTATTATATTTTGAGAAAATGCTTCCGGGTTTTTAGCAGAAGATAATAATCCGGTTTTGCCTTGTTCAACCACTTCGGGTATTCCTTCTACGTTTGTTGCTACTATCGGCAGTCCGTAATAACCGGCTTCAAGAAAAATTAATCCAAATGATTCATATATTGATGTCATGGCAAATATATCGTGCGTCATATAGTATTCTGATACATTAGATTTCCAACCTACCATTGAAACATTTTTTTCTAATTTATTCGTTTGTATATAATTTACGCATTCATTGTATTTCTCTCCGTCTCCTACCATTGTTAATTCAATTTCAGGATATTGATTTGATATAATTTTTATTGCTTTGAGTAGTGTCAAAGGGTCTTTAGGTTCATCTAACCGACCTACATAAAGGATTCGTGGAAGTTTTTTATTTTTCTTTACTTCAAATTCATCAATTGGGGGAAATTTTGTAAAATCAAGCCCGTTATATATTGTTGAGGTTTTATATTTAAACCATTTGAAGTATTTTGAATAATATTTATTTACCATGGTTATTCGTTTACAAAATAGCGATGCGAACATTTCGCAACACCAATAGAATTGCCATAATGGGAATTTAACGAATGTATGAAATGATAAACCATGTACTGTATGTATAACTAATGGTACTCGGGCAAGTGTTGCTGCTATTCTACCAATTATACCGGGTTTTGTGGAGTGAGTGTGGACAATGTCGAATTTTTCTTTTTTGCAAAGTTTATATATTTCTTTAAGAGCGGGTAGATCTTTTAAACCTATATTTCTAACCAGATTTTTAGAGAATATTATTTTTACTCCGGCTTGTTCGAATTGTCTGACACATTCTTCTAAATCACCATTGTCTGAGTTTTGACTGAAGAGGATATATTTTTCGTATTTATCATCAGAAAGCCCTTTGAATATTTCTAATGAAATTTTTTGTACACCGGATAATTTGGGTAATACTTGTATATGTAAGATCTTTTTCATCGAAAAAGTGAATGTTATTATCTTTTTTTTATTAATATAATTGCCCAAATGAGACGAAATCTATAACTGATTTTGAACCATAACGGGTTTTTACTTTTTTCTGAACTTGGTGAAACATTATTTTCGTGTCTCCGATATAATAATAATGGTTCGTTTATGAATGTGATTTTATGACCTCGAAAAAAAGCGTTGTATGCAATCCAATGATCGTGACTTATTGGATTATTCGGGAATGGAAGTGAGAATTTAAGCGTTTTCTGGGTAAATGCCATTGATGCACCTTGTATAAAACAACGTACAATTATTCTTATCGTATTATTTGAAGGGCGTGAGAAGTTAAAATACGATGCAAGCAATACATTTTTATTATTATCTACAACAATGTTATTATGCAGAATAATTTCTGCTCCTTTATTAAATTCAGCTAAGACTTTTTCTACTTTATCGGGTAACCAGATATCATCTTGATCTGACAGAAATATATAATCACCAGTAGCCTTAGAGAGGGCATTTTCTATATTTCTATATACGTAGTATATATTTTTATATGGTCCTTTATAATTATTCTTTATTTTTTCATGTGTAAATATCTTGATTCTTTTATCATTAAATGATTTTATGATCTTGATTGTATCGTCTGTTGAACGATCGTCTGAAATAATGACTTCATCATCTTCAGATATTTGTGACAATATGCTTTCGAGCTGTTCTTTTATATATTTTCCTCCGTTAAAGGTTGGTATACAAACTGATATTTTATTCATTGACTACTAAATTTATCTAAGCGATCTTCACCTGTACTTCGTATATCCAATATTTTATAAATAATATAATTCTGATATGGGCTATAAGCTATGGTTGATGGTTTTTCTAATAGATATACTGAACAATATAAATAGCAATATAATAATGTAATTACACTTATTATTAACTTGTTTTTTTTAATAGAGCTTTTACTGATTATATTGGATATGGCTAAAATTATAAATATAATTAAATAGGCTGATAAACGAGTATTTACTTCAGATAGCTCAAACATCAAGTTATTTATTATAGCAAATATTATAAGACATAAATAACAGAACTTACTTAGCGTGTCATTTAAAAATCTTTCACGGTAAAAATATGTATAAAAGATTACACTAAGAACAAAAGCTATTTTTACAATACTTAGGGACGGGTCATCATAATCTGAAGAAAATATATAATTCACCATCTTCTCGCTAAGATTAGAATTGAAACCCAATATTGGCAACGCGATGAGAGCTATACTTTGTAACCACTTAATTTTTAACAACACTATGAGCAAACTGCAAATATAAGCTGTAAGCAGATATTTTGTTTTTAATTGTTGTTTATAGAATAATGGATAAATAATAACCAAAAAGATAGCTGTTTGATGAAATGTTGAAGCGATTAATATTCCTATGAAATATTTCCACCATTTTCGCTCCAGTGCAAATCGCATCGTATATAATACTATATTTAATGCGATTGCTTGCCTGATACCACTCATGTCTAATATGAAAAAGACAAAGCAATAATATCCCAAGAGGCAAAAAATCGGATATTTAGAAAAATAGTTTAAACTTTTGTATAATAATATTATATTAATTAAAGCTACTATAAAAAAGACAGTCTGTATGCTTCCTCCACATTCTTTTATGATTGAGGTTAATAAAATATATCCCGGTTCAAAACCGAACTGAGAAAAAAAATCAACTATCCCAAAATCAAGAATTTTGCCGATTGGCCATTGTAAGTAAAATATTGCATCATAAACTCTCCAATCAATACCTGTTTCATACTTAAATCCGGCTGTCGAAAAAACTAAAAAGAAAGCTGTGAATGTGATGATTTTTGATGTGCGACGATTCATGCCATATATTTCGCAACATGCACAAAACATTAAAATCAAAAATATTATGAGATAGTAATATGGCATTATTTATTTAATATTGTCCAATGAGTCGAAGTTTTAGCATAGGATATATAATAGAGTTCTTCATCTGTAGGGTTATTATCATCGTTATACCAAGGCAGATGTTTAGCCTGATATTTTCCCGCAGTACGAATCATGAAGTCATGAAAGTATGCCCCTCCTTTGATATTTGGTCTGTAAAGAGCAAAAGTAGTATCAATTGCAGCTTTATAAATGTTGGGTTCGAGAGTATTTTCCCAAAATTTTCTTTCCCAACTCAATACTTTATCTTTATTTTTGAACGTATTGGGCAGATCATCAATTTTGAGAGCAAATCCTACTTTAGATGCTCTTGGATATTTTTTCATTAATTGGTAAAAATATTCAATAAAATCGTTCGGACAATCATCGCATGGTACTACATCAGAATCAGTATATACAAAATATTGATTACGGAATTTTTTATATATTCCTGTTTTCCAGAGTGACAAATATCCGATGTTTTCTTTCAGGCGAAATACTTTATATGGTATTGTTTCGTAAAAATCCAATAATGGAGGATATGTTGATGCATTATCAATAATATAAATATTTGTGTAACCACATTCTTCCAATCTTTTAATAAGAGTCTGCAAAAAAGTAAGGCGGTTAAAATTGTTGATTATTATTGGAGTGGCTTTTAAATCCTGAGGAACTTTTGCAAATAATTTTTCTCTTATTCTAATTTGAGTCTGCCGAAGATAAAAATACAAAGATTTTGAATAAGATATTATTGATTTTGCCATATATAATTAATCTTGATATTGTATTGAAAATTATGAACTTATACCTGATAAAGATTATATCTTTATCAATTTTGAAGCATCGGATATATTTTCAACAGGTTCATATTCCAATATTAATTCCTTTTTCTTAAATCGATTTTTAAATCGGTTAAAAATATAAGTCGCTAAGATTGATGATGCACTTAAACCTACTGAACAGATTTTCATTGATTTTTTAATGCCTTTCCATTTATTGAAAGTGTGCTTATAAGCAATGTCAAAAATCGATCTATTATACAGTAAGCTGAAAGCAGCCATATAATTAAAGTTGAATGATTCTCTAAGCATAGGCATATCCATTTCAGCAGCAGCCTTTAAAGCTGTTTCCCCCCAAATAGTGTCAATACTATAATAATCCGGTATCAATGAATCCCATTCGTAATCACCTCGTAAATTGAAATGAGGAGCATCTTTCAATAAGCCCCGATGTCCCTTATTCAAATCTTGTGATGTTGCACTCTGAGTACATGCACCCGCTATTGAAAAAGCAAAATTAGTTGTATAATGATTTGACACCAATGTCGAGATTGCGATAGAAAGATATATATCTGGTGTTAATCCACCTGCGTAATGTCCGGTTTTATTTTTAATATTCTCTAATATCTCACGTTTTACAATACCATGATATAATTTCGGTAAATTATATTTCAGATATCTGATTGTACCTTTTTGAAATAACTTTTTAAGTTTTTTATCAACATCAGACACTTCATTATATTCAACAAATTGTTTCGGAACAGTCAAATACCCTGATTGATGCTGAGGATGCGCCCCCGGCCAATAGTAATTTATGATAGGGATAGAGCATAATGAATCTATATTCATTTTGTCCATATATTCAACAACCTCGAATAAGGACGGTAAAATAGTATCGTCATCACCTATCATAATAACATATTTACCCGTAGCAAGTTCAATGGAATCATTAACATTAAAAATAAATGCTAACTGTTCGGGAACATATTTATAAATTAATCTCGGATCATTTTTACGCGACATTATATACTCCTTAAGATAAGCGTCGTCCGAATTATCCTGAACACACAACTGAAGATATGGGTAATCATAAGAAAGAATATCTTCAATTGCTGCGATACAATATTTTGACCGATTGCGGGTAGGTATGACAATCGATATTAATGGTTCCATATTATTTGATTTTTTTTAATCTTGAAATAAAAGGGTGATTCAGTACATCAGGATATCGTTTTATAAAAATAAAACCGTTCACAATACATATGACCGTAATAATAACTAAACCATATATTATAGTAAATATACCCTTTGGTAAGAATGACATGAAAAAATATAGCGGTATACCAATTATAAAGCTGATGAATACAGGTAGGATAGAATCATATAAACACCATTTATAAAATTCTCCTTTTAGAAATTTTTTTATGACAATATACCCAAGCAAAATAGTATTAATAAAATTCGTGACAAGCCAAGGCAATGCTGCTCCTGATAAACCGTATTTAGGAATTAACAGATATAATGCAGGTATCACGCAAATGATACTTGTTATGCCCATGATTACATTCGTACGAGTATGACCATTTGCCAAAGCTAAATAATAAGGACATAATTGTATAGCCATAAACATTGCTCCCAATACAATCAATACAGTAGGGTAGCTTATCGTAGAAGAAATTATTGAGTCTTTTGTCCAAAGCAACGTGTAATCGTATCTGTAAAATATTAAAACAGTAGCTATTGAAGATGTAATCGAAGCTATTAAAAATGAAAATTTATGAAAAAACTTTTTAGCATTATCTACATTTCCCAAGGTAATTAATCGGGTTAACTCAGGAAAAATGGCTATGCCGATTGGGGTTGCAATCAATAATACACTTTGCCCAATCATTCCCGCTAATGAATAATAAGTAAAACTTTTGAGAGATAGTAAATTACTTATAAATAATTTATCGATCTGAGTGTTCGCCGAATAAATAATAGCCATTAGCATCATGCCCAATGCATATTTCCAGAGATTTTTAAAGTAAGAATAATCGGCTTTGACGGGAGATGAGTAAAAAACCAAACGTGTATCATAATAACGAAGAGTAATGAGGTATATTATCACAGCACCTAATTGCCAAAGAAAATAAAAATCTAAGCTGCGAACCCAGATAAGAGGTATTATAACCAATCCTGAACGCACTACGCCATAAATAATCATCAACACATTACTCAATACCTGTTTTTGTAGTCCGATTAATCCGCCATTATAAAGTGTAGAAGTTAAATAAAACGCGATTATAACGCCCATTATGCGTATGTGTCTGACTAAATCTGTAAATGGAATAGTCTCGGCTTTAACAAAATTTTTAACAATAAAGGGGGCAGTGAAAAAAATCAGACAAATGATAAATATGCTGATTCCTAAGTAGACATATTCAAAGGTCCGAAGTAAATTTTGCTTATAAAACGGATCATCTTGAACTTTTGCAAATTCCCTATTAAGTGTGGCACTCAAACCTACATCGGCAAATGCCATAAGTGTTAAAAGCAATGTATAAAATGATATGACCCCGTAACTCTCAACACCTAAAAACCGAATATATAAAGGTATAAACAAATATATAGATATGATATTCCATATCCGACCGATTATGTTTGCTAAGATATTTTTTTGGACAGCCATCTAAAAATATTTTGAAGGGGAGCGAACCCTAATAATAGCTAAATTATGAAATCTGGGTTTTTAATTATAATAAGAATCATAAAGAGATTTATGATCAATGATCCATTGTTTCATTTCTATAATCATAGCTTCATAACTCGGAACCACAAAAGAAAAATCTTCTTTTCTTGTACATATAAGCGTCTTATCAAGTTTCAGATTATCATCAGGGATGATTTCAAGAGCATTGTCTCGGAAATGCTTATTAAAGAGTTGCAATAGATCATATTTAGAAATAGAAGTATTGTTTACCAAATTGAATAAACCGGTCAGATTCTCTTTTAAAGCTTGATCCATGGCTTTAGCTAAAGTAAGAGTTGTTACACCTGTCCATATTGCCTGTGTATAACCTTTAATAGTCCCTTTTTGTTTCATAAACCAGTTAAAAAGACCGATTCCATTACAATTAAGATCAGGGCCGATGATAGAATTACGAAATGTTAAATTCTTATTATCAATAACTTCGCCTAAGGCTTTTGTCCGATCATAAAATTTATGACCATCTGGAAATGAATCTTCTTTGTACGGCCCATTATTTCCCGCAAACACACAATCTGTACTCATATGTATAAGTCGGGTAGCAGAGTCCTTTAAAGTATCAGCAATTAAATGCGGTAAATACCCGTTTAAATATACAGCCTTAGCAAGATTATCTTCAGCAAACTGATTTAATATACCAATGCAATTAATCACTGCGTCATAATTACCAGTAAGCAAAATGTCCTTCAATATATTTGTATCAAAAGCATTGCCGATTATATTTTTGCTACAATGTTTGAATGCTTTAGTTGTGTAAGCGGTCACGTCATAACCTTGTTCCTGAAAATACAAAGTTATTACATGACCTGCCATGCCTGAAGAACCTAATATTAAGATTTTTTTTGCCATTTATATATTAAAATTTATTCCAATCTACCCAAAAACCGCTATCATATCTCCATGAATCATGAATTGCTACATCCAATGTCTTATCTGAGAAAACTAATAATATCGAGTCTTCTTCCTGAGCCTTAATTGCATTTGCATAACCTTCAGGCAGACATATTAACTGGCTGTTATCTGAACTTAACTTAAAAATTTCAGGTTTTAAGTCTTTTGACGGATTTTCCCAATTATCAATTTTCACAAAGGCAAGAACAAAACTGCCCTTAATGCAGTAAAACCATTTTTTCTCAAATTGATGAGCATGCCACCCTCGTATTACTTGTTTATCAGGATGATGGATTATATAAGTTCGATGTACATCTTGTAAATCGAAATGATTCAGAGAACTGATCTGCCCTCTGTTATCAACGTGGATTTCTCCTTGAATTATCTTGATTTCAGACATTTTTTTATTCTAATTACAAGCCTAAGTCTTCACGAATTGATGGAAGTTTCAATAAAAGCTCTTTCATCTCTTCTTTATTCAATCTTTTGGTATTATGAGAATGGTAGTCATCAAAATTAGAAAACTTAGCTTCTCCTTTATTGAGGTATTTGTCATAATTCAAATCGCGGTTATCACAAGGTATACGGTAATAATCACCTAAATCAATTGACTTAGCCATCTCTTCTCTTGTTACCAATGTTTCATAAACTTTTTCGCCATGCCTTGTGCCAATTATTTTCATCGGTTTTGGGGCATGATATAGATCAATCAGTGCTTCGGCTAAAGTTTCGATAGTCGCAGATGGAGCTTTTTGTACAAATAAATCTCCATTCTTACCGTTTTCCCAAGCGAAAATGACAAGATTAACAGCATCCTCAAGCGTCATCATGAATCTTGTCATGTTCGGATCGGTTACCGTTAACTCTTTACCCTTCTTGATCTGGTCGATAAATAAGGGTATTACTGATCCTCTTGAAGCCATAACGTTTCCATAACGTGTACAACATATAGTTGTTTTAGCATCTAAACCCAATGATCTCCCTTTGGCAATTGCAACTTTTTCCATCATCGCCTTACTTATTCCCATAGCGTTTATCGGATAAGCTGCTTTGTCGGTCGAGAGAACCACTACATTTTTCACACCATTAGAAATAGCAGCGTCAATCACGTTTTCAGTTCCCAGCACATTTGTTTTAACAGCTTGCATTGGGAAGAATTCGCATGAAGGAACTTGTTTTAAAGCTGCCGCATGAAATACATAATCCACGCCTCCCATAGCTTCTTCAATAGATCTTTTATCACGTACATCTCCAATGTAAAACTTGACTTTCGGACTTTGTAAAGAGTGCCTCATGTCGTCTTGTTTTTTTTCATCACGAGAAAATATTCTGATTTCTTTTACATTGCTATTTAAGAATCTACCTAAAACTGCATTACCGAATGAACCGGTTCCTCCGGTAATCATTAAAACCTTATCTTCAAACATATCTATTCTCTAAAATTTATTTATACATTCGCTCGTAATATACTTGATAGTCGCCGGAAGTGACATTATCAAGCCACTGTTGATTTTCGAGATACCATTTTACCGTTTTTTCGATACCTTCTTCAAATTGGAGCGAAGGTTCCCAACCTAACTCGTTTTTCAGTTTAGTTGAATCAATCGCATAGCGTAAATCATGCCCTGCGCGATCTGTTACGTAGGTAATTAACGAAAGGGATGTGCCTTCGGGTTTTCCTAATAAACGGTCTACTGTTTTTATGATGACTTTTATCAAATCAATATTTTTCCATTCGTTAAACCCGCCTATATTATAGGTGTCGGCAACCTTTCCTTTATGGAAAATGATGTCAATAGCACGCGCGTGATCTTCAACAAACAGCCAATCTCTGACATTTTCGCCTTTACCGTAAACAGGCAATGGCTTGTTGTGCCTGATATTATTTATAAATAGTGGGATCAACTTTTCAGGGAACTGATAGGGGCCGTAATTATTGCTGCAATTTGTAATTATAATGGGTAATCCGTATGTATCGTGAAATGCTCTGACAAAGTGGTCGCTACTTGCTTTGCTTGCCGAATATGGGCTATGCGGTTCATACTTGCGATCTTCAGTAAAAAATGTCCCATCGAATTCTAAAGTGCCATAAACCTCGTCGGTCGAAATGTGATAAAACAGGTTATCTTTATATGGAGCCTGCCAGTACTCTTTGGCGGCTTGCAGCAAAGTTAACGTACCCAATACATTTGTTTTGGCAAAAATGAACGGGTCTTTAATACTCCTGTCCACATGGCTCTCGGCTGCTAAATGTATAACACTGTCAATTTTGTAATCGTTGAATATCTTTACGATCGTATCATAATCACATATGTCGGCTTTTACAAAAGTATAGTTCGGCTTGTTCTCAATGTCTTTGAGGTTTTCCAGATTTCCGGCATAAGTCAGAGCATCCAGATTTATAATATTATACTGCGGATATTTGTTTACAAATAATCTTACTACATGAGAACCGATAAATCCTGCACCTCCTGTAATTAATATATTACGATTTTTACTCATTGTCTGAATTATTGGTATAATTTGTCATTTATGTTAAACAGCCATTCTGCATTTTTTAATTGTGAATGCTGTTTGTCCTTGTCTGAAAGGACAGCTTCAGTTGGTGGAATTTTCCAATCTATGTTTAAATCAGGATCATCCCATGCTAAAGCGCCTTCGAACTGAGGTGCATAAAAATTGTCGCATTTATACTGGAAAATAGCTGTCTCGCTCAATACCGCAAAGCCATGTGCGAATCCTCTGGGTATAAAAAACTGTAAATGGTTTTCTTCGGTTAACTCAACCGCAACGTGTTGACCGAATGTGGGCGAACCCTTACGTATATCGACTGCGACATCCAACACGGCTCCTTTTATGACCCGTACCAACTTGCTTTGGGCAAATGGCGGTTTTTGGAAATGCAACCCTCTTATGACACCGTATGAAGATTTACTTTCATTATCCTGCACAAATTTTGTTTGACATACTTTTTCTTCGAATTCTTTCTGGTTGAACGATTCAAAGAAATAACCTCTTGAGTCTTCAAACAGTCGTGGTCGGATGATTACTGCGTCCTCTAAAGATGTTTTAATGAGTTCCATTTTTATACTTAATCTTTTATTTTTGTTTCATTAGCAACTCTCAATAAATATTGGCCGTATTGGTTTTTTTGCATCGGTTTTGCTAATTCTTGTATCTTTTCTGAAGAGATCCATCCTTGTTTGAATGCGATAGCTTCAAGACATGCTATTTTTAATCCTTGTCGTTTTTCAATGACTTCAACAAATGTTGAGGCTTCTGAAAGTGAATCGTGTGTGCCTGTATCGAGCCAAGCAAAACCGCGTCCGAGAAGTTTTACTTTTAATTCTTCATCTTTAAGAAATTCCTGGTTGACAGTGGTAATTTCAAGTTCGCCACGCTGAGACGGTTTGATTGATTTTGCCACTCCGACAACTTTGTTCGGATAGAAATATAAACCCACCACGGCATAATTTGATTTCGGATCAATAGGTTTTTCTTCAATGCTGCGCACATTGTTGCTATCATCAAATTCAACAACCCCATAGCGTTCGGGGTCGCTTACCCAATATCCGAAAACTGTAGCTTTGTTTTCTTTCTCTGCATTCTGAACGGCATTCTTAAGCATTGAAGTGAAGCCTGTTCCATAAAATATATTATCACCCAAAACAAGACAAACCGAATCGTTGCCTATAAATTTTTCGCCGATGATAAATGCCTGAGCCAAACCATCCGGGCTGGGTTGTTCTGCATATTCAAAATGAACACCATAATCAGAACCATCTCCTAAAAGTCGTTTGAATGAAGGTAAATCGTAAGGTGTGGATATAATGAGAATGTCCCTAATGCCTGCTAACATTAACACTGATATAGGATAGTATATCATGGGCTTATCAAAGATCGGGAGCAATTGTTTACTAACCCCTTTGGTTATTGGATATAAACGGGTTCCGGAACCGCCTGCTAATACTATACCTTTCATGCTACGATGTTAAATGAAAATAATACGGTAAAATTTTTTTTGAGAAATACCAGTTTTTAAGTTTAATTTATAAAACGCAAAGATATATAATTATGCATCAGATTTAGCATTTTTTTACTGATATTTAGATTTCAGATCGTGCTTAGATATGTCACAGAACATTTAGGTTAGATAAAATTGATTAAAACGGATTATTTTAGTTCTATATTTACTATTTCATTCTTCTTTCCGAAGATAATAAAAATTTTATAATAGCAAGAATGAGGATCGCGTATAATAAATGAGGTGCTCAGTTTCTAATATATATTGATTACAAAAACTTTATTGGTAAAAAAGCCGTCAGGTTAGTCCTTACAGCTTTCTTTCAAATAAAATATTACACATTCTTCCAACAATTTGAATTAAGGTTTTTGCGAGCCGGTTTAAAGATGCTTTTTCAAAAAAATACTTCGGTACTCATATTTTTAAGTTCCACACTAACAAAGTCCGAGTAGTAGTTAATCCGAATTTTACCTTCTCTCGATAGCCATCCTAATGCCGCATAAATTGAATCTTCCGTCAATCTGGTTTGTTCACCGATTTCTTGGATAGACATAAGCCCTTTACGCACCAATGCCCCCCAGATGATTCCTGCATAATTGCCAATATCATTAATAGTCATAAGATAAAATTATAAGTTGATGATGAATTCGTTTCACTTGCTTAATTCTTTCAATGATTTACATTAGAGGCTAAAAACGGTTAATAAATCCTTACATTAATAGTAGTAAACCTTTGTTGCAAGAAAGCAAAAAACGATATCAGAAAAACTCAAAGAGGTTACGATAATAAATATCGAAAGATCAATAATTTAATGTTAAAAAACATACTTGGAATTAGCCCGTCTGAACGATAGAACCTAATTAAACTATATTATAATATTAACATTTAGCGGACACAAAATGTTTCAATACATAAACATAATTAACTGTTGCAATCATTGCTCACTAATCGATGAAAAATATTTCGGTTTATAACCATCGAAAAGGTTCGGGTAGAAAATGCACGCCATATCTTTGAGAATATAATCGGGATGGATAGGCAGATCAATATAGTAAGTCGATTTAAACGTATTGCAAGCAAAAACATGTCTATCTTTATAGGCTTTGAAATAAGTGTAAGGACGATAATCTTTTTTCAGGCTTTCGTAAGTCATATCTTTCGACGAATAGTATTTGATAAGCCAATAATCAGCATTGCCGCCTTTGTCCAAAACCGCTTCGAACGACAATGGCAGGAAAGTCTTTGAATCGTTGTCACTCCAAATATAATCCGCTCCCGCATCAGACAACATATTTGCCATATAGCTTTTTCCGCCCGGCATATTCCAACTATCCATATATTTCATATCAGTCAGCACCGTAGGTCTCTTTCCCTGATGCTTACTGATGGTTTCTTTAATCCGATTATATTTATTTACAGTAATATTGAACAGCGAATCTGCAATCTGCTCCTTACCGGTGAATAAAGCGTAAAACCGAATCCATTCAGCCTGCCCGAGAGGCGATGCCTCTGTGTAATCTACAGCTTCTATAATAGGGATGTGCGTCTTTACAACATTACCATAAGTTTGTCCCATAATCGGAGAGGCGAAAATCACTTCGGGCGAAAGCATAATTATTTTTTCAATGTCGGGGCTGCTCGCATTACCCACATCAACAATTTTACCCTCGTTTATCCCCTTTTTTATTTCATCAATATTTATGTATTTAGATTCGCAAACGCTGTTAATAATATCCAAACTACCTATCTCCTTCAGTGCCGAACAATGGATGGTTGAATATGCCAAAGCTGTTTTAACAGGCACTTCAATTACCGTACCCTTAGGCAGGTTGGCGGGAATAGGATTATTTCTGTCCACCAATATATATTTGTGCAAAACACTTGTCGTGTCCCAAGGATTTCTAACCGATACTTCCGTGTAGTCGGCGTACTTAGTTACACTAAAACCTTTAGCATATTGAGTCGTGTAAACGCTGACAGCCTTCAGCTGTCTGTCCTGCTCTTTTTTCGAGCCGCATGCAGTGGTCAGAAATATGAGTGTAGCTATAAAACTTAGTTTTAAACGGTCCATATTTGAAATAAAAAATAGATTAAATGAAAACGGACGATATATTTATAACACATAACTTCGGATTAATAAACACAATTAATCAATAATTGATTTCAAAAAAAGTAAAATAAAATCACAGTTTCTTTCCGTTAATTATTTTTTGCAAAATAAAAATTAACATTATTACATTTATTTATATAAAAAATAGTCTTATCAATTATTGCTATGGGGTGTCGAGGAAATATGATAACTGTCTATGAAACTTTATATAAGCAAAGCCGACACCTGTTACAGTATACTCTGTACACACGAAAATGGAATAAATAAATGGTTGATTTGATGATTTTAACTGAATAAAGAATTAATAATTTTTAGTACCTTCGTGTTCATAAAAGTAAAGAATATATATGAGTATTGACAATCACGAGAGACAACAGATTATAAATCTCGTTAAACGTGAAGTAGTTCCTGCGGTAGGATGTACCGAACCAATTGCTGTTTCGCTTTGCGTTGCCAAAGCAACAGAAACATTAGGTTGTGTTCCGCAAAAAATAGATGTTTTGTTAAGTGCCAATATCCTGAAAAACGCCATGGGAGTAGGCATACCCGGAACAAATATGATAGGTTTGCCCATAGCCGTTGCATTAGGAGCATTAGCCGGAAAATCGGAATACAATCTCGAAGTACTCAAAGACATAACCCCGTCAGATGTTGAGCGGGGGAAAAAAATGATTGAAGATAAAGTTATTAATATCAATCTGAAAAAAGATATTAACGAAAAACTTTACATCGAAGTCAACTGTCAGGCAGGAGACGATACCGCTTGCGCCATAATAGCAGGAAGCCATACCACCTTTATACATATCGCCAAAAACAACGATGTGCAGTATCAGAAACAAGTAAGCAGCAATTCCCATCTTGCAACCGATGAGCCGGTGCTGAACATGCGCACAGTATATGAATTCGCCACCGAAACACCCATTGACGAAATCAGTTTTATCCTCGAAGCCGGACGCATGAATAAATCGGCGGCAGAACAATCCCTAAAAGGAAGTTACGGTCATTGCCTCGGCAAAACATTATTAGGAAGCCAAGAAAGGCGCATAATGGGCAATAATGTTTTTAGCGACATACTTTCTTACACATCAGCAGCATGCGATGCACGTATGGCAGGAGCCATGATACCCGTGATGAGTAATTCGGGCAGCGGCAATCAGGGTATATCAGCCACATTGCCTGTTGTGATTTACGCTGAAGAAAACGTAAAAACCGAAGAACAGCTTGCCAGAGCCTTGATGCTAAGTAGTCTGACCGTAATATACATGAAACAAAGCCTCGGACGCCTTTCCGCATTATGCGGATGCGTTGTAGCAGCTACAGGATCAAGCTGTGGAATAACTTATCTGATGGGTGGATCATATCAGCAGATTTGTTTTGCCGTCAAAAACATGATTGCTAACCTGACAGGCATGATTTGCGACGGAGCGAAACCGAGTTGCTCTATGAAAGTAACAAGCGGAGCTTCAACCGCACTATTATCAGCTATGCTGGCTATGGAACAACGATGCGTTACCGACTTAGAAGGAATCATTGATAATGACGTAGATCAATGTATAAGCAACCTTACAAAGATAGGGTCGGAGGGCATGTCGCAGACCGACGAGCTTGTGCTCGGCATCATGACGAGCAAACATTAAGTAAATAACGTTCGATAATATGTCATTATACCTGACTGACAAATGTTTTCCGGAAGGCTAAACTTTTATCCTTCAACAATTTCATTAGCATACATGAAGCTCTTTTCTTTTGTAATAATCGGGATAATACTTATTCATTTTTCTGCTTATGGTCATACCTTAGAACAGACCACAGATTCGCTCATCAAAGTACTTGATCAAACAATCCGTGACAAACAAAAATATATCGATAAAAAAGTCGCATCAATAGCTGAACTAAAAGACTCGCTTCAGAATACTCCCTCATCCAGAAAAAAATGCGACATTCTGGGCGATCTTTTCGATGCATATAAAAGCTATCAACTCGATTCAGCTTATGCGGTCGCTCTGCGTCGTGCCGAATTAGCCCGAAACATCAACAATGATTCGCTTGTGGTGAAGGCAAAAATGAACATGGTTGAAGTGTTGGCGATGACAGGTATGTATTCGACCTCATTGGAAATGCTCAATCATAACAGGCAAAAAATAAAAAAATATGGCTTTCAAGCCTATTATTATCATCTCTACCATTCCATCTACACTCAATTAACAGAAAATACACTATCAGAACAACATCAGAAATATTATAAAGAACTTACCTACCGCTACAAAGACTCCATACTGTCGGTCCATTCACCTGACGATATAGGCTATCATCTTGTTAACGGACCTAAAATGGTTATGGACGGTAATTATAACGCTGCCCTGAAGTATATGCTCGATATGTATAATAACAGAGAGATGAATACTCATCAACGAGCAATAACAGCATATATTATATCAGACATCTATCACCATCTGGGCGAAGAACAGTTGGAGAAAAAATATCTGATAATATCGGCAATCGATGATACAAGAGGAGCGGTCAAAGAATATATCTCACTCCGAAAATTGGCTACACTAATCTACAAAGACGGCGAGATAGAACGATCGTACAAATATATGATGTGTGCCATGGAAGACGCTATATTTTGTAACGCACGTTTGCGCACATTAGAGATATCGCAAATGCTACTTATTATCAACGGGTCATACGATCAGGAAGCCAAAGCAGCCCACGACAGGCTTGTTTTCCTTGTCATTCTCATATCCATATTCCTGCTGGTTCTAATCGTGTCGATCATATACATATACAAACAACTAAAAGCCTTAGCGATTGCCAGACGGACGCTGAAAACGGTTAACGAGAACCTCAAACAAGTAAATGAAGATTTGAACAAGCTGAACCGTCAACTTTTTGAAGCAAGCCATGTGAAAGAAGAATATATCGGTTACCTCTTCAACATGTGTTCAGCCTACATCGATAAACTCGAAGAATTCAGAAAAACCGCCAACCGTAAACTAAAAGTCGGACAAGTCAATGAATTATATAAACTGACACTCTCCACCTCTCTGATCAATGACGAACTGAAAGAATTTTATCGCAATTTTGATACCGTATTTCTCAACCTCTATCCCAATTTCGTCAGTGAGTTCAATTCACTCTTGAACCCCGATGAACATATTATACCTAAAGAAGGTGAGCTGCTCACCCCCGAGCTGCGCATTTTTGCCCTTGTCAGACTGGGGATAAACGATAGTGTTAAAATAGCAGGCTTTTTACATTACTCTGCACAGACCGTTTATAACTACAGGCTCAAAGTACGGAACAAAGCCCTGATCGCAAAAGAATCATTTCCCGACGCAGTTAGGCAAATCGGGCAGTTCAAAATTAAATAAAAGCTTCCTATTCCCTTTCTTCGTATTTACTTCAATTCAATTTATTGTATTTTACAAACTACTTATAATTAAATATTTGCGTTTATTTCGGAATATGAATTACTTACTCTGTGCTTTACTCCTTGCTTTCCTTCAGTTGAGGTGTGACTAAATTTGTTTTATAAGACATTTTAGCGAATATCACGCAGAAATGTCACAGACTACAATATCTGGAAACTATAAATTCTAACAAGTAATGTTTAAACCATGAACAGAAAAATTAAACAAAAACTATGGACAAAAGCACTTTTCATCATGATGGGAAGTTGGCTTATGTTTACAGGTTTGTCTGCACAAAGCAAACCGACGATTAATGTCAAGGGAACAGTGACAGATCAGTCAGGGCAGACTGTTATCGGAGCAAGTGTACATATAAAAGGCACAACAAACGGCACGATGACCGATTTGGATGGCAATTACCAGATAAACGTGCCAAGCGATGCCACACTGGTATTTACATTTATCAGTTACCAATCTAAAGAAGTGCTTGTGGCAGGTAAAAATGTGATAAACGTCGTATTGACTGAAGATTCTAAAATGCTTGAAGATGTAGTTGTCATAGGCTACGGAAGCACTAAGAAAGAAGACCTGACAGGCTCGGTAACAGCCGTCAAAATTGACGAAATGAACAAGGGCTTATCAACCAATGCACAAGATCTGCTTGCCGGAAAAATAGCGGGAGTGTCCGTTACCTCAAACGGCGGTCGTCCGGGCGATGGATCAACCATTCGCATTCGTGGAGGTTCTTCCCTTACCGCATCAAATGACCCGTTGGTAATCATAGACGGCGTAATCATGAGTAACGATCTGTCAGGATCATCCAATTTCCTTTCGATGGTCAACCCGGCGGACATCGAAACCTTTACGGTTCTGAAAGACGCGTCGGCAACCGCTATCTATGGTTCACGAGCTTCAAACGGAGTAATTATGATTACAACCAAAAAAGGAACGAGCGGTAAAGCAAAAGTATCGTATAACGGACAGTTCAGTATCAGCACAAGACGTAACAGCATAGATGTGATGAACGGCGATGAGTACCGCAAATTCGTAACCGGAAAATTTGAAGGCACTTCGCAGCAAAGCAAAGTATTGCCATTGTTGGGAAATTCCAATACTGACTGGCAAGACGAAATATTTCAGACTGCAATCTCAACCGATCATCACGTAAGTGTTTACGGAACAGTCGGTGCAATACTCCCTTATCGTGCTTCGTTAGGATATACAAATGATGAAGGAATCCTGATAACCTCAAAGATGGAACGTGTGACTTCAGATATTTCACTATCTCCCATATTCTTTGATAATCACTTGAAAATCAATTTTAACGGTAAAGGTATGTTTTCTAAAACACGATTTGCCGATACAGGAGCCATCGGTTCAGCCATATCATTCGATCCCACACAGCCGGTTTCCAATGGCAGCCAATGGGGAGGATATTTCACATGGACTAATGATAACGGACAGTTGGCTAATATAGCCGGAAAAAATCCCGTAGCAATGTTGCGTATGGAGAGAAATCAGGCTTATGTGCGCAACTTTGTCGGTAATTTGCAAGCCGATTATAAATTTCATTTCCTGCCTGATTTAAGAATTAATTTCAATCTGGGATTAGATATAGCCACAACAACAGGGCAGGACTTCAAAAGTGCATTAAACCCTACTGTTTATGATGAAGACGACTTCAAAAGCGGTGACAGGAAACGTTTTCAGAATTTCAGAAACAACCGTTTGATGGAAATATATACACAGTATGCCAAAGAACTGCCGTCGTTAAGAAGCAAATTCGACATCATGGGCGGATATTCATGGCAGCACTACAAGAAAACAAGCGACCAAACATCGCACTACGTGTCGAAGATTGACAATTCAGATTTAGGGTTAAGAGAAACATCCGATTTATATAATTTTAAAGAATACTATCTGATTTCGTTCTTCGGCCGATTCAATTATACCTACAATAATAAGTATCTGTTCACGTTTACCCTGCGTGACGACGGTTCATCACGTTTTGCATCCGGCAACAGATGGGGCGTATTTCCGGCTATGGCTTTGGCATGGAAAATGAAAGAAGAATCGTTTTTTAAAGACGTAGACGTGCTGAGCGATATGAAACTCAGACTTGGATGGGGTAAGACAGGGCAGCAGGATTTGGGCGATGAGTATTACTATCCCTCAAAACCTTCGTACCAAAAAGGTAAAGACAAAGGATACTATCCGATGGGAGTGAACGAAAACGGTTCGATTAATTGGGTTCAACAGATGCGCCCTAACGCTTATAACCCCAACCTGAAATGGGAAACCACCACTACTTGGAATGCCGGTCTGGATTATGCCTTTCTTAATAACCGTATAAATGGCTCTGTAGACGTTTATTTCCGTAAAACCACAGATTTGCTTAACCGCGAAGCACCTGCAATTGCAGGAGTGTCGGCAGGAGAGAGGATACCCCAAAACATAGGTACATTAAAAAATAATGGTATTGAGTTTTCAATCAATGCACGTCCTATCGTAGCCAAAGATTTTGAATGGCAGCTCGGATTCAATGTATCATACAACGATGGCAAGATAACCAAACTCGTTAATGTGAAAGGCAGTGATTATTTCGGTCAGCAGATCGGATCGACAGGCGGTGACGGAGCCGAAGACCTGCAACGTTATATCGAACATTACGCACCAAGAACATTTTATGTCTATAAACAGGTTTACGACAAAAACGGCAAACCTATTGAAGGTGCGTATGTCGATCTTGACGGAAACGGAGTAATAAACGAAAAAGACAAATATTTTTATAAAAAACCGGCAGCCGATGTGTTGATGGGCTTTAACTCCAAATTCACATACAAAAACTGGGATTTAGGCTTCAACGGTCGGGTATCCCTTGGCAACTATGTTTATAACGCCATGGCAGCCAACAATGCCGATCTGAATAATAACACCATATTCTCGAACAGCATATTTCTGGTTAACCGCACAAAATCTGCGTTCGATACAAACTTCAATACCAAACAGCTTTTATCCGATTATTACGTACAGAACGCTTCGTTCCTGAAAATAGACAACATAACCTTAGGTTACACCTTCGATGATCTGACCATGCGTAAACTCAAAGCAAGAGTATACGCCACCGTTCAAAACCCGATAGTGATAACCAAATACAAAGGGCTCGATCCGGAAGTAAATGACGGAATAGATTACAATGCCTATCCACGTCCCCTTATGTTTATGTTAGGATTCAACTTCAACTTTTAAACAACAGACCCAATCATGAAATCAATCATATTAAATATCAAAACAGTGTTATGGATCGTGGCGGTGGCCCTGTATGTTCAGCTTGCACATACATCATGCCTCAACGATTTGGATACAACACCGAGAGGATCGGACGTAGAATTAGATCCTTACGCCGATGCGGCAAACTACCCGAAACTCGTAGCCAAAGTATATGCTGGCTTCAATAAATTGGGGCTGACAGGTCCCGATGGCGATGGCGATATACCTTCATCAACCGATCAGGGTAAAACAAACTTTCTGCGCATTTACTTCAATATGCAGGAACTGACATCGGACGAAGCCAAATGTGCTTGGAACGACAACGACGAGCGTTTTTATTCTCAAACAATGCTGATGCCTAACAATAATATCGGTTATATGCTCTATCAACGTTGTATGCTGAATATAACATTTGCCAACGAATTTTTGCGCAATACGGCTAAACCTTTGACAGAAGTTGCAGAACTGAACCGTATGCGTGACGAAGTAAGGGTTTTACGTGCCATGAACTATTACTTTTTGTTCGATACCTTTGGCAATCCCGGATGGATAACCGAAGAACACCCTGTCGATGGGTCGTATTACCCACAACAATTAGGACGAGAAGGTATGTTCAAATGGATCGAGAGCGAGCTGAAATCAGTACTTCAGGAAAATAATCTGAAAAATCATTCAGCTTCGACCTACGGTCTGGTAACAAATCAGCTGGTAGAGACACTGTTAGCTAAAATGTATATCAATGCCGAAGTATATACCGGCAAACCACGTTGGGAAGATGCGCTCGCATACGCAAAACAAGTCAACACATACACGGGCTTACGTCTCGAAGATAATTATCAGAACCTGTTCTGCGCCGATAACTATCGCTCTGAAGAAATAATATTTGCATTGCCTTACGACTACGATATGGCAACTGATTGGGGCGGAATGACAGCTATTATAGCTGCATCGACAGGTGGCGATATGACCGGCGATTTACTTAACTTCACCTCATCGTGGAGCGGTTACAGGGCAACACAGCAATTAACAAATCTTTTTGATACAACCGATAAGAGAGCTTTGTTCTTCACAAATAATCGTACAAAAAATATGGATGAACTTGGCAACTTCAATAGTGGTTGGTCAGTAATGAAATTTACCAATCGGGGTTGGAATGGCGCAGCCAATCCACACGGAGACAACCAGTGGGTCGACACAGACTTTCCGTTGTTCCGCCTTGCAGACGTAATACTTATTCAGGCAGAAGCAGAACTGAGGTTAAGCAAGCCTGAAGCAATAAATACATACAATAAGGTACATGCTCATAGCCGTACAGGATTGTCAGCCGCGACATCAGTCACATTACAAGACATTCTTGACGAGAGGGGTCGTGAACTTTACTGGGAGGCACAGCGCAGAACCGACCTTATCCGCTTCGGCAAATTCGCCAACGGCTATAATTGGGCTTGGAAAGGCGGCATAAAAGAAGGATGTGATATAGATGCCAAATATGAATTGTTCCCCATCAGCACAAGACACCTGACAGGTAACCCGAAACTTCAGCAAAATCCACTATATAAGTAATCGATTAATTATTTTTTGTTAAAATAAACATTATGAAAATAAATCATATACTTTTAGTTTTGACTATTTTGGCATCCACATTCTTTTCGTGCGATGACGGAGACAAAACTTATTTCGATCCTTCCGCATCACAAACAGGGCAGTTGGACAGCCTGACGGCAACCAATTACGTGCTTGATGCTGCAAAAGAAAAAGAGATAGTGGAAACATTCCGTTGGAGCCTGTTCGATTTCGGTTATCAGGCAGTACCCAAATATATCTTGCAAATGGATATAGCCGGTAACGAGTTTGCAAATGCCGTAGATTTGGGAAACACAACAAATCGCTCGTTGGATATAACTTACAAGGCTATGAACAATGCAATTATGGATTTGTATGAAAAATATAACATTGAGCACAATACAACAAAATTGTTCGACTTCAGATTGAAGATTACAGTCAGCACAAATCCAAACAATCATTCAGTTCTCTACTCAAACATCCGAACAGCCAATTTAACCCCCTACAATGGTGAAGCCAACTATCCTAAAGTAACGGTGATAGGCGGTTATAGCGGATGGGATTGGTCTGCATCACAAAGTTTGTTCGACTTTAACAAAGATCAAAACTATCAAGGATGGATATATTTTAACGGGAAAGCAGCCGACGGATTTAAGCTCGCAATTCCAAAGATAGGTAATACAGGACAGCCGGAATGGGATGATGCCGCAAACTGGGGATTAAGTGACGGGCAGAATGTACAGGCTGAGGCTGACGTGATAAATCTGATCAGTTCAGGCAATTCTGGGAATATCGGAAATATATATTCCAATAACTATTATTTCTTCAAATTCGATTTGTCAAACAGCGCGCTCACAAAAGTGCAGAGCATACAAACATTAGGAATAGTAGGAGATGCCGCTAACGGTTGGGATGAAAAACCCGATAATGACATACCTTTCAGATTCGATACGGATAAACAAACCTTTGTTGTGACCACTACGTTGAAAAACGGTGAAATTAAATTCCGTGCCGATAACAAATGGGGAGGCATTGAATACGGAGGTACCAACGGAAAACTGGAGCAGGGTGGTGCTAACATCAAAATTGAAGCCGGAAAATATAAGATTACCCTCAATCTGAATGACCCCGATAATATGACATATAAGTTAGAATCGGTAAAGACAGAAAATTAATCTCCATAATACGAAATTGATTAAAAAAATAATATCAAATGAAACTAAACATTAAAGCGTTGATAATGGCAACAATATTAGTGCCATGCGGCATGCTCAACGCACAGAAACTGACCTCGCCCGACGGAAATCTTACAATGGATTTCAGTTTGAGCAATGACGGCAGACCAACCTATAACCTGATATTTAAAGGTAAGGACGTAATCAAACCAAGTACTTTGGGACTTGAGTTAACCCCTTCAGGAGAAGAAAGTACATTCGATAACTTTTCGCCCAAAAACAACGATGAGGCAAAACAAGACGCTAAAACAAACCTGTATAGTGGTTTTGAAATAGCTAAAACCGAAACATCAAATGTTGACGAAACTTGGCAGCCTGTATGGGGTGAAACAAAAGATATTCGCGACAATTTCAACGAGTTGGCTGTGACGCTTAACCAACCGAAAACAGACCGTCAGATGATTATTCGTTTTCGGTTATTTAACGACGGATTAGGATTTCGGTATGAATTTCCACAGCAAAAAAATCTTATCTATTTTGTAGTAAAACAAGAGCATACCCAATTTGCCATGGCAGGAGACCATACCGCTTATTGGATACCCGGCGATTACGACACACAAGAATATGATTACACAACCTCAAAATTGTCTGAAATTAGAGGGCTGATGAAAACCGCCGTAACCCCTAATACATCGCAATACGTGTTTTCGCCCACAGGAGTGCAGACCGCATTACAAATGAAAACGGCTGACGGCTTGTACATCAATCTACACGAAGCTGCCCTGATAGATTACTCCTGTATGCATCTTGAACTTGACGACAAGAATATGATATTCGAGTCGCGACTTACACCCGATGCACAAGGCAATATGGCGCATATGCAAGCCCCATGTTATACTCCTTGGCGTACAGTTATCGTAAGTGACGACGCAAAACACATTTTGGCATCCAATATCACGTTGAATCTGAACGAGCCCTGCAAAATAAAAGATACCTCATGGATTAAACCTGTAAAATACATCGGAGTATGGTGGGAAATGATCACGGGACGTAGCTCATGGGCTTATACTGACGATTTGCCAAGCGTACAGTTGGGCGTTACTGATTATACTAAGACAAAGCCCAACGGCAAACACGCGGCAAACACAGCTCACGTAAAAGAATATATTGACTATGCGGCTAAACACGGTTTCTCGCAAGTACTTGTGGAAGGATGGAATCAGGGATGGGAAGACTGGTTTGCCTTGTCTAAAGATTACGTGTTTGATTTCGTGACACCTTACCCCGACTTTGATGTAGATGAACTGCAAAGCTATGCGCAAAGCAAAGGTGTGAGATTGATGATGCATCACGAAACATCAAGCTCTATCCGTAATTACGAGCGTCATCTCGATACAGCCTATCAGTTTATGAACGATCATGGATACAACTCGGTCAAACAAGGCTACGTAGGCGATATCATTCCACGAGGCGAACACCATTACGGACAATGGGCGGTGAATCATTACCTCTATACGCTGAAAAAAGCCGCAGATCATAAAATCATGGTCAACGCACACGAAGCAGTTCGCCCAACTGGACTATGTCGCACATGGCCAAATCTGATCGGTAACGAATCGGCTCGAGGAACCGAATATCAGTCGTTTGGCGGAAACAAACCCAACCATACCACCATTTTACCCTTTACGCGCTTGGTAGGAGGTCCGATGGATTATACACCCGGCATTTTTGAAATGGACATCCAAAAGATCAATCCCGGCAATACATCCCACGTAAACAGCACACTTGCCAATCAACTTGCATTATATGTAACGATGAGCAGTCCGCTGCAAATGGCGGCCGATCTGCCAGAAAACTACGACCGTTTCCTCGATGCTTTTCAGTTCATCAAAGACGTTGCAATAGATTGGGACGACAGTAAATACCTTGAGGCTGAACCGGGCGAATATATCACAGTGGCACGTAAAGGTAAAGGTACCGATAAATGGTTTGTTGGCAGTACTTGCGGAGAAAAAGGATATCACTCAAAAATAGCTTTCGATTTTCTTGATGCCGACAAGAAATATATTGCCACAATCTATGCAGATGCTAAAAACGCACATTACAAAACCAATCCCCAAGCCTACGAGATCCGTAAAGTAGTGGTTACAAATAAATCGCATTTGAATCTTACACTTGCACCCGGCGGAGGTTATGCAATAAGCATCATACCGGTGACAGACAATTCACAAATAAAAGGATTGAAGAAATTGTAAAAAAAACCTGAATAGTTATTGCCATTTTGGGCGGAAGCGATGATCCTCTCCATTTAAAAAAAATAAAAAGTCACTTTCACCCTGAATGGCGATTTCTTTATAAAATTTAACACTATGAATAGAAAATAGATATACGATGAAAGAGATAATTCAACTCTTATACTTAGTGATATGTAAGTACACTCGTTGTCTTAGACCTAAAATAGGTACGACTTGATTTTGTTTAGCAATTACTAAACAAACCGAACAATAAACGATGGAATATGTGTATCAAAAGCAAAACTAATAATCAACTTGTCCGATATATGTAAAAATCAATAAGCCTAAAAGCTTAAGCCAACATAAAGCCACTTAACCAAGCTCAAGATATAATTACCGGCAAAACACCTAATCTTAACAACACATTAACAGTTGAACCACGTGTATCAATTATAGTTGAATGTTCATACATTGACTAATGTAACGTAAAACAGTTTATTTTATTTCAGATTGAATGGTTTTAGAGCATATTTGTGTTAAAAAACAATTACCTTTGTTATTCTTGTTCAATCAAACTTCAAAAAATGAATAAACGAATTTATATTTCGCTCATTATATTACAATCACTGACTTTTATGACATTCAAGGCAAAGGCAGCAATCGAAGCCCATACTTTGCCATATGACAGCATACATAATTATGTGGGGGCAGACCCACAACAATACATCGGACAGCAATTATGTGTAAAAGGTTTACCCGATAATTCCCAAAAACTGGGTTACGATGGCTTTGTCATCAACTACAAAAAAGACGATGTGATACTGAACGATCGGAAAAATGTCTATAAAGTCGGTGACGGTTACAGTACCCAATACGACGCCTTGGTTGGACGTTGCTTCAACGTGGTAGATGTAATAGCCCATCCGCAGACAAAAAATAATCCCGAAGAATACGCCAGATACAGTTACCTCAAATTACAAGACCAATCCATAGGAGAAACGGTATACTACCGATACGACAGCCAAGGCTCAAACCTTTCCTTTCCGTTTATCGTCATCGGATTCTATGAAAAACGGCAGCAACAATTAATCAATAAGACGTATATATTTTCGCAAAAAGCCTTGGTTAATCCTGTAAATGTGATTAACAATCAAGCCGTAAAACATAATGCGCAAGGCATGCAATGGAAATGTCTCGGAGTCACGCTCGATCCTCAAAAATATCTATTATCCTTGTTGCTTCAGAACAGTTACGCAGAGCGCATAATTGTACCATATGAAATGGTAGACCCATATTCTGACGGCGGACAAAAAGCTTATACCGTTGAAGAATATAACACTTATCTGAAAAAATTTGGCAAAATCAATTTCAACAATGTATTAAACAATGTTGTAAAAACCGGCATGACAAAAGAAATGTGTCGTCTTGCTTGGGGCGAACCCCTTGAAATAACCAAAAACGGAACAGTCGAAACATGGAACTATTCATCAGGTACACTTGTTTTCAGAGCCAATGTTTTGAGCCGAATACAATAATAATCCGAAAATAACCTTAAGCATACAATTAAATTAATATATTATATATGAGAAGATTAAAGTTATTACTTATTCTTCCTGCACTGTTTTTAATGACAGTAACGGCACAGGAAGCACGTTTGTTGCGTTTTCCTTCAACAAACGGTAGTGAGATCGTATTCTCGTACGCAGGAGATTTATACAAAGTCCCTATAACTGGAGGAGAAGCCCGGCGTCTGACTTCGCACGTAGGATACGAAATGTTTGCCCATTATTCGCCCGATGGCAAAACCATTGCATTCACAGGACAATACGATGGCAACACAGAAGTATACACTATACCAGCACAAGGCGGCGAACCTTTGCGTATCACTTATACAGCCACCAACAAACGTGATGACCTTGCAGACCGTATGGGACCTAACAACATGGTAATGGGTTGGACTCCCGATGGTACTAACATCATTTACCGCAATCGTATCAGCGACGGATTTTCAGGAAAACTTTACACCGTGAACAAAGAAGGCGGTTTATCAAACGTTATTCCGTTGCCCGAAGGCGGTTTCTGCAGCTATTCGCCCGATGGCAAACAACTTGCTTACAACCGTGTAATGCGTGAATTCCGTACATGGAAATATTATCAAGGTGGTATGGCAGACGATATTTGGGTTTATAACCCTGCCGAAAAACAAGTGGTGAATATAACAAACAACAAGGCACAAGACATTATGCCGATGTGGATCGGTGACGAGATATACTTTATATCAGACCGTGACCGCACGATGAATATTTTTGTGTATAACACAAAAACAAAACAAACACAAAAAGTCACTCAGTTTACCGATTATGATGTGAAATTTCCAACTTGTCACGGAAATCTCATCGTATTTGAAAACGCCGGATACATCTACAAGATGGATGCAACCACCAAGACACCGGAGAAAGTGAATATTACACTGAGATCAGACAATATTTACGCTCGGGGAGATATAAAGGATGGTGCTAACTATGTGAATGCCGCAGGCCTTTCGCCCGACGGTTCACGTTTGGCAATAACAGCACGAGGCGAAGTCTTTAATGTGCCGGTCGAAAAAGGAGTAACTAAAAATATAACACGCACACCCGGAGCGCATGAAAGAGCAGCCCAATGGTCGCCCGACGGCAAATACATAGCCTATATCTCCGACGTTACCACAGAAACAGAACTGTTTATACAAGATGCCGAAAACGGCGAAATAAAACAACTCACTTTCTCCAATACACCTATAAAAAGGTTGGAAGGAAAACGTGTCAACACATCGAAAGAAAAACCCACTTATATCAGCAGATTTGTCTGGAGCAAGGATGCCAAAAAAATTGTTTATACCGATCGTAAAAACCGTATCGTATTAGTAGACGTACCTTCGGGTAAAGAAACCCTAATTCTGCAAGATCCAGCCGGTCAACCTAAAAACGTAAGTTTCTCGCCCGATAGTAAATGGCTGACCTATTCACGGGTAGCCGAAAATAATCTAAGCGTCATTTATATATATAATATTGACGATAAGAAAGAATATGCGGTTACCGATAAATGGTACGACTCCGAAAATTCAGTATTCAGCACAGACGGTAAATATCTGTTGTTTACATCAGCCAGAGACTTCGTGCCACAATACGGTTGGCTTGAATGGAATCATATATATACTGACCTATATGGTGTGTATATGATCATGTTGGATAAAAATACCCCATCGCCGTTTATACAAAAAGACCCAGTCGTAAAAGTTAAAACCGATGCGGTTGCAAACAAGAAAGACAACAAAAAAGAAGAACCTAAAACCGATTCAGAAAAAGCACTGGCGGTTAAAATAGATATTGACGGAATAGGAGATCGCATAGCCAAATTGCCGATTGCGCCATCAAATTACTCAAATATCTACTCAGACGGCAAAAAAGTATATTACTTCGGTCGTAAAGCTACCTATGTTTATGACCTTGACAAACAAAGCGAAGAATTGGTTGCACAAGGAGCTATGATGTCAGTTGCCGCAGCAGGAACCAAAGCATCATTCCTTAAAGGCAAAAGTGTTTATGTAACCGATATGCCGCAAGGCAAAGTCGATTTGTCGAAAAATGTCGACTTATCGAACATGAAAATCAAAACCGATTATGCACAAGAATGGGCGCAGATATTTGACGAAGCATGGCGTATATACCGTGACGGGTTTTATCTCGAAAACATGCACGGAGTGAACTGGGACGAAATATATCGCAAATACAATGTCTTAGTGCCATATGCCAAAACGCGTATAGATCTGAACTACATTATCGGCGAAATGATCGGCGAGTTGAATGTCGGACACGCATACATCAATCCGGGCGAAACCGATCGTCCGAAACGTATTAAGACAGGACTTTTAGGAGCAGAAATATCAAGAGATAAAAGCGGTTTCTTCCGCCTCGAAAAGATATTGCAAGGTGCTTCTTGGAGCGAAGAACTACGTTCGCCGTTGACCGAGCAGGGAATTGATGCCAAAGTAGGAGAGTACGTTGTTGCCATAGATGGCGTACCGACCAATAGTGTAAAAGATATGTATGCCCTCTTAGTCGATAAAGCAAACGTTCCGACTGAAATCTCGTTGAATAGCAAACCGCAATTAGCCGGAGCACGCAAAATCGTGATAAAACCTTTAGAAGAAGAATATTCACTCTACCATTACGATTGGGTGCAGGAAAATATCAAGAAGGTAGATAAAGCTTCGGGCGGTAAAATAGGATATATATATATTCCAAATATGGGACCTGAGGGGCTGAATGAGTTTGTTCGCCACTTCTATCCACAATTAGATAAAGAAGGGCTGATCATTGACGACCGTGCCAACGGTGGAGGTAATGTTTCGCCGATGATACTTGAACGCTTATCACGTGAACCTTATCGTCTGACAACGCGTCGTGGTTCAAACCGTATCGGTACAGTACCGGACGCAATTCAGGTAGGACCTAAAGTATGTCTGATCAACAAATATTCAGCTTCAGACGGCGATCTGTTCCCTTGGGGATTCCGTGCGCTTAAATTAGGAAAACTGATCGGAACACGTACTTGGGGCGGTATAGTAGGGATTACAGCGTCAATGCCGTTTATTGATGGAACGGATATGCGTGTGCCATTCTTTACAAGCTATGATGCTAAAACAGGTAATTGGATTATCGAAAACCATGGCGTTGACCCTGATATATTGATTGACAATGATCCCCTAAAAGAATGGAACGGCGAAGATCAGCAGTTGAATCGTGCAATCGAAGAAGTAATGAAAGATTTAAAGAACCGTGAACCGTTAAAACCGGTTCCGGCTCCACGTGATTTCAGCAAATAAATTGATCGAAAAACAAACTATAAGTTTAGAAAGTTGTCCATCTGAAAAATGGGCGACTTTCTTTTTTATAACATAATGTTAAGAAATAGATGTAAGTAAAAAATGAAAGGTAAAATAGGATGGCTGCAGAAAGCTACAATTCCACTTCGTCAGCCATTAAGTAGCCGTGCGATATACAATAAAATATCAGCCCAGAAACAGTTTTAATGCCAAGTTTTGCGGTAATATTTTTACGATGCGAGAGTACCGTATTCAGACTTATATTAAGTTTGTCGGCAATCTCTTTATTGATTAATCCTTGAGCAACCAATTTCAGCACGTCAAGCTCACGCAGTGAAAGCTCATGCTCTTTACGTTTTTCGATAGGGCTATGCCCGATAAGCTCTTGCCAATTGTCAATGCCCGATTCTTCAAGATCCTGAATAATCGGTTTAAGAACCTTGTCGCGAATGCGGTTATGGTTCTCGATGTCACGTTGCAGGCTGTCAATAGTGAAAACCACAGCATAGCAAAGATTGTCGTTGTAATTGCCCGAAATATGCTTGATGTAGATGCGTTTCATATCCAGAATCATTTCCAAAGGAATGTTTCTGTCCATGACATCTTTGTGCATCTGGTCTGTCAGAGCTTCTTTAAACTCAACAAACAATTTGCGGATGATCTCAAATTGTCGGTTATTCGGGTCGCTCATCGCGATAAAAGCATTGAGATGCTTTTCAAGGTTATGCAACTGTCCATGAACGAGATAACTATCCGTCTGATTCAGGTATTTGATTACAAGACTTATGTCGATCTTTTGAAGTTTCTTTTCAGGGAAATAATCTTCGTTTATGTACGTATTCAGAATAATCAGAAAAAAGTCCATGTTGATATTCGCTTCGGCGCATACCTCTTTAATCGTTTTGTCTGACAATCCTAAACGAATTCCGAAACGATTTATAACCGGTATCAGTTCGTGTCGTGCTTCAACGATTTCTGAAAGAATGGATGATGCGTCTAAAAAAAACATATCGACTTTTATTTATTCCAAAGTTAATAATAAATTTTTAGAAGGATTGTCCATTAAAAAGTAAAGCACAGATACTTTAACGTATCCGTGCTTTATTTATGATAATTAAAGGAATCAGCCTTTATTCAGCTTTACCTGCACTGCCAAGAACGGCTTCGATTTTGTGCTTGTAAAGTTTTTTCATGTTTTCGCGAGCAGGACCAAGATATTTACGTGGGTCGAATTCTGCAGGTTTGTTAGCGAATACTTCACGAATTGCAGCAGTCATAGCTAAACGGCTGTCAGAGTCGATATTGATTTTGCAAACTGCTGATTTAGCTGCTTTACGCAATTGTTCTTCTGGGATACCGATTGCATCTTTGAGCGCACCGCCGTATTTGTTGATTGTAGCAACTTCTTCTTGAGGAACTGATGATGCTCCGTGCAATACGATAGGGAATCCGGGAAGTTCTTTTTCGCAACCTTCAAGGATGTCGAAACGTAATGGTGGTGGAACCAAGATACCGTTAGCATCGCGTTCGCATTGTTCCGGAGTGAATTTGTTAGCACCGTGTGAAGTACCTATTGAGATAGCCAATGAATCGCAACCTGTGCGAGTAGCGAAATCTACAACTTCTTCAGGACGTGTGTATGTATGATGTTCAGCAGATACTTCATCTTCAACACCAGCCAATACACCAAGTTCACCTTCAACTGTTACATCGAATTGGTGAGCATAATCCACAACTTTTTTTGTAAGGGCGATATTTTCTTCGTAAGGAAGGTGTGAACCGTCGATCATTACAGAAGAGAAACCAGAGTCGATACAATCTTTACAAGTTTCAAAAGAATCGCCATGGTCAAGGTGAAGAACGATTTGAGGTTTTTCCCATCCAAGAGACTTAGCATATGCTACCGCACCTTCAGCCATATAACGAAGAAGGATTGGGCTTGCATACTGACGTGCGCCTTTTGATACCTGAAGGATAACAGGCGACTTTGTTTCTGATGCAGCCTGAATAATAGCCTGCAATTGTTCCATATTGTTGAAATTGAAAGCAGGAATCGCATATCCTCCTTTTACGGCCTTAGCAAACATGTCTCTGGTGTTTACAAGTCCTAAATCTTTGTAGTTAACCATTGTTTTATAGATTTATTTTTAATAAATATTTTGATTGGTTTATAATCCAATGCAAATTTAAGAAATAAAATGATATTTGTTGTAAAATATAGTTTTAACTATTGCAAATTTAGCATAATGTCTGAATAAATTAAGGCAGCCATTTGAAAGAGGCTGCCTTATAACCAAACAATTTATATATATAGGATCAATCAATAGCGTGCGCTTACCACATCCCAATCAATTATATCCCATAATTTTGCAATATGATCGGCACGGCGGTTTTGATAATCCAGATAGTAAGAGTGTTCCCATACATCGAATCCAAGAATAGGTACTAATCCTTCTTTAACCGGATTGCCTGCGTTTTGTTCTTTCAAGATAGACAATTTGCCTGCTTTATCTTTAGCTAACCATGCCCAACCTGATCCGAAAAGGCTAACGGCTGCATCAGAAAATTCTTTTTTGAAGTTATCGAACGAACCGTATTGAGATTTGATAGCTTCAGCCAATTTGCCTTTAGGTTCTCCGCCTCCGTTTTTCTTGAACGAAGTGAAATACAAATTGTGATTCAATATCTGACCGGCATTGTTAAAAATACCACCATCGCTTTCGCGAACAATAGTTTCAAGATCCGCATTTTCAAATTTCGATCCCGGAAGCAGGTTATTTAGGTTATTAACATATGTTTGAAGATGCTTGCCATGATGAAGCTCAATAGTTTGCTTGCTGATTACAGGCTCTAAAGCGTCTGTTGCGTAAGGCAACGTCATTAATTCAAATTTCATGATTTTCTGATTTTTATTATTTATAGCGTTAATTTTACTTTGGGCTGAAGTAGCATCTGAATAATTCCAAAACATCCCTATGATTGCAATTAATGTAAAGATCGATTTATTCATTGTTCACGTTGATTATATTTCCAAAACACCACTCTAATATTATTAATAACAACGTGGATCGAATTTAGTTTTAAGAAATAGATGTGTATAGATGCTTTTGAATAGATATAGACTTCGTCTATCGTTTTGTAACTATTTTTAAGGGCATAAAAAAGAGCTACCGATTGAGGTAGCTCTTCTGAGCCTCTTGTCGGATTCGAACCAACGACCCCGAGATTACAAATCACGTGCTCTGGCCAACTGAGCTAAAGAGGCGGTTGGGCAAGCTGACTATATCGCGTCGCTACAACCGACGGCCCTTGCTGCGATCAAACCCTGGGGGATTAATCGGGAGCTGACCGTATAGGACTTACCCGAGCACAAAAGTAGATAAATTTTCGATATATGCAAAATGTAAGGCTACATTTTTCAAGTTCAACAACCTTTTATTAACTTTGTCTGCATCAGAATTAATAACATACATTTGTTTATCAGGCTATTATTTTTTTTGTACAATAATTTAGAAAAAAACATAAATATGGATTCTAAAAACAGAGAAGTAGTCAATCGCTTCATAAAATATGTCAAATTCGATACCGAGTCGAATACAGAAACAGGGTTAACGCCAAGCACACCGGGACAGATGGTGCTGGCCCGCGAAATTGAAAAGGAATTACGTGAAATGGGTCTCGAAGATATATCGCTCGATGATAATTGCTATCTGATGGCGACTTTGCCGGCCAATACCGATAAAGATTTACCATCAATAGGTTTCATTGCCCATCTTGATACAAGCCCTGATCTGACAGGTGCTAATGTCAATCCCCGAATAGTTGAGAATTATGACGGAAAGATAATAGTTCTTAACAGCGAAAAAAATATTTTGCTATCGCCTGAAGATTTTCCTGAATTACACGATTATAAAGGACAAGATCTGATAGTAACTGACGGAAATACATTGTTGGGTGCTGACGATAAAGCCGGTGTGGCTGAAATTATAACCGCTATTAAATATCTGAAAGACCATCCTGAAATCAAGCACGGAAAAGTGCGTATCGGATTCACCCCCGATGAGGAAATAGGTGAGGGGTCTAACCATTTTGATGTAGCAAAGTTCGGATGCGAGTGGGCTTATACAATGGACGGTGGAGCAATTGGCGAATTGGAGTATGAAAACTTCAACGCTGCGGGCGTAACCATCAAAATACAGGGGCGCAATGTTCATCCCGGATATGCTAAAAACAAAATGGTCAACGCCTTGTTGGTTGCCCATAAGTTACTCGATCTCTTGCCAGCTTATCAACGCCCTGAACATACTTCCGGCTATGAAGGATTTTTCCATCTCAATACAATGAGTGGTAGCGCCGACAGTGCTGTTTTAAGTTTTATCATCCGTGATCACGATCGTAAACTATTTGAGGCTAAAAAACAGCAGATGTTAGACGCGGTGGACTATATCAATAAATTATACCCGAATAGCACTCGTGTAGAAGTAAAAGATCAATATTTTAATATGCGTGAGAAAATCGAGCCGGATAATATGCACGTCATCACTCTTGCATATGATGCCATGAAAGCTGTGGGAGTAGAGCCGATCGTCAAACCAATCAGAGGCGGCACAGATGGCGCGCGCCTGTCGTTTATGGGATTGCCATGTCCGAATATTTTTGCAGGTGGATTAAATTTTCACGGACGTTATGAATTTGTTCCTATACCATCGATGGAAAAAGCAGTTGATGTTATAGTAAAAATCATAGAATTAGTGGCAGATAAAAAATAATCTCCCATCAAAATTTAAGTATATAAATGAAAATAAGGGCAGGTATTGACACCTGCCCTTATTTTGTAATCATTATTTAAACTCGTTTTACAGTTCCAGATTGATGTCAAACAGTTCGTGCCAAGGTAAGCCTTGTTTGTTAAGCTGTTCCATGAATGGATCAGGATCAAACTCTTCCACGTTGTATACGCCCGGTTTGCGCCAAATACCTTTCATAAACATGATAGCACCAATGGTGGCCGGTACGCCGGTTGTATAACTTACGCCCTGCATGCCCGTTTCTTTATAGGCAGCCTCGTGCGAACAGTTGTTGTAAACATAATAAGTGCGTTCCTTACCGTCTTTAAGCCCACGTATACGGCAACCGATCGAAGTCTGTCCCTTGTAGTTTTCCCCTAACTCACCCGGATCAGGTAATACCGCTTTCAAGAATTGGATAGGAACAATCTCAACGCCATTATAAACAATAGGGTCAATGCGAGCCATACCAATATTCTGAATAACACGCAAATGTGTCAAATATTCCTGTCCGAATGTCATCCAAAAACGCGCACGTTTAATGGTCGGAAAGTTTTTGACAAGCGATTCAAGCTCCTCGTGATAGATCAGATACGACTCCTTAGGCCCGATTTCAGGATAATTCAAAGCCTTATGAATTTCATGAGGTTCAGTTTCAACCCACTTGCCGTTTTCCCAATACTTACCCTTTTGAGTAACCTCACGGATATTAATTTCAGGGTTGAAATTTGTAGCGAATGCTTTACCGTGATCTCCCGCATTACAATCCACGATGTCAAGATATTGTATCTCGTCAAAATGATGTTTGGCGGCATAAGCCGTAAATACGCTTGTTACGCCCGGGTCAAATCCGCAACCAAGTATAGCAGTCAGACCCGCCTCTTTAAATTTATCTTGATAAGCCCATTGCCATTTATACTCATATTTAGCTTCGTCCTTAGGCTCATAATTAGCAGTGTCCATATAATTCACACCGCAGGCAAGACAAGCATCCATGATGGTCAGGTCTTGATAAGGCAAAGCTACATTGATCACTAAATCAGGCTTATGCAAATTAAGCAGTTTCTTCAGGTCTTCAACATTATCAGCATCAACCTGAGCAGTTTTAATCTTATTGCCTCCAATAGCCTTTGCAATCGCATCGCATTTAGATTTGGTGCGACTTGCCAGAATAATTTCAGTGAAAACGTCGGAATTTTGGGCAACTTTGTGTGCCACAACAGTTCCAACACCACCGGCTCCGATTATCAAAACTCTTCCCATATTTATTTTTTTTAACAATTTAGTGGTTTCTCCGTTAATTTAATTTTAAAATAGTAAGTGTACTTATTTTTTTTCTTACAAAAATAACACTAAAAAATTAATATTTCCTATATTTGTCTTGCTTTTAAAGATGACTTAGTGTTAATATCCACTGATGAAAAATGCCACCTCTGAAGCACAAAAAACTATACTAACTTAGGGGAAAATAAAAGAAAATATAAATTAAATAACTGAAGCTTATGTCACAAAAGGTTGGGTTTATATCGCAGGTAATCGGACCGGTAGTCGATGTCTTTTTCGGCACAGAAGATCCGTCAACCGATTTGCCGGAAATAAATGAAGCCCTTGAATTAACCAGGAATGACGGTCGTCCCCTCATTCTTGAAGTAAAGCAGCACATAGGTGAAGATACTGTTCGTACCGTTGCTATGGATAGTACTGATGGACTTCGTCGCGGGCTTGAAGTAAAAGCATTAGGGACGCCTATAACGATGCCTATAGGCACACAGGTAAAAGGACGTCTGATGAACGTAGTGGGCGAAGCCGTAGATGGAATGCCACAACTCGATAAATCAGCAGGTCAGGCTCCCATACATCGCGAACCACCTAAATTTGAAGATCTCGAAACCAGCCGTGAAGTACTCTTTACAGGTATTAAAGTAATAGATTTACTTGCACCATATACCAAAGGAGGAAAAACAGGACTATTCGGAGGAGCAGGAGTAGGTAAGACCGTATTGATTATGGAGCTTATCAATAATATTGCTAAAAAGCACAACGGATATTCAGTCTTTGCCGGTGTAGGAGAACGTACACGTGAAGGTAACGATATGATGCGAGATATGCTTGATGCAGGAGTACTCCGCTACGGCGAAGAATTCAAGAAAAGCATGGAAGAAGGAAACTGGGATTTGTCTAAAGTAGATCCTAAAGAAGTCGAAAAATCACAAATATCCTTGGTTTACGGTCAGATGAACGAACCACCCGGAGCACGTTCAGACATAGCATTATCAGGCTTGACAGTTGCCGAATCGTTCCGTGACGCAAAAACAGACGGTCCGAAAGATATCCTTCTGTTTATAGATAACATATTCCGTTTCACACAAGCAGGCTCAGAAGTATCAGCCCTATTGGGACGTATGCCTTCAGCGGTAGGTTACCAACCAACACTTGCAACAGAAATGGGTGCCATGCAAGAACGCATCACGTCAACCAAAAATGGTTCAATCACATCCATTCAGGCTGTGTATGTACCTGCCGATGACTTGACTGACCCTGCTCCCGCAACAACCTTTGCTCACTTGGATGCAACAACCGTGCTTGACCGTAAGATAACCGAACTTGGTATCTATCCGGCAGTAGACCCGCTTGCATCTACCTCGCGAATACTTGACCCTACAATTATCGGGCAAGAACATTACGATACAGCACAGGCAGTAAAACAGATATTGCAACGTTACAAAGAATTGCAGGATATAATCTCAATACTTGGTATGGAAGAACTATCTGACGAAGACAAACAGATAGTAAACAGAGCCCGACGTGTACAACGATTCCTGTCTCAGCCGTTCAATGTAGCAGAACAATTCACAGGCGTTCCCGGAGAAATTGTCGACATCAAAGAAACAATCAAAGGATTCAATATGATCCTTAACGGAGAAGTAGACGATCTGCCGGAACAAGCGTTCCTGAATGTCGGCACAATTGAACAAGCTATCGAGAAAGGTAAGAAAATAATGGAACAGGCAGCCGTCTGATTTAAATTATGAAAACAGAATTGCAATTAAATATAATTTCAGCAGAAAAAAACATATACACGGGTAAAGTCGCATCAGTGACTATTCCCGGTATATCAGGTAGCTTCGGAGTTTATCCCGATCACGCACCACTGATTTCGCCGCTCAAAGAAGGAGTTATCAGCTACAACCAAAGTGGAACTGAAAACACGATCGAAGTCAAAGGTGGCATTGCCGAAATTAATAATGGCGTTGTGACTATCTGTGTCGTTTAATTTATATGGAATTGTACAAGGCAAGACTTATAACAGCGTTAATAGCGTTTGGACTAATAGCAGGAGCTTGTTTCGCAGCTGTAATACATTATCTGCTACCCGTATTGGGAATTAGTTGGAATATATTAGCTGCAATCATCATCTTCTTCATCGTTGTCGAGTCGCTGTTTATAAGCGTAGCCGAAACAAGCGCACGCAAACACGAAAGTACACGATTAGTAAGAATCTATATGCTGACAAAAGTCGTTAAAATACTACTTACGTTAGTAGCCGTACTTATCTATTTCGTTTATGACAGAACAACCATCAAGTGGTTTATAATAGATTATATAATCCTCTACCTGTTGTTCCTGATTGCAGAGTCTTTTCTGTTTGTGAAGATTGAGAAACATTACAATATAAAAAAATAAAAATGTTGAAAAAGTATATAACATATCTGTCTCTAATATGTCTGTTGATCACAGGCTTTTCAACACCCGCGTTCGCAGCCGAAAACACGAGTGATGAAGGCGGAAAGCTGGATATTGCAGGTATGATTATGGGACACTTGGGAGACGATTATGAATGGCATATCTGCACAATCGGACAAACACATGTAACCATTCCGTTACCCATTATCGTATATGGCGAAAACGGATTCAGTGCATTTCTTTCGTCTCGCCTGCATCATGGAACAGAATCCTATAACGGATACTATCTTGCTTCCGATGGATCCTATAAAGGAAAGATTGTTGAAAAAAACGCATCGGGACAGGAAGTCAGACCTTGGGATATATCCATCACAAAAAATACCCTGTCGTTGATGATTTCAAGCGTAATTCTGATCCTGTTAATATTGACAACGGCACGCTGGTATAAAAAGAACTGTACACCTGACCGCCCCAAAGCACCGAAAGGATTTGTCGGCTTTATGGAAATGTTTATCATGATGGTTAATGATGACATCATACGACCCGGTATAGGAAAGAATTACCGTAAATTCGCCCCATATCTTCTCACAGCATTCTTTTTCATCTTTATCAACAACTTATTGGGGCTGATACCGATTTTCCCCGGAGGAGCTAACCTTACGGGAAATATAGCAATCACTATGGTGCTTGCCTTATGTACGATGGTAGCCGTAAACGTATGGGGAACAAAAGAATACTGGAAAGAAATATTCTGGCCCGAAGTACCGACATGGTTAAAAGTTCCTGTACCCATTATGCCCGTAATCGAATTTGTCGGAGTACTGACAAAACCCTTTGCCCTGATGATACGTCTTTTCGCCAATATATTGGCAGGACACTCCATCGTATTAGGTTTGATGAGCGTAATATTCGTGGCAGCCAATCTGGGTGCAGTCTTAGGAACTTCAATGACAGTACTTTCCGTGGTAATGACCATTTTCATGGATACGCTCGAAGTCCTTGTGGCGTTCATCCAAGCCTATGTATTCACAATGCTTTCAGCCGTGTTCATCGGTTTGGCACAAGTAGAACCACATACAGCAGAAGGACATAAATAATAAATCAATAAAAGAAAATAAATCAATCGAATAATTAAATAACTTAAATTTTAAAAATTATGTTAGCTACAATTTTGACAGTGATGTTACAGGCAATAGCCGGAGCAGGTTTAGGTACTATGGGTGCTGCAATTGGCGCAGGTCTGGCAGCAATAGGCGCAGGATTAGGAATCGGACGTATCGGAGGTTCGGCAATGGAAGGCATAGCACGCCAACCCGATGCAGCAGGTGATATCCGTATGAACATGATTATTGCGGCTGCCCTTATCGAAGGTGTTGCACTGTTTGCCGTAGTAGTTTGTTTGCTTATCCTTGTATTGTAATAAAAAAAGACAATAAATATGCTTTTAAAACCTGAATTTGGTCTTGTTTTTTGGATGCTGATATGTTTTGGCTTCGTGTTCTTTATACTTGCCAAATACGGATTTCCCGTAATAACCAAGATGGTTAACGACCGTAAAAAGTACATCGATGACTCACTGGATGCAGCGCATCAGGCTAACGAACAGTTGGCACATATTAAGCAACAAAGCGATGAAATTATAGCATCGGCACAGGCAGAGCAGGTGAAGATATTGAAAGAAGCCGCCGACACGCGCGACCGCATAGTTGCTGAAGCGCGTGAGCAGGCTAAAGCAGCCGGACAAAAAGAACTCGAAGACATGCGTAAACAGATACAGTCTGAAAAAGAACAAGCTATACGCGACATCCGTCGTCAGGTAGCAGAACTATCTGTTGACGTAGCAGAAAAAGTGCTTCGTGAGTCATTAAAAGATCCGAAAGCTCAAATATCAATGATTGATCGCCTGGTTGATGAAGCTCTGGTGTCTAAATCTTAATAAGATATGAATATAGGAACAATCTCGAAGCGATATGCGAAAGCCCTGTTGCAATATGCAATAGACAACAAAGCCGAAGACACAGTGTATTCTGAAATGAAAACATTGGCGAAAACCTTTGTGGATGTGCCTCAATTGCGTATGGCAATGGACAATCCTATGTTGACAACGAAAGATAAACTGCCATTGATAAAAGCCGCCATCGGCAATGAAGTAAGTGAAATCACGTCCCGTTTCTTGAATTTAGTCTTGAAAAACAAACGTGAAACCATATTACAATTCATCGCATCATCATATTGTGGTACTTATTGCGATATGAAGCATATAAATACCGGCAAACTGATAACCGCAGCCCCTGTCGATAAAGAAGTTGTAGAAAAAATGAAACAACTGGTGCAGAAAATCAAACCCGGAGTATTGGATTTTCAGACCGAAGTAAACCCCGAAATAGACGGAGGCTTCATGCTGTTTTTCGATACCTATCGGATAGATGCCAGCGTACGTTCACAACTCAAACGCATCAAGAAGCGGTTTATAGAAGAAAACAGTAAAATGGCGTAATCATACATATGCTAATAAACGGATATGTCAATACACATATAACAATTGGCACATCGGCACATTACTAAATTAGAATTAATAAATTATGTCTGAAAATATAAAAGCAAGCGAAGTCTCCAATATCCTGAAGATGCAGCTCGAAAACATTGACAGCCGTGTACAGTTTGATGAAGTGGGAACTGTGCTAACCGTTGGAGATGGAGTGGTACGTGTCTATGGATTGAAGAATGCCGAAGCCAACGAACTTCTTGAGTTCGACAACGGTATAAAAGCCGTTGTGATGAATCTTGAAGAAGACAATGTGGGTGCCGTGCTTCTCGGTCCGTCCGATCAGATAAAAGAAGGCTTTGTTGTAAAACGTACAGGGCGCATAGCCTCCATCAATGTGGGTATGGGTATGCTTGGACGTGTAATAACACCTCTTGGAGAACCAATAGACGGCAAGGGACCAATTACCGGTGAGTTGTTGGAAATGCCCCTTGAACGCAAAGCTCCCGGTGTAATATTCCGTCAGCCTGTAACCCAACCACTCCAGACAGGTCTTAAAGCGATAGACTCGATGATACCCATTGGTAAAGGTCAGCGTGAGCTAATCATTGGTGACCGCCAAACAGGTAAAACAGCTATTGCTCTTGATACAATTATAAATCAGAGAGCTGCTTTTGAAGCAGGCGAACCTGTCTACTGTATATATGTAGCCATCGGTCAGAAAGCATCTACTGTGGCAAATATCGTGGAAATCCTGCACGAAAAAGGTGCGCTTGAATATACCGTTGTTGTATCAGGTACAGCAGCAGAACCGGCTGCGGTGCAGTATTTCGCAGCATTTGCAGGAGCTGCCATCGGAGAATATTTCCGTGACACAGGTCGACATGCTTTAGTTGTTTATGATGACCTTTCAAAACAAGCTGTGGCTTATCGTGAAGTATCATTGATTCTTCGTCGTCCGCCGGGACGTGAAGCCTATCCGGGCGATGTGTTCTATTTGCACTCACGCTTGCTTGAACGTGCCGCTAAAATTATCGGTCAGCAAGAAGTAGCGGAGCAGATGAATGACCTTCCGCCAAGCTTGAAAGGTAAAGTTAAAGGAGGCGGTTCACTCACAGCGTTGCCTATCATCGAAACTCAAGCCGGAGACGTATCTGCATATATCCCTACCAATGTGATTTCTATTACTGACGGACAGATATTCCTTGATGTCAATCTGTTTAACTCAGGTCTGCGTCCCGCAATTGACGTCGGTATTTCGGTGTCACGTGTAGGAGGTTCGGCACAAATAAAATCAATGAAAAAGGTTGCCGGAACTCTGAAGATAGATCAGGCTCAGTACCGTGAGTTGGAGGCGTTTACCCAGTTTGGTGGCGATCTTGACCCTGTTACGGCAATGACTATCGACAAAGGTCAGAAGAATACGCAATTGCTTGTTCAGCCTCAATATTCACCGATGTCTGTTGAAAAACAAATCGCCATTCTGTATTGTGGAACTAAAGGGTTGTTGCGCAATGTACCTACCGACAAAGTACATGAATTTGAAACTGAATTTTTGCGAACTTTAGAGATGAAGCATCAGACTGATGTGCTTGATGTTCTGAAAGCCGGAAAAATTGATGATAGTATTGAGGATACATTGAAGAAGGTAGCCGAAAGCATTTCGTCTCAGTATAAAAAGTAATTGAATTATGGCATCACTTAAAGAAATAAGAAGTAGGATTGGGTCTGTAAAAAGCACGCAGAAGATCACTTCAGCCATGAAGATGATTTCTTCATCGAAGTTGCGCAAAGCCCAGATGGCTATTACCAACTTCCTGCCTTATCAGCAAAAGTTGGATGCTATTCTTACCAATCTTCTGGCTTCGGATGTATCATACGATTCGCCTTTTACACAGCAGCGTGAAGTTAAACGCACGGCGATAGTTGTGTTTTCGTCTAACTCAAGTCTTTGCGGAGCGTTTAATGCGAATGTTATCAAAGAATTTAAAGCTGTGTATGATAATAAAAAGCACTTGGGTGATGATAATATTCTCATCTATCCGATTGGTAAGAAGGTGGATGATGCTATCAGAAAAATAGGTCTGAATGTTCAGGGCGATTATAATGCCATGGCTGACAAACCTTCGTTTCAGGAAGTACAGAATTTAGCTAAAGAGTTGATTGCGAAGTATGTGAATAAGGAGATTGACGAAGTGGTTATTATTTATTATCATTTCGTATCGACCGGTACGCAATTGCTTAATACATATACTTATTTGCCGTTTGATCTTTCAAAAAAGAAAGAAGATGCTAATGGGGATAGTGCTGCTCAGACTGATTACATTTTAGAACCGTCTAAGGAGGAGATTCTTGAGAGTCTGATCCCTACGGTGTTGTATTCAAAACTGTATGCTACTTTACTTGATTCTAATGCATCGGAACATGCGGCACGTATGATGGCTATGCAGGTAGCTACTGATAATGCTAACGAGCTTATACAGGATTTGACACAGGAGTATAATAAATCTCGTCAGCAAGCGGTTACTAACGAATTGCTTGATATCATCGGAGGTGCTTCAGCACTGGAAGGTTAAGATACTTCTTATAAAAATTATAATACCTCGTCTTATTGTTATGAGACGAGGTGTTTTTTTATGGAAATTGGTATTCTTATCGGATAAGATTCAGACCATTTTGTTTTTGAAGTGTTTATATAAAAATAAAGCGGTTTAAAGTTTCTTCATTCTAAACCGCTTTTATTTATTTGATTGTTAAACTTATTCTTCTGCCAATCCTTTCCAACTGCGTAAAAGTTTTAGGATAGGGTACATAACGACCAAAATTATTGCAAGATTGTACCATAATATTTTAGTGAAACTATAATCAATAGGGCAAATTTTATACAATAAAGGTATGAAGAAGGGTATTAGGAATATAAATATATTGATAATAATTGCTGAATGATTTTTGCTTTCTGAAATTAGCACATGATGTATTATGTAAATGAAGCTGATGATAAAAGTGATGACACACATTATCATAAAAGTTTTAAATTCCGACAGTATCATTGTTAAAATAATGCTGAATAATGATATTAATCCCACGATGATGAATGATTTAATCCAATTTTTTAAATTTGTTATCTTTGCCGCCATTACTAAAAGAGAGAGTAAAGTAGCTATGCAAAATATGGTCAGTAGCGTATCATTGGAATAAATGCTATTTGTATGGCAACTTAAAATATATTCATACCTTGTTGTAAATACTGTAAAAGGCAATATAGGCTTTGTCATATTATATTCATAATTATAATCTCCTATCATTGTTCTTTTGTTAACGGGGAAGAAGGGGGGATGGTAAATACGGTTAAACCACTGCTCAGCTGTAATAATGTTTGGGTATTTTATGTCTGCTTTGGTAATTAATTTTTCAAAAGCAATCATTACTGCCTGTATACTGTCTGTTTCACCATCAATGAGCCATTGTTTAACTTTATTAGCATATACAGTTTCTTTTTTTAAATATAGAATTGAATTGCCGATGTATTTATTTTCTTTAAATATTTCATATTGATTGTCGTCAAGAAAATAGGTACTTCTTATATCAGGATTATTTAAATTGTTTGCTAAACTATCGGGTAAGGGAATTAAATTTGTTTGCTCTATATAATTACATCTATACGAATAACTATCATTTGGTATGAGTATTTGTGCCAAATATAATGTTTTTAGCGCATCATTTACTTCTTCTATATCGGCTGTTGACTTTCCTCGTAATCTGCACCCTTCCATAAAACTGAAGGGGATAGCCGTAATCATTAAGATAATACTGAACACAAGGAGCCATTCTCCGTATATTTGTCTTGTTTTAGCGGGATAATGATTACTTAGTCTATTGTGGCGTGCATAGTAAACCAGCCATCCGATAAATAAAAGAATAGCGATAAGTACAGAACAACATAATATTAATTTTAGGATCAGTTCCCTATCTGAATCTGCAGATCCGAAACTGTAAAATATATGTTCAAAATCCAATTTTTCTACTTTGAAGCCTATAAAAACCATTAATAAATGGACTAATATGAGTAATAGCAATATCGGAAATAATTTTACATTCCAGATGGTTGGATAGTTAGTAAGTAAGAATTGTTGTATTTTATTCATTTACGATTATTTTATTTTCTCAGATGATTTTACAATATATTGCGGAAATATTTATAATCAAGCTGTTTTGTTAAGAAACTGCGTTATTTTTAAATCATATTTCCGCATTATAAAGGCTGATTTGTCTTATTCATCGGGTAAGCCTTTCCAACGACGTAGAAAAGCCATTACAGGATACATGATGACAATTGTAAACGCAAGATTTATCCATAACAGATTTTTTTCAAGTAACATGACATACTCATTTTCATGTATATATGAATACCTCGTTTCATCTATTAATATTGACAGCAGAAAATATATTATAAGTATAATCAAAGGTATAAACCATAAAAAGATGTTTGCTGTCACATTAGAAAAGCCTTTGGAGCGTGAAAACATTATTTTATAACACAGGTTCGTGACGGTAGTAATGGTTAGAATCAATCCGAATAATGGAACTAAAATGAAATGATACCCAGAATCAAATATAAGGATTAAATCCATAAAAGTCAGCGATAAAAATGCTATACCGCATATGATGAATGCTTTGAACCATGATGCAGTATTTGTTAAACGGATGGATAATATGAATATTGATATTAACACGGTTATGAATAGCAGCAATGGCACCTCACTCCTACTTTTGAAATCTTTAGTACAAGTTATAATTCTATTATACATATCCTGCAGATTGTTAAACTGTAAAACCGGATAGATGTTTAAAACGTAATCATCTATGTTTTCTTGATTTCCTACATAGATTGTATCTGTACTAAAGGTACCAGGTAAGTAAATTTCTTTTCTTACAGCATTATAATCAATCTTATAATCGATCTCACTTGAGTCACGTAATATTATATTATTATGATTAATATTGAAATAAGGGGGATTGTAAATGCGTTCAAACCATTGATCGGGTTTGAGTGTATTATCTTCAACTAAATTGTGTTTGAGTAACAATTGGTAAAAATCATTCATCAATGCACGTATACTATCCGTCTGTCCATCTCTTAACCATTGCTTCACTTTTAGTATGTTTTCATTACGATTTTTATTATTTATTTCATAATACATGTATGAACTGTCATCAGAGTAGTTTAGCAGAGATGGAGTTTGCGATACTGATAATTTAGCTGAATCTGAGTCGTTGGCATAATGTTTTAAAGAGTCAATGTTGCATCTGATGACTGGTTTGATATCGTTTGGTATTAGAACTTCAGTCATTTGTAATGTTTTGATAACTTTATTTTCATCTGCCTTGTTTAAGTTTATGATATATAATGCTCGATCGGATAATCCCAGCCGAAGGCTATAAGGAATAAACACGGCTGAACCGATAATTATAAAAATTAATATCCATTCTCCATACATTTGTTTGGTTTTAGCCGGATAGTAATTCGCGATTCTGTTGTTGCGCATATAAAACACAAACCAACTGATCAGAATTAATGTAGCAGTAATTATTGATAGTAGATAGAGAAGAGGCAAATATATCGAATAATATACGCTTGAATGATAATATGAGATAATCTCGTTGAAGTCAGTATTCCCAAAAATATAACCTATCAGGTAGAATAATATATGCATGATCAGAGTTAAGAACAGCATGGGGACTAATCTGATATTCCAGATAATGGGATAATGCGTAAGTATGTATTTTTGTATTTTATTCATATGAAGTAATATTATGATATAAAAAAGCGTCTTGTAGAATTTGTTATGTTTCGGTAATAGTTTACAGGAACTTTGTTTTCAAATATTATTTTAAAAAAATCTTCCTGCTTAAAGGTATCGGGGAAATTGGCGATATAAGTACCTCCATTCATTTTCAGACTGCTTAAGCCGGATTGTAGTAACAATTCATATAAAGCTTCTTGCTTCCAATCAGATTCAAACTCAATAATAAATTGCTTAATCTCGTCAGGTTGATTAGTCTCATTTTTGACAAGATTGCGGGGTGCACCATTTTTAAGGAAAATAACTTCATCCGATGCCTTTTCCACTTCGTACAGCTGTTGCGAACTAAGCACAATTCCCATTGGTCTGAAAGGCGATTTAGCGATATGCCTGAAGTCATCGAGCACAGTCTGCTGAGCCATAATATCAAGATTAGCAAGAGGCTCGTCAATCACTAATATTTTGGGCTTTTGAAGTAAAACACGCGCCAACTCAAAGCGCATCTTATATCCCGATGACAGACTTTTCCACGAGTAATTCCGGAACTTGCGTAGTCCCATTCGGGCGATGACAAGATCTACCATCAATATGTTTTCCTTACCTTTCAGGCCATAAATAGCGGCCGTAAAGCTCAAATTTTCCAAAAGTCCGCCTTTACAAACTTTAGTTCGTTGGGGAATATAAATCAACTTTGAACGCAGATCGTAATTATCAGTATAATCAAAATGATAACTGATTGAGCCGCTCGTTGGTTTCAGTTCCCTACAAAGCGAACGCAATAAAGTTGTTTTACCATTACCGTTTTCGCCAACCAAACCGATAATTTCCCTTTCGTGGATAGTTAAGTTCACAGGTCCTAACCGAAATGCTGCATTTCCATAAGTTTTTGTCAAATCAACCGTTGTGATAAGTGGATTGTTGTTAAAATCAGCCGTTTGCTTCAATAACAGTTCGGCCAGTTCATTAAACCTCTCCTGCAATTTTTCAGTAATGCTGACAGTATTTGCTTCATTCAGGTCAATCCAATCTAACAAATCAACGGTTTTACTATATTGTTCAATGTTTTGAGAATCGAGAGTAAGGTCTATGATGCGTTTTAAAATTAATTTGCAATCACCGAAAATAAACATTTGCTTAATCTCGTCTAAGTAGTTAGTCAAGTTTGTCATTATTTTAATCAATTAAGTATAAAATTCTATTCGTTGGGTTTCATTCTCAGATATCTCATGTTTTTATCAAAATAACAGGCTATCGTATCATTGATATTATAAACCAATGAACTTCCGTCGTTCATCCACTTTCCCTTCACGTAAAAGCGTGCGAGATAAACATCGTCTTGCATCACTCTGTCATCATTGCCTAACTTGATATATGATAATGGTTTAATAAAGTCTATTTTGGTAATAATATTCTTTTCTTGGTCGTTGTATTGAAAATGACGTTCAAGCCCTTTGCTCATCTGATTGAGGTTATATTCGTAACTTAAACTACATGACGAAAGAAAAAAAATCACAGAAAATAATAAAAATGACTTTGTCATTCCGAGCGTTTATTTAACTAAATAATTTCAAAAGTATAAAAAAAACAATATAAATAAAATTAAGAACAAAATGTATGCTATTACTAAATAACTGAATCTAAAAAAAATAATACTATCTATACCGAGTTGAATATTATTTTTCTTAAAAATACATACCGAAATTTCTGATAATAACTTCAATCTATAACATTTACAATGTTTTAAACAATATTTAGTTAAAAAAATAATTGTACAATAAATTAATAATATATTCAGATTTAATTCAAATTTGTCAGATATATTTGTGTATATAAAATACAGAAAAATTATGCTTGAGAAAATACTCCCATACGAGAGGGATTTATTTTTTCTGATCAATGGGTCACACTATCAGATGCTTGATTACATTATGTGGATCTTTTCAAGTCTGGCGATTTGGATACCGCTGATTGTAATTTTTCTGTTTGCTTTTATATATAAAAAAAAGTGTTGCGATTGGATACCCATCCTGATTGGAGTCGCGATAGTCATTCTGCTGTGTGATCAATTTACATCCACAATCTGTAAACCGTTTTTCGAAAGATATCGACCAACCTATCATCCACTCTTTATGGATCAGGTAAAAACCGTATTCAACTATCGGGGCGGAAAATATGGTTTCATGTCGAGCCATGCGGCAAATTCATTCGGATTCGCTATATTCACATCATTACTGTTTCGTTATCGGATTTACAGCGTGGTAGTTATATTTTGGGCTCTACTGTCAAGCTATTCACGCATATATTTGGGAGTACATTTTATATCCGATGTCATTTGCGGAGCCATCGTGGGCATCGTTATCGGTTATATGATATATAAATTGCACATGTTCATTACCCATAAACTTTTTGATTCCAGCATCGCAAAAATCAAAGACTGCTACAAATACCAAAAAAAATATATCGCTGTATCCATTATTTGTTACGTATTAATCTTGATGGTATTTAGCCAGCAAGCCATCAATATACTCCGAGGCTGACAAACTTGCCAATACACATTCTGCCACCCATACAATAGTTAATATAGAAATGTCGGAAGATTTTTATAAATTTTCAGATAAACCAACTCGGTTCATTATATGTTTAACTATTTTTGACCAGAAAAAAAGTTTAGAATGAACGAAAGTCAATATAGAAAAGTCCGGCGCGCCAGAAATGAATCGAATCCACTATTATATACGCCTATCTATCAAGGAGATAATAATATACCAACCTCGGTAACACTACTTCAGTACGATACAAAGAATACACTGGTAAAAGACCTGACCTCGGTTGACCATCTTAAAAATGAAATAGACTCAAACAAAGTAAACTGGTTTAAAATCGTCGGCATATCCGACGCCAAACGCATAGCCGCTATTTGTTATGAATTTGGTTTGCACGGATTCGATATCAAAGACCTGATGTCTGATCAGCAGGTAGTTAAAGTTGTTACATACGACAAAATAACATTTATTCTGATGCCCGGATTTTACATCAAAGAAGAAGACAATCACCGCCTCGAAGATATGCAGGTTGCTTTCATACTTGGCGAAAATTATGTTGTAAGTTTCCAAGAATCAGATATACCCGTTTTTGAAGATGTGCAGGCAGCATTAGAAGAAAACCAGATGCTTATTCGCCAGAACGGAAACGATTACCTGCTTTATTTATTATTGCGAGTAGTTAATACGCTGAACAATAATACGGTTATGGAGATGGAAGATGGACTTGATGATATTGAAAACAATCTGCTATTGGGACAAGACAATCAGAATATAATGCCTTTCATAAGAATACGAAGGTTAGATTATACCCATATCAAGCGCTTCATAGTTTCACTTCGAGAAGAGTTAATCAATCTCCTACGTAACACAAATAATCTGATCCTGAACGAAAATATAGTCTATTTTAACGATTACGACGATAAACTCAGAATAACCTTGAGCAATCTGGAGTCATTCCACGAATCACTAATTTCACTGCTCGATATATACTATAACAATAATAATCTGAGGATGAATAGTATAATGAAGCAGCTTACAATTGTGTCAACCATCTTTATACCATTGACATTTTTGGTCGGCGTTTGGGGTATGAACTTCAAATTTATGCCCGAACTCGATTGCTATTACGGATATATGATAGCATGGCTGTTGTTTATCCTCATCGGTTTTGTAATCTGGATATGGATGAAACGTAAACGTTGGTTTTAACCCTTTATCGCTGCATCGCCTAAAGCCTTCCAAAGCCTGTCGTCAGGTAGGGGAGCGGTAACTTCAATCAACTCTTTTGATACAGGATGAACAAAGCAAATATGTCGTGCATGGAGGCTTATTCCGCCATCGGGATTAGAACGCTCATAACCATATTTCAAATCGCCTTTGATGGGACATCCAATTTTAGCTAACTCACAACGTATCTGATGATGCCTGCCGGTCTCTAAATCAATTTCTAAAAGATTGTATTTTTCAGATCTCGCAATAAGTTTATAATGCAATATCGCCAATTTTGAGTTTGGCTTTTCAGTATCATACGCATACGACTTATTTTGTTTTTCGTTCTTGACAAGGTAGTAGGTCAACGTACCCTCAGAGGCCTTCGGTGTGTTCTTGACGATAGCCCAATAAGTCTTTTTAATTTCTTTGCGCTTAAACATCTCGTTCAGACGGCTCAACGCCTTGCTTGTTTTCGCAAATACTACAATGCCGCTTACAGGTCTGTCCAACCGATGTGTTACCCCGCAGAAAACATTTCCGGGTTTATTGTATTTTTCTTTCAGATATTCTTTCACAATTTCAGAAAGAGGTTTATCGCCCGTTTTATCACCCTGAACGATTTCCGAGCAGGTCTTGTTAACTATAATAATATGGTTGTCTTCGTAAAGAACTGTCATGAATGCGTTTTTATATGATAAAGAAAACCCTTCGACAGAAAATCGAAAGGTTTTCAATGAAAAATTTATGGTTTAATGAATTTTGGTATTCTTAATTATGCTTTCTCCATTTCACGTTTCGCATATCGCCAGTTTCCATCAAAGCTTCGTGGAAAGCAAACGCATTGTATAAATCAATCGGTGTGTGACCTTGAGTTGCACCATCAAGATATTGTTGCAACAATGGACGATATTCCGGATGAGCGCATTTGTTTATAATTTCCTGAGCACGGTCTTTAGGACATTTACCACGCAAATCAGCCACACCATATTCGGTAACAATAATCTTCACAGAGTGTTCGCTGTGATCTTCGTGCGAAACCATCGGTACGATTGAGCTGATTTTTCCGTCTTTAGCAATAGATGGGGTAACAAATATCGAAACGTAAGCACCACGCGTAAAATCGCCCGAACCACCTATACCGTTCATCATTTTAGTCCCGGTGATATGGGTTGAATTGATGTTACCGTAAATATCAGCCTCAATAGCAGTATTGATGGCAATGATACCGAGACGGCGGACTATTTCAGGATTGTTTGAGTATTCTGATGGACGCAACACAATCTTTTCTTTGTAGAAATCAAGATTATTGTAGATTTCTTCGATGCATGGATTACTTACAGTAAGTGAACATCCGCTGGCGAATTTCACACGTCCTGATTTCATCAAATCAATAACGGCATCTTGTATTACCTCTGTATATACTTCAAAATCAGGTATCTCTTTGCTATCGCCCATAGCTGCTAACACAGCGTTGGCAATATTTCCTACACCTGATTGTATTGGCAGGAATGATTTAGGCATACGTCCTTCTGCCATTTCTTTGATGAAGAAGTTAGCCACATTCTTACCGATTTGTTCTGTAACTTCGTCAACAGGAGCAAACCCTTTACCTTCGTTAGGCTCGTCGGTTTCAACAACCACTATTTTAGAAGGATCAACTTTTATAAAACTTTTACCTATGCGGTCGTGAACATCGTAGATGCCTATATCTTTGCGATGAGGAGGGTCAATAGGCTCAGGTATGTCGTGCATACCACGCAATTCTTTCGGATTCCATTTGTTAAGCTCAACAATTACGATAGGGGCTAAACGGGCAACTGTTGGTGATATGCCCACTCCGCAAGTAGGAACAATTTCCCCATCTTCAGTAACATCACAGGCTTCGATGATGGCAGCGTCTATATTACCGTAAAAACCGTAACGTATATCCTGTGCCATCATGGATAGATGCAAATCGCAGAATTTAATTTCTCCGGCGTTAATTGCATCACGCATGCTTTTGTTAGTCTGATAAGGAGCACGGAAGTTAATAGCATTGGCACGTGTTAAAACACCGTCCAGTTTGTCTCCTGTTGAAGCTCCTGTAAATACATTGATCTTGAAAGGATTTCCGATAGCATGTTCTTCTTCTGCTATTTTTGCAATTGCTCCGGGCACTACTTTCGGACATCCGGCATGTGTAAAACCGCTAAAGCCGACGTTGTCTCCGTCTTTGATCAGACGGGCAGCCTCTTCTGCGGTCATAAATTTTAATCCCATTTTCTTAATAGTTAATTTAAAGCGTTCTATTGTTTGGTTTAATATGCTTTTGTAAATCAGTTGCAAAAGTAGTAAAATAATAAAAAACGTGCTACATTTTGAGGTGTAAAATTCGGGTATTACAATCGCTTTCGTGAAATCTTTTAACCTTTGCGCAATGAAGCAAAAAATGCACGAGTAATCTCATGCATTTGGGCTATACGATAGCATCGTGTTTTGTTTATTTGTATCCGAAATTATTCTGATAATCGAGTATTGAGCGGCGGATAATATCATGTGCTACATCAACGTCATACACTTGCGTCAGAACACATCGAGCCGTGTCGTCGCCGGGTAAATCCTTATAAGTCGTAAAGTAATGTTTTAAACGTTCTATAACTGACGCAGGCAAATCCGATAGGCTCTGAAATGACCCATAAATAGCGTCATCCTTCAATACAGCTATCAGTTTGTCGTCAGCCATGTTGTTGTCAATAAGTCTGAATCCTCCGATCGGAGTAGCTTTGACCAGAATATCTCCGTGTGTAATATCTTTCTCCGTGAGGACGCATATATCCACAGGGTCACCATCACCCTCGATGTCTTTTCTGTTCATTGCCCGATTCGTTAATTCGGCGACATTTTTTCCGCTATATGTTTGTGGAATGAAACCATAAAGGGCAGGTATGATATTGGAGTATTTCTGAGGCCGGTCTATGCTCAAATAACCAGACTCTTTGTCAATTTCATATTTAACAGTATCCGTTGGAACTATTTCTATATAACACCTCACTATTTCTGGTGCATCCTCACCAATGCTTATACCATGCCATGGATGGGATTTATATCTCTTCATAAGTAGAAATGTTAACTCGTCATTATTTATTTTCTACAAATATATAAATATTTGATAAAGAAAAACGCATTTTGCAATTCAGAGATTACAAAATGCGTTGCATATTTTATTCTTTAATCCCGCATTAAATCTTCAAAAAAATTGAAGTATGTTAATTTAAACGGAAAGTTGTATTTATCTTTTTTCCTTTTTATAGTTTTCTAAACCTGTTGAAAGAAATTTCAGATATTTATCCACATTCTCGTCATAAGCAAATGACGGTCCTGTCGGCATACCGTTATTATCAAGAGTTACATAATAAGGCTGAGAATTAGTCCCGAATTTGTGACGTTGCAGATAACTCCATTTATCGCCGATGGTCTTTAGCTTTGTTTTGCGTCCGTTTTCATCAACTTCAATAACTTCAGGCAGTTTCTTCTTGTCATCAACCATAAGAGTTATCAGCACGTAATCATTTTCCAACATACTTTTTACACGTGCGTCTGTCCATACAGAAGCTTCCATCTTACGGCAATTTACGCAACCGAAACCTGAAAAGTCAATCATGACGGGCTTGTTGTTAGCTTTAGCATATTGCATGCCGGCTTCGTAATCATCAAATTTGGCGTGAACTTCGCCTTTATACAGACTAAAATCCTGTGTGAATAATGGTGGTGAAAACGCACTTATTGATTTGAGCGGTGCGCCCCAAAGTCCGGGAACCATATAGATGGCAAAAGCAAATGATATGATTGCTAAAAACAAGCGTGGAACTGACACGTATTTTAAATCACTGTCGTGCGGAAGTTTGAGTTTACCCAATAAATAAATTCCTAAAAGTGTAAATATAACAATCCACAATACAAGGAAGACTTCACGATCGAGTATCCCCCATTTATAGGCTAAGTCTGCCACGGATAAGAATTTGAGAGCCAATGCTAATTCTAAGAAGCCAAGCACTACTTTAACCGAGTTCAACCATCCGCCCGATTTTGGCATACTTTCGAGCCAAGTCGGGAAAATAGCAAATAGCGTGAAAGGGATAGCTAAGGCTATGGCGAATCCGAACATGCCAAGTGCGGGTGCGATTATCGCTCCTGAGCTAGCTGCTTCAACAAGCAATGTGCCGATTATAGGACCTGTGCAGGAGAATGACACTAACGCCAATGTAAATGCCATGAAGAATATGCTCAACAGTCCTGTGGTTGAATCGGCTTTCTGATCCATCTTATTAGTCCACGAAGAGGGTAGTGTAATCTCGAATGCACCCAAAAATGAAACAGCGAAAACGATTAGCAACGCAAAGAAGATGAGGTTAAACAAGGCACTTGTCGAAAGGTCGTTGAGTGCACTTGCACCGAATATACCTGTGATGATCAATCCTAATGCGACATATATCACTATTATTGATATTCCATAAATGGTGGCGTCTTTGATTGCTTTCTTTTTATCTTTTTTATTGCGTTTCAGAAAGAAACTTACAGTCATCGGTATCATTGGCCATACACATGGTGTAAGCAATGCTATCAAGCCTCCTCCAAAACCAAGAATGAAGACCCATAATAACGATTGGTTGGCTACGTTGCCGGCCGCACCGTAATCTCTCAATTCGGAAATAACAGGTTTCCACAAGCTATCGGTAGCCGATTGTGGTTTTGCGGATAATGTATCAGTGATTTCAACAACGCTTTTTTGAGTTGCCGTATCGGGTTGTTCTGTTGTAACGTTAGGTGTCGGCGTATTTTCTGCCGGCTGAGGTTTATCATTTTCAGCAACAGGTTTCAGATCTTTCGACGAGAAACTGAAATCAATAGGTAAGGGGGGCGTGCATTGCTCATTGTTACAAGCCTGCGCGCGGATGTCTCCTTTCAGAGAGAATGTCTTGCGATTGGTTACCTTGAAGCGTTGAACAAATGTGGCGCTTGTCTCGTAATAGCCGATCTCAAGTTCAAAGATGGGATCCATTTCTTTATGGAGTTTTGAGTTCACAGCTTTAAACTTGCCGACTTTTGTTGCACCTTTCAGTTCGTCAATATTTAATGTGGTTGGATTTGGACCATTTTCTGGGATATTAACATCATATAAATGCCAACCATTATTTATCGAGGCTTTTGCCACGAGTTCTATTTCGTCGTTACCTTTTTCAGCCAGTTTAATAGACCACGTAACAACATCTTGTGCCTTCATCCCGAGAGTTGAGGCAAAAATAAATAGAGAGAAAAGTAATTTTTTCATTAAGCTTGAGTACGTCCTAATTCAGATTATTTAAAAATAATTTTCAGAATGTAAAAATAGTCTATTTTTTGGTATATATCAAATAAGCACTTTATGAACTTTTGGTATCTATTGGCTTCATTCGGTTTTTATCATTTTTTAGCAAAATAATTAAAGGCGAGTTTCATGGAAAGTTAATTGGTTTTATGTCTACATTTGCACCTTGGAATGAAAATATAAAATGGGAAAGACGTATTTGAAGTTGCATCTGTCTATTTTGCTGGCAGGTTTTACAGGTATATTTGGCAAACTTATTTCGCTCAACGAAGGTTTATTGGTCTGGTATCGGCTGATGCTGACCTTTTTATTTGTATTTATTTACTTGGCTGTTATCGGAAAATTATTACGCATATCGTTTCGAGATTTCAGGCGTATCGGAACGGTCGGATGTTTGTTGGCTTTACATTGGATATTTTTTTACGGAAGCATCAAAACCTCTAACGTGTCGATAGGCGTGGTTTGTTTTTCGTTAGTAGGGTTCTTTACCTCTTTTTTAGAACCAATGATACTTCACCGTAAATTTGTTTTGCGTGAATTGCTTTACAGTCTCATCACTTTAGCAGGCGTTCTTCTGATATTTTCGTTCGATACACGTTACCGTGTGGGCATTGGTTTGGGTATAATATCTTCAGCTTTGGCGGCATTATTCACCATTGCCACCAAACGCATCAGCAACGATTATAAGCCGGAGACTATATTAGTTTATGAAATGTTCGCCGGTTTTCTGCTTGTTAGCTGTCTATTACCTTTTTATCTTAAAGCATTTCCCGTTTTAACCATTTTGCCCTGCAGACAAGATATTATCTGTCTTCTTATCTTTGTGATATTCTGCACCATCTGCCTGCAAATATTGCAAATACAGGTACTGAATAAAATTTCGGCTTTTACCGTCAACCTGAGCTACAATTTAGAACCTGTGTACAGTATCATGCTCGCTATGTTGTTTCTGGGCGAAGCCAAAGCTCTCAATTTTTCGTTTTATATAGGTGTGACCTTTATAGTGCTTTCCGTGCTGCTTCAAACCTTTGATTCGGTGCGTAAAGGCAAAGCAAAGGTTGTTCATGGCTGATTAGCTTTTATTGCAATCAGTTACTTGGAAATTGACCTTATTTATTTACATTTGCGAACAATTACTCCGCAAAGTCCCGATTTATGGCAATTGAAGTACAAACAACACAAAATGTAATTATAGATTACGAACCGGCAGGTTTAGGTTATAGGCTGTTGGCATATATTGTTGATATCTTAGTTATGACCCTTTGGATTGTAGGATGGTATTTTTTTATTGTTGAGTTATTTCCCATTTGGCCTTACATTTGGAATCATTATTTTAATAGTCTTGGTGTATTATTCATAATATGTATTTTATTTCCGGTAATATTTTATAATTTGCTTTTCGATACATTAAATAATGGGCAAACATTGGGCAAAATGCTTTTTAAAATAAAAGTTGTCAATCTTGATGGAACAAAACCCTCGTTCGGAACCTATTTATTAAGGTGGCTGTTTCGTTTGATAGATATAACCTTAACCGAAGGTATGATGGCTGTTATCTTGATCGGCTTTTCTGAAAAAAAACAACGTTTGGGGGATATTGTCGCTGGTACAACTGTTATAGATCTGAAGCCGGGAAATCAAAACAAGGTTCCTACAATAGCAGACTTAGATTTTGAGGATAATTATCAGGTAAAATATACAGATGTTTTGGATAAATTGTCCGATAGGGATATTCAGGTTATTACGTCGATGATAAAAGACCGTAAGTTTATTAAAGATAAAAACAACTGTAAAAGACTGACTGAAAGGGTGCTAAGCATAACCGGTTATTCACTTGAAGGGTCGGATATAGCATTTCTGAATAAAGTTGTAGACGATTATAACTATTTGGCACTGCAATAGGTGAAGTTTTCTTCTATATAAATTTTAATATAATAATTTTACTTTTCATAGATTTGCTGAATAAAGAATTGAATATAAGCTAAATTGATGTTGAGAAAACTTATGTATTTGATACAGAAATCTGTTAATTGATGAAACGAACTCTGTTTATCCTGACTCTTTTTGCAATTGGTATCAGCCTGAATTCACAAACAGCAATACGGCACCAGCTTGTTCCCCCGATCAAACCCGATTCAGCAGATATAAAATATTATTCCAAGAAGAAATGGCTTTGCGCCGGCACCCAGATATTCAGCATCAATATGAGCGTATGGGCATTTGACCGATATGTTCAGAATGCAGAATTTGCAAAAATCAGTGGTAAAACAATCAAAAACAATTTCAAAAAAGGTTTCTTGTGGGATAACGACCAGATGGGAACCAATATGTTCCTTCATCCCTATCATGGCAATCTGTATTATAATTCGGCACGCGCTAACGGGTTGAATTATTGGGAGTCAGGAGTATTTGCATTGGGCGGAAGTTCCATGTGGGAATTATTTATGGAAAAAGAATATCCCTCAACCAATGATGTTATAGCCACGCCCATAGGCGGAATGGTGCTTGGCGAGGTTTTCTTTCGGGCATCCGATTTGATTCGGGACGATCGTAAAACCGGGAGAAACAGAGTATGGCGTGAAATTGCTGCCGGAGTGGTCAATCCCGGACAAGCTATCGTCCGGCTGATCAACGGCGACGCCTATCGTAAGCGACCTACATCAGGGCGACAGTTCGGTATACCCGATTTAAGCCTCGAAATATCAGCCGGAGCAAGAGTACTTGAATTTCGTAACCCTGTAATAGACAAAGGTATCGGCGGAGCTATTGACATCAATCTTGATTATGGAGACCGCTTCAATGATGGTGGCGAAAAGCCATATGATTATTTCACGCTAAAAACAAATTTAAGCATTCAGGCATCCCAACCCCTTTTGAGCCAGTTAAACGTTGTCGGCCGGTTATGGGTGACCGATGTGATTAACACAAGGAAAGATTTTCTGAATTTCGGTTTCTATCAACATTACGATTATTACGACTCAGATACTATATCGAGTGTTTCTAAAAAAATTCCGTATAAGTTCTGTACACCTGCTTCATTCGGAACAGGTATAATGTATAAATGTAAGCGGTGGAATAATTGGTCTGTCGATGGATATGCGCACTTCAATGGTATAATTCTGGGCGGAGCTCTGAGCGATTATTACAGGGTGTATAACCGAAATTATAATCTTGCAAGCGGTTTCAGCTACAAAGTCGGAGTAAACGTGGCATATAGAGACAAAATAAGTTTCTCTTCAAACTATGAAGCCTATAAAATGTTTACATGGAAAGGATATCCACCATCCGAAAATGTGGAAGACATTGACCGTCAGACTGGTAATTATCAGGGCGACCACTCGCAGGCGATGTTGCATGCCATATCCAACCGGCTCGACACGAAGCTGAAAGACAGATATTACCTGTCGCTGATTGTATATACGTACAGTCGTGATACTAATTATAAGTATTATGATGATATATATTCTTTTACTGCCGAAGGCAGATTGATGTTAACATATAAATTTTGAAATTGATGATTACTGTTAGTGAAGCCGACTATAACGAGGTCCTTAAAATACGTCAGCAGGTAATGTACCCTGATAAAAGTATTGACGGTGTGAAAATAGACAATGATGATATGGGAATACATCTGGGCGTTTTTGATGACGGACATTTGATGACCGTAGCTTCAATTTTTCTGGATAAAGAACGTAACCTGCAGTTTCGCAAGTTGGCTACCCGTGTAGAGGTGCAAGGCAAAGGCTATGCAACAGAATTTATGAAATGGCTCGACGATTATGCGAAAGACGTTAAACTTAATAGTGTGTGGTGTAATGCAAGAAAAGATGTGATCGGGTTTTATAAAAAATTCGGGTACGAAGAAACAAATGAAACTTTTTCGCGCGATGATTATGATTACATTGTCATGCGTAAAAAATTTCAGCATTAAAAAGATAACACCGTAAAAACGATAAAACTAAGATAAGAGCTGTTCAACAATAAAAAAAATGAACGGCTCTTTCATTAAAAGAATAATTACGAAGCAGATTGAGAACCTTCAGATTCAATATTTTCAGAAAAATCCACAGAATTATGATCAGTTTCGTTTGTCACCCCCTCATTATTCTTCGGTTTCCTTTTACGCAATACGATTAATTGCGCAATAGTACCTATAATCCCTAATCCGATCATTACCCAGCGCATAACCCCATGGAAAATAACAAAAGCTGAAAAACAAACCATAACCCACATAATAGATATAGATATGATGCGTGCCCGCAAACTGAGACCATTGTTGATGCGTTTAAGATAACGTCCCGTAATCCGGTGTTCAAGCAATCGCTGATGCAGTTTAGGAGAGCTTTTGGCAAAAAGAAAAGCTGTTAGCATAATCAAGGGAGTAGTAGGCAGTCCGGGAGTAACGATTCCAAGCAAACCAAGACCGAGAGTTATCATCCCTAAAGTGATATATATATATTTGAGCATATTTGTGGTATATGTAGAATCTTACACAAACAGATATCTGATAAGCAAAGTAACAAAAAATATAAGAACGATTATATAAGATGCTGTATGTTATAGATAAAATCGAATACATATAACAGAAAATAATTCTTTTAAATCCTTTAAGCATAAAAGCAAAATATATTTCATTATATTTGATAACCAATCGTTACCAACCATAAAAATTAAAATCAATTATTATAAATCTAAAATCTATCCTTATGTTTAAAAAGCATCCCAAAGGCTTATTAGCAGCATCGTTGTCCAATATGGGCGAACGATTCGGCTTCTATGTTATGATGGCGATACTGACCCTTTTCCTGAGCGCTAAGTTCGGATTCAGCGGTACAACCTCCAGCGTCATCTATTCCGTGTTTTATTTCTCTATCTATGCGTTAGCACTCGTGGGCGGACTGATAGCCGATAAATCCAGAAAATATAAAAGCACGATATTTGTCGGTATCATACTTATGGCAGTCGGTTATCTGCTGATCGCAATACCCTCGCCAACACCCGTCAAAAATAAGGTTCTGACACTTGGGCTCACTTGTCTTGGACTTTTCGTAATCGCTTTAGGCAATGGATTATTTAAAGGAAACCTTCAGGCTTTGGTCGGACAAATGTACGACAACGAAGAGTATTCTAAGATGCGCGATTCAGGATTCTCATTATTTTATATGTTCATCAACGTAGGGGCAGTATTTGCCCCGTTCATAGCCGTAATGATCAGAAACTGGTGGCTAAAAGCACATGGATTCCTCTATAACGGCGATTTACCCGAACTTTGCCATGGTTATATTGATAACAATCTTACCGAACAAGCATCACAACGATTCACAACACTTGCCTCAGAAGTAAGTATGAACGGCGTGCCAGCCGATATGGCAACATTTGCGAATGACTATCTAAACGTATTTACCACAGGATTCCATTACGCATTCGGATTCGCAATAGTCGCTATGACAATTTCATTGATTATTTACGGATTGAATAAAAAATACTTTCCCGATCCGGCAGCCAAGAAAGCCCTTCAAACTGATGAAGAAAAAAATAAAGCGGCTCAAGAAGCAAGTATGACCGCAACCGAAATAAAACAACGCATGTATGCCCTTTTCGCTGTGTTTTCGGTAGTCATATTCTTCTGGCTGTCTTTCCATCAAAATGGAGCGTCACTAACATTTTTCGCCCGCGACTATATTGATCTGAGCAGCATAAATATCAATCTCGGTTTCGTGTCGATACAAGGAGCGGAACTGTTTCAGTCCATCAATCCGTTTTTCGTGGTAATACTTACCCCATTGCTGATGGCAGTATTCGGTTGGTTACGTGCCAAAGGCAAAGAACCATCAACACCTAAAAAAATCGGTATAGGCATGGGAATAGCAGCTTTGGCATACCTTATAATGATGATCGGATCATTCAATTTACCATCGTTTATAGAAATAAAAGATATGGGCGGACTGGCTGATGCCGAACGTTTAAGTCCCCTGTTCATGGTCGGCATTTATCTGATACTGACCGTAGCAGAATTGTTTATCAGTCCTTTAGGCATATCGTTTGTTTCAAAAGTAGCACCGCCGCAATATCAGGGTATCATGCAGGGCTGTTGGTTGGGTACCACCGCTGTCGCCAATTTATTTTTATGGATTGGAACATTCATGTACGAAAAAATATCCATCTGGGCAACTTGGGCAGTCTTTGTCGGAGCATGTTTGTTCTCGATGATTATAATGATGAGTATGGTTAAATGGTTGGAACGAATAACCAAATAATCTGATATAGTCCCATATTACATGACCTTGTGGTATTAAAAGCCACAAGGTTATTTTTTTATGATAATGATAATAAAAAATCAAAAAGGATAACCCACCGCTATATGAAAAGCCGTGTTATGCCCGATGTCGAAAGGCCGGGTAACAGGCCACCGGCGGATATTTGAATCCTTCTCAGGATTGTAAACTTTCCATCCCATATCAAGGCGGATCAACACAAAATCAAAATCGAAACGCAAGCCAAGCCCCCATGCCATGGCAATTTCTTTGTAGAATCTGTCAAGCTGAAAATTACCCCTGTCCTGATCCTCGTATTTCTTTATCGTCCAGATGTTTCCCGCATCGAGGAAAGCACCCAATTCAAGCACCCAAAACAATTTACTGCGGTATTCTATGTTCGCATCCAAACGAATATCGCCCGAATGATAGAAGAAGTTATCGTTTTCTTTCCGAGGGTGAAACGAACCCGGTCCTAACTCTCTCACGCTCCATCCACGCACACTGTTGGCACCACCCGAAAAGAACCTTTTCTGAATAGGTATTTGTTTGAAGTTACCGTAAGGATAAGCAATACCACCCCCTAAACGCCACGCCACAGAATTTCGGTCGTCAAATCGCAACGTCTGGCTGTAATCGAAATTACCACGTACATACTGTGCGAATTGAGTGCCGAATATCTTGCGTGAGCCATTTTGATCTTTAGGTCTGTCGGTTACTTTGGCAATCAGCGACAAGAGGTTACCTGCCGTCTCAACCGATGCTCTGATCGAGTATAAAGGATTGTTACTGCGATTGTATTCGTTGGGATTGGCATTGCTTTTCGTAAAAGTATAACCCGAGCTGAAAATAAACTGGTCAGTAAAACTATACTTTTTTGCATTGACTGATAACGTTGTATCCAATCGGGGTTCGAGCGTCGGAATGTGAACGTAACTGATGTCAATCAAATCAACCACATGGCGGGTAGAGTTTGACTGCCTTTCCTGCCAGATATATTTCACACCTCCCGAAAGCACCGTACGTGTAAAATAATCGGGTCGACGTTGAAAAGTATAATTGGCGTTGAATTGGGTCGAAGCGTGTATGCTTCGTCTGAAATCCTTGTTGAGAAATGGAAGCATGAAACGAGGGAAGGTCAGCGAAGTTTCGCCGCCTATTTCAAAGTAATTATCCCTGAAATTGCTGAATGAAGGAGAAACCGCCTCGTATGCGCCTTTAAGTTTTATATTAAACAATTCAGACCCTCTGAATGCATTGCGATGTAAATAACCTAACCCTGCCTCCAACCCGAACGAACCGCCTGAGTTAGTACCTTCGATCTCCGCCGAAATACCTTGCTTTTTGTCAGGAACACACGTAATGATACATCGTAACTGGGGTAACGAATCGCTGTCGATACGCATATATTGTATATTTACGTTTTTGAGGATATGCAGCTGCGACAACGAGCTGTATGTCATCGTAGTAGCCCTTTCATTGTAGAGTTGTCTGGGACGTATGAAACAACTGTTGATGATGATGTGCGGCTTTATATACCTGCCTCTTGGTCCGTAAAAAATTTTAAATCCGTCCCTTTCATAAGTCTCCGAAGTTTGATAACCGCTTATATCGCCATCCACAATCGGGTTGTAATCAACGTAAAGAAATACTTCCTTAACCATGTATTGCTGATGAGGCGTTTCTTCAGTCGAACCGTCCGTGTCACGCCGTGAGAAAGGATAGAGTGATAGTTCCAAATCAACCTGTTTGTTGCCAACCGTAGTATCAGCCACAAAACCAACATATTCTTTAGAAAAATCGTAGTATCCTAATCGGCGGAATATCGACGAAATTCGTTCACGTTCGGCGTCGAGCATATCCAAATCAAAAAGTTCTTTCTTCTTGATAAGTGAATTTGCTCCTAATATACTGTCAACACTCAGCAAATTTTGTTTAGGGCTGTGTCTGAAACGCTTTATATAGTCGGGTACGACAAGAAACCTGCTCATCGACGAATCGGGTACGTGAATCGAGTAATCGTTTATCCGATAAGGCTGTCCCGCATGTATAAAATACTCAACTTTGGCTCGCTTGTCGTCAAATTTAACCTTAGGCTGAACATCTGCATCAAGATAGCCTTTATTCGTCATCACCCTTTGCAGATTATCGGCAGTGTTGTCTACCATCGTACTATCGAAGATGACAGGCGGTTCACCTCCATGCTGTAATGTGCGGTTGATCCATTTTGTAGTGTCCTTACCCGCTAAATTGTAGATGGTAAGCGGTATTTTTACAAGACTGAATGTTTTGTAGTTCGGCTTTTGTTTGATGTATGGCTCCATCTTATAGCCTGAGAAACCCTTGGTGTCGGATTTGACTTCTGCGCTTGATAATAAATATTTTCCTTCAGGAACAAATTTGGTTGATCGGCACGACCAAATAAGCAGAAGAATAGCGCATAGTGCGGATGTGTACAATAAGTTTCTCAAATTCATTACATTCTACGCTCGGACGGGATTAGTTCTGAAACGATTCGCAAATTTATGATTTTTAATTGTTTCTTTTCGTATTTTTGTATAAAATATATAAGTCTTGAATATTTAAAATATAGCCATCTGAACGAGAGAATTGCAATTGCCGACGAAATTGAAAGTTTTTCTTTCAATTCAAAAGCCCGATTGCTAACCGCTATCGGATAAAATGATGTATAATTAACTTGATGGCTGAAACGATTGAAAATGCTGAGCAAAAATAAACTGAAATTTATCCGTTCTCTGAAAGAAAAAAAATATCGTGACGAATATGATGTTTTTGTAGCCGAGGGTAATAAATTGGTCGCCGAATTACTGACAAACAGCAAATGTAAATTGCTTGTCGCAGAAAAGTCATTTTTGGAGTCGGTCAATCTCAGTCATGCTGAAGAAGCATTAGAAGTAAACGAGGGCGAATTATCGCAGATCAGCTTCGTCAAGAATCCGCAACAGGCTCTTGGTGTGTTCTATAAAAAGACAATTGATGAAAATGTAAATATTACTTCGCAACTTGTACTTGCCCTTGATGGTATTCAGGATCCGGGTAATATGGGGACAATCGTACGCTTGGCAGATTGGTACGGCATACGTCATATATTCTGTTCGTCCGACACGGCAGATATTTATAATCCGAAAGTAGTGCAGGCAACTATGGGAGCTATTGCCCGTGTTGATGTCCATTACGTAGACTTACTTGCTTTTTTGGATAAGCATTCAGACCTGCCCATATACGGAACTCTCCTTAACGGAGAAAACATGTATCAGCAAGAACTGACCCAAAACGGTATTCTGATTATGGGAAATGAGGGAAACGGCATACGCCCCGAAACTGAAAAACGAATAACCAAACGTTTGTTTATTCCCACTTATCCGATGGGTCAGCATTCGTCCGAATCACTTAACGTAGCCATTGCCACAGCAATAGTTTGCGCCGAATTTCGTAGACGCTCATTCTGAACCTTCGTCTATTAATACATATGCTCTGTAATGACTGTTTTCTGTTACAGGACAAAGCGGTAAGTAACCCGAAACGATTTTCCCGTCACGGAAACGGGCGGGATGCTTTTCAAGCATTTGCCGATGAATGCTGTAAGCCATACCATCAGTAGGACTGAAATCTGTTTGATAATATCCGCTCGAACCCTCATTCATAAATCTTTTTGCGAAGCATAACGACAAATAGCCCATGTTGTAGCGCATATTTATTTCTAAGCAAGGATGTATGCAATACTTATCATTATCCTCATAAATCATCATATCCACCCCGATACAACCTTTATAATTGCAGGCATATCGTGTGGATAGAATTTTTAGTAAACAGTTTTTTACGCTCTCCAAAACTGACAAATCTATTTTGGATGTCAGTATCCCTTCGATTGTTTGCTGGCTCGAAAGAAAATTCCCCATGTAAGCCCCTTTTTCGTTAGTCGAAAATAAAGAATAACCTTCAAATGCAATTCCGCCTTTGCCATCGCACATAAATTCCATAGCAAAATCCAATTGTTTATTCAGTACCCTCTCGATAGAAACAGCTCCTTGTCTTTTCAAAATTCCGTGCAGAATCTGCCGTTCGCTTCGAGGTAAAATATCAGTAGGCAGCCACAATAAACCTCTTCCCGAAGAAGAGTAGGGGGCTTTTGCCAACAATCGGTAGGGCGACACCGCAAGTAAATTTTCTATTTCGTCAAGATCATTACAAAATCGGGGTATGATTGTGTCGTCAATCTCCGGGAGCAGGCGTTGTAATTCTGACAGGCAATCTTTCGCTGCCTGGCGGCTGTTTAGGTACGTATATGCGTCTTGCCAGTCGGGTAGACGCAGATTTAAACCGTACTTTTTATTGAGTGTCTCAAAAAAATGTATAGCTTGCGGCGAAATTCCCCATAAACATACATCCGATAAATCAAAATCGGGCAATTCGTCCTCTACTATTGCTTCAGGAAGCGATGGGAAGAAATCGGATAGGTAATAGAAGAAATCTTTGTCGTACCTACTGTAAATCAGTACGGCATCATTTTTGCTTGCATACCAAGCGGGCAGAAAAGCCAGTTCGTGTTGCAATGTCGCCACATTGGCGGGAGCCATATAATAAGGCGAAGCGTTTTGAACCGCCGTTTCGTGTCCGGGATTGAAAAAATGGATCACTTATTTTCTGTTTTAATACAATCTATACGTCGATGTATGATAGCTATACACATATATTGTTGAACAAATCGGAACATTATCTTATCACTAAATAAGATGTTACGTTGCATAAAGGTATCGGTTTTTATGATAAGTTGAAGAGATTTTCTCACTGAAAATGTGTTATTATTAATATATTTGCACCCTATTATGAGCGAATTATTAAAACATCTCAACCAACAGCAACAAGGAGCTGTTGAATATAATTCAGGTCCTTCGCTGATAATTGCCGGCGCAGGTTCAGGTAAGACACGTGTGCTTACCTATAAGATAGCCTATCTGCTTGAACAGGGTATGCACCCTCAAAGCATCCTTGCCCTTACGTTTACCAATAAAGCGGCACGTGAGATGAAAGAGCGTATCGCTCAGCTTGTCGGCGCACAGAAAGCTCGTTATCTGTGGATGGGAACATTTCATTCCATTTTTTCACGGATATTGCGTGCCGAAGCCGAAAAAATAGGTTATAATTCAAATTTTACCATTGCCGATTCCGCCGATTCACGTAATCTGATCAAGACCATCATAAAGCAATTTCTGCTCGATGATAAAATCTATAAGCCGTCAAAAGTTCAGAACACAATTTCGGCTGCAAAAAACGCGCTTATATCGCCTGTCGCCTATATGAACGATAAGCAAATGGTTGAGTATGACACACGTTCTAAAGTACCTATGATCAAAGATATATATATTGAATATAATCGCCGTCTTAAAGCATCGAACACGATGGATTTTGACGATTTATTATTCAATACCAACTGTTTGTTCAGAGATCATCCCGATGTACTGGCCAGCTATCAGAATCGTTTTCAATTCATATTGGTAGATGAGTATCAGGATACAAACTTTTCGCAATATCTTGTTGTTAAGCAGCTTGCCGATGCTCATCATCGTATATGTGTGGTAGGAGACGACGCTCAGAGCATATACTCGTTCCGTGGAGCAAATATTGAGAATATACTCAAATTCAAGGAAGTATATCCCGAATCCAAATTATTTAAGTTAGAGCAGAATTATCGTTCAACCCAGAATATTGTTGATGCGGCTAACAGCCTTATCGGTCATAACCATGAACAAATAAAGAAAAACGTTTTTTCAGAAAACGATAAAGGCGAACGCATTGAGGTTGTCAGCGCATACTCAGATTTTGAAGAAGGCGTAATTGTAGCCAACAAAATTCAGGATCTTCGCCGATCTAACAAGTCGTACGGCGATTTTGTAATTCTATATCGGACTAACGCTCAGTCACGTATCTTTGAAGAGGCTTTGCGTAAAGTTAATATTCCTTACCGTATCTATGGCGGATTGTCATTCTATCAGCGCAAGGAGATCAAAGATGTTATAGCTTATTTACGGTTGATAATCAACCCGTCGGATGAGGAAGCCTTCAAGCGAATTATAAATTTTCCTGCCCGTGGCATCGGCGCAACCACTGTGGGCAAAATTGCTGATGCAGCTCATCATATGAATGTAAGCCTTTGGCAAGTTATAAACGACCCGCTTTCATATGGATTAGATATTAAACCCTCTCCAGCCAAGAAGGTAGCCGAATTCAGGGCGATGATAGAAGAATTTATGTCTCAACTGCATGAATTATCCGCATATGAATTAGCAAATCTTGTGGTCAAAAAAAGCGGTATAGCCAATGACGCATATCAGGATAATACACCTGAAGGTATGAGCCGACAGCAGAATTTACAAGAGTTGTTAGGTGGTATACATGAGTTTTGCGAAACCCGTCAAGAAGAAGGTAATGAAAATATAAGCCTTATGGACTTTTTGGCTGAAGTATCGTTACTGACTGATCAGGATACGGATAAAGAAGCTGAACAGGAAAAAGTTACCATGATGACGGTGCATGCAGCAAAAGGACTCGAATTTAAGAATGTGTTTATCGTCGGGCTCGAAGAAGACTTGTTTCCATCGTCTATGGCAAAGAACGAGTTCAAAGGTCTTGAAGAAGAAAGACGTCTGTTTTATGTAGCTCTGACACGTGCCGAAGAATTTTGTATGGTTACTTATGCACGCAGCCGATTTAAAAACGGGACAGTCAACCCATGCAATCCGAGCCGTTTTCTGAAAGATATTGATTCGCAATACCTCAATGTTAATAAAGGTGTGCTGGACAGTGCATTCAGTTATTCGGGTGGGGCTTCACAAAATACGTATCTCGACAATTGGGATAAGGATCGTGACAGGACTTTCAAAGCGAGATCTCAAGAAGAACCTAATTATAAGTCTGACAGATCGACTTTAGTTCAGCGTTCCTCCACGTCATTGCAAAATAGAAGAAACTTTGTAAGCGCCGACAGAGCTACACCCAAGGCTACAGCTAATGGAGGATCAGCGGATTTGGCGGCTGGCAATTTAATTAAACATGAGCGTTTTGGAGTTGGTAAAGTCATTGCTGTTGAGGGCAATGCCGAAAACCGTAAAGCGACTGTTGAGTTTGAAAACTCCGGTACTAAACAACTTCTCCTCAAATTTGCACGTTTCGAGATTATACGATAAGGTGTATTGTATCACACTGTTTTATTCAGTTGATTATAATTAACAAACTGTCTTTGATGTTGTCTTTTTACTAAAAAAATGATGTTATTACTATAAAAATAGTATATTTGTTAATGCCAAATAATTTTTAATTCTAACTTTTAAACCTTTACAAATTCATTTAGTCAAATAATTAAATTTTATTTGTAACATAATAAACAAAGGAGACCAAATCATGAAAGCAAGAAAAATCACATCCTTAATTCTGGTCGCATTTATGCCCTTAATGGGCTATGCTCAGGATAAATGGGATGATATCTATCCTGATTCCTCACCGAAAAAGGTTAGAAACAGTCAAAAGGCCAATCCTGTTTATCAGAACACAACACAATCCAATAATGCCCAGCAAGTATTGGTAGTACATAACAATGGTGATGTTACGCTTGAGACAACCGGCAATGTAAACATGGATGTTGACACCTATAACCGTAGAGGGAGCAGTGTGCAAGTTTACAACAACAAGTCAACAGATAATACAGCAGGTACATACGATGACGATTATGAATATACTGACCGTATCGTAAAATATCATAATCCGCAGAATAGTGTCAAAATAACATCAGACAACGATATTAATGTATATGTGTTGAATGACAAATATAACGATTATTATGCGTCGCGTAATTGGAATTTCAACGTCAATTTAGGTTGGGGATGGTCAGGATATGGATGGAGTTCATACACTCCCTGGTATGACCCATGGTATTATCCTTCATACTCATATTGGTACAGACCATGGTATTATTCAAGTTGGGGATGGGTAAATTCTTGGCGTTACGACCCTTGGTATTATGACCCATGGGGTTATCATAGACATCATTATTACGATTATTATTCACGTCCTTATTATAGCCGCGCAGGTCGTTGGAGTAGCGGATATTATGGTCGTAGCGAATACTATCCATCACGAGCAGGTCGCTCATCATACAACTCAGGAAGATATGGCGATTATTCTCGTCCGAGCTACGAAAGCAGTTCATCGCGCCCAAGCACTCGTCCGAGCTACGAAAGCAGTTCATCGCGCCCAAGCACTCGTCCGAG
>CALYPL010000002.1 GCA_945273835.1 uncultured Dysgonomonas sp. | reverse complement strand
TGATCGTGATATTACAGATGTACGATGTAAGATGGAGCGTCTACCCTGAATTACAAAGCAGACTTGATATTTTATCAGAAAATGAAGATTTTAAGAAAGCTGTTCAAGAAATCATAATACAACTGATAAGAGCTCGTGAAACCGAACAGATCAGTAAGAAAATAACAGAAGAGATCATACCTGAAATGATGCGTTTTAACACATTGGCTGGTAAAAAACTGAATATTGAAGATTTGATGACTGATACTGACTTTTCGGATAAAAACCCTGAATGGCAAAAAGAACTTGAAGAATCAGGTCTTGTAAACAAACTTCAAGAATATTCTAATCTTCAGCTCGAAGGTGCCGATGTATTCCATTCAACATTCGCAAGCTTGAAAAACTACCCTTTCTTTCGGGATTTAAGTAATTGGTTTATGCCATTCGATACGTCATATTCCGAGTTCAGTCCTCTTTTTGCCGATTTGCCGAAAGATAATTTGCTCAAATCAGCGATAGTAGAATCAACTCACATGTGCGATTCGGACAAATACTCATTTTGTCTTAGTCTTTTGCAGATTTCAACAGCACATCGCAATCAGATGATGGATCAATTAGGGGCTGAATCCGAACAACTGAAAGAACTAAATAAAGATGCTAAAGCGATGAATAAGTCAGTTGGCGAAACAATTGCATCCAATCAATACATTCAGAACTTGTATCGTTTTTTCAAACTATATCCCGATAAAAACAGCTTTTTCGACATCTTCAAGTTACGCCTCAATTTTTATGACAAAAAATCAATTGCGCCCCTAATTTCTGATGCAGTCAGCATGAAAAAAATTGCTACTTTTTGCTTTAATAAGAACCATTTCCGTGAAGCACTCGACATCTTTAACAGATTGGTACTACTTGACGAAAATGAAGACTTATGGCAAAAAATAGGATATTGCAGGCAGATGCTTGACGATTTGCAAGGAGCATTGGAGGCTTATTTGCAAGCAGACCTATTTACACCCGATAATTCTTGGATTTTGAAGCGGATAGCACAAATATACAGAAGCCTCAAAAAACCAGAGAAATCCCTCGAATTTTATCAAAAGGCAGCTAAATTAACTCCCGATAACATGAATCTTGAGTTAAATATCGGTCATTGCTATCTTGAACTGAAAGAGTATGAAAAAGCCCTGAATTATTATTTCAAGGTTGAACTTCTTGACGATAAAAGTAATAAGGCATTACGTCCCATAGCATGGACTGCTTTTCTGCTCAATAAATTCGATTTGTCTAAAAAATATTATACGACAATCCTCAATGGAAAAACAACAGTACATGATTATCTCAATGCAGCACATGTCGAATTTTGCATGAAAAATCTGCCGAATGCTATCCAATTATATAAAAAAGCAGCTGAAAATGAGACAGACTTCGAGCAATTCGTAAACCTTTTCAATGCAGATAAAGAGATATTGATTAATGCAGGAGTAGACAAACAATTATTTCCGTTTTTATTGGATGCAGTTCAATACGCATTAAAATAATTCAATTCAAGTTCATACAAAATCCCTATAATAATTAAAAAATATATCCTGATTTGATAAACTTATACAATAACTTTCGGCTTAATTCAACCTTAACAGAATGGATAGTTTAGTATATTTGCTTTCAATACGGAAAACTAAATAGAGAAATTATGGAAAACAATGAGTTATTAAAGCAGGTGACATCAAAAGCTAAGACTTGGCTGACAGATTATTATGATGCCCAAACTCAAAAAGAAGTACAGGCTATGCTTGACAGTAGTGACACTGTCCCTCTTATTGACGCATTTTATAAAGACTTAGAATTTGGAACCGGAGGTCTCAGAGGCATAATGGGAACAGGGTCTAACCGAATGAATAAATATACAGTAGGAGCAGCAACCCAAGGTTTAGCCAACTATCTACTCAAAGAATTTTCAACTCTCAAAGAGATAAAAGTCGTGATCGGTCATGATTGCCGTCACAACAGTAAAGAGTTTTCACAAATAGTAGCCGATATTCTTTCAGCAAACGGAATAAAAGCTATCTTATTCAAAGATTTAAGACCCGTACCCGAAGTATCATATTCAGTACGTAAACTTGGATGTCAGAGCGGTATAATGATTACCGCATCACATAATCCAAAACAATATAACGGATATAAAGTCTATTGGAATGATGGAGCGCAAGTTGTTCCGCCACACGATAAAAATATCATTGCAGAAGTAAATCGAGTATCAGTAGATAAAATCAATTTCAATGCAAATAAAAATTTAATCGAGACATTAGATGAAAGCATAGATGATATGTTCATCAACGACTTGAAAACAATAATGTTATCTCCTGACTCCATCAAACGCCACAGTGATATTGGAATAGTATATACTCCTATACACGGAACAGGATTTACTGTTGTTCCCAAAGCCTTAAAAGCATGTGGTTTCACAAATATTATAAACGTACCTGAACAGGACGTGATCAGTGGTGATTTTCCAACTGTTAAATCTCCTAATCCCGAAGATCCTGCGGCAATGGCAATGGCCGTGCAAAAAGCTATTGAAACCAATGCAGATTTAGTATTTGCCACCGATCCGGATGCCGATCGTTTCGGTGCGGGAATACGAAATGATAAAGGCGAATTTATTTTGCTTAATGGTAATCAGACAATGCTGATTCTTATCTATTACATCATAACACGTAAAAAAGAATTAGGTCAACTTACCGGAAAAGAATACACCGTACGCACCATAGTTACAAGTATGCTGACTCAGGTAGTTTCAGAAAAAAATGGTGTGGAAATGTTTGAATGTTATACCGGCTTCAAATGGATAGCTGCCATTATGCGCGATTTAGAAGGCAAACGTAAATACATAGGCGGAGGAGAAGAAAGTTATGGCTTTTTGGCAGAAGACTTTGTCAGAGACAAAGATTCAATATCAGCAGCCATATTATTTGGCGAGATTGCGGCATGGGTTAGAGATAACGGTAAAACACTTTATGAACTGTTGCTTGATATCTATATAGAATACGGTTTTTCAAAAGAAAAAGGAGTTTCAATCACAAAAGAAGGATTAACAGGAGCTCAGGAAATCGAAGCTATGATGAAAAATTTCAGAGAAAAACCTCTTGAAAATATAGCCGGTTCAAAAGTTGTTTTGATAAAAGATTATGCCACTCTCAAAGCGCATGATATAAATTTAGGAGAAATATATACGCTTGAAATGCCTACAACATCCAACGTGTTGCAATATTACACAGCAGATAAAACTAAAATATCCATACGTCCTTCAGGCACTGAACCAAAGATTAAATTTTATATCGAAGTAAACGATAAGTTAAATTCAAGGTCAGATTTTGAAAAAGTTAATGAGGTTGCAGATAAAAAAATAGAATTGATCTGTAAAAACTTAGGTATCTGAAATATATTCGATATAATATGATTAAAAGCCGGACATAGCATCATGTCTGGCTTTTAGTAAATAAGAAAACATACTTTAGATTATTGTTTTTTCAATTATATTTTTATTCATATTTATTAATTGAATATGTGAAAAAATTGTTAACTTTTATGTTTTTCAACATAAAAGTAACACTTATTATAAGTACACTTACTATATTTGTAGTTAATTTATAAAATATGATAAATGTTAGACTATACTAAAATAGAAGATCCGTTTGGAGACGATTTTGGATCATTGGTCAGAAAAGTTATTAAGCTTTGGCAACGTACAGCACAAAAATGTTTGGACGAGTTCAATTTAACACCTTCACAGATGGAACTGATGGCTGCAATTATCCACTTAACCATTCACAAGGTAGAACCTACCCAGATTGCTTTATCATTGGAAACGAACATAGATCCGATGACTACTTCAACTATTTTACGTAATCTACAAAAAAAAGGACTGATAACGCGTAAAGAAAGCAAAAACGATACCAGAGCACGAATTGTAGAACTGACTGAAGAAGGAGAGATAATCTTTACACATGCTGTCAAAAAAGTAAAAAAACTTTATGACCAAATGACAAATGAAGATTTTGATAGAGAAAGACTAAGAAAAAGATTTCAAACAATTTATGAAAATCTTAACGAAATATATAATCATTTATAATAATCGAAAAAGTATGAAGTTTAAAAGGTTAAGTTTGGGTACAATTTTACCCACGTTGTTACTGATATCATGTGGCAATAAGCAAGAACAAGTTGTTCAGCTACCAGAAGTTAGCACGATGACAGTTAAAACACAAAATGCAGAACTTGAATCAGTATTTCCTGTTGAAATCTACGGACAGGAAGATATTGAGATCAGACCTCGTATCGATGGTTTTATCAAAGAAATTAATGTAACTGAAGGTTCAGTTGTAAGAAAAGGACAGTCATTATTCCGTATCGACTCACCTCAAGCAGATCAGTCTTTAAGAACAGCTGAAGCCGCTGTAGCAAGTGCTGAAGCCAATTGTGCAACAGCTAAATTGAATGTAGACAGAATACAGCCTTTAGCAGATCAAGGAATTGTAAGTAAAGTGCAATATGACACTTATAAAAACACTTACGAATCAGCATTAGCTTCACTTAATCAAGCTAAAGCTCAACGTGAAAATGCAAAAGCAACAATGAGCTGGACTTATGTTCAAAGCCCTGTTGATGGTGTAGTTGGTAGCATACCCTACCGTTTAGGAAGTTTGGTAAGTAGCTCCAATATCTTGACTACCGTTTCAAACACAGGTAAAGTTTACGTATATTTCTCAATGAACGAAACAGAATCGTTAAACTTTTTAAACATGTTACCGGGAAAAAATCAAGCAGAAAAATTGAAAAATACTCCTGACGTAACATTAAAATTGAAAGACGGTTCAACTTATGAAGAAAAAGGACGTATTGAATCACTTACCGGTCAAATGAATATTTCAACCGGTTCAGCGCAGTTCCGAGCAACCTTTCCTAATCCGGCAGGAAAATTAAGAAGCGGTACAAGTGGACGTATATCAATCCCTCGCAAAATGGATAGTGTTTTGGTTATTCCACAACAAGCAACTTTCCAACAGCAAGATAAGGTTTTGACATTTAAAGTTCAAGGTGACTCTTTGATACAAACTCACATCGAGGTACTATCAACACCCGATGGTAAAAGTTTTGTCGTGACCGAAGGATTGCACGCGGGTGATAAAATAGTAACTAAAGGTCTAACATCGCTGAAAAACAAACAAAAAGTTAAAGCTGTGGACGATAAATAATTTTAAAAGGTTTAAAAATAACAAACAATGCTAAAAACATTTATAGAAAGACCTGTATTATCTACTGTAATATCCATCATTTTTGTGGTATTAGGTATTATAGGTATAACCCAGCTGCCTGTTGAGCAGTATCCTAACATTGCGCCTCCTACGGTTAGCGTTACTGCAACCTATCCGGGAGCCAGTGCCGAGGTTGTTATGAACAGTGTCATCATACCTTTAGAAGAGCAGATTAATGGTGTTGAAGGTATGACTTACATGGAATCTCAGGCTCTAAATAGTGGTAGTGCAACTATCAAAATATATTTTAAGCAAGACATGGACCCTAATATTGCAGCCGTAAACGTACAGAATTTGGCTGCAAGAGCAAATCCTCTATTACCATCCGAAGTAGTACAAAACGGTGTTATCGTTCGTAAACAACAAAATAGTACGATTTTATCGATATCTTTCACAACCGATAATCCCGATTACGACGGTCAATTTATACAGAATTACATCAACATTAACATCTTACCGCAAATTAAACGTGTATATGGCGTTGGTGATGCAAATGTATACGGAGCAAAAGATTATTCTATGCGTATCTGGCTTAAACCGGATGTCATGGCAGCCTATAAAATAGCTCCGGCAGAAATTATAGCCGCTTTATCCGATCAGAATATTGAAGCTGCTCCCGGCGAGCTTGGTCAGAATAGCGACCAATCTTTCCAATATACGTTAAAATATACAGGTAAGCTCAAATCCGATAAAGAATTTGAAAATATCATTATCAGATCTAAGAACGGTGAAATCCTTCGTATGAAAGATGTAGCCAAAGTTGAACTCGGAAATCTATATTATACCGTTGATTCCAAAATGGACGGTAAATATGAAACAGTATTCGTTAGTATCGCTCAAACAGCAGGATCCAATGCACAGGAGGTTATAGATAATGTAAAATCTACGATTCAAGATGCCTCCAAAACATTTCCTCCAGGTATGAAAGTGACTTACTTTCAAGATGCTAACGAGTTCTTGAGTGAGTCTATCAGTAAAGTATTGCATACATTGGTTGAAGCATTTATCCTCGTGTTCTTGGTGGTATTCGTCTTCTTGCAAGACGTTCGTTCAACCATTATTCCGGCTATCGCCGTTCCTGTGGCTATTATCGGTACCTTCTTTTTCTTATTAATATTAGGTTTCTCGATAAACTTATTGACATTGTTCGCTTTGGTACTTGCAATCGGTATTGTGGTCGATGATGCCATTGTGGTTGTTGAAGCAGTGCATGCACAATTGGATGCCGGAGAAAAAGATCCCAAAATTGCTACTATTACAGCGATGAAAGAAATAGCACCGGCTATCGTTTCAATTACACTTGTAATGGCTGCAGTGTTTATCCCGGTCAGCTTTATCGGAGGTACATCAGGTATATTCTTTAAACAGTTTGGCCTAACACTGGCAATTTCAATCTTGATTTCAGCGGTTAATGCTTTAACACTGAGTCCTGCACTTTGTGCTTTATTCCTAAAACCGCATAATGAACATGAAGGGGAGAAAAAGAAAAATTTACTGCATAGGTTCTATTATTCTTTCAATATAGCGTTCAATGCTGCAACTCAAAAATATAAATCAACACTTCATTTCTTAGGTAAAAGAGGTCATCGTTGGATAACGGTAGTAATTATTCTCCTAGCCTCAGTTATCCTCTTTGGATTAATGAAAATGATTCCTTCGGGATTTGTTCCGAACGAAGACAGCGGTAGTGTTATCGGTATGGTTACAATGCCTCCGGGTGCATCACTTGAAAGAACTAATGAAATGACAATGAAGGTTGTTGAAGAGGCTTCTAAAATCGAAGGGGTTGATCATATAGTAAATCTGACAGGTGTGAACTTGCTTGCCGGTGTAGGTAGTTCTTATGGTACATTATTTATCAAAATGAAGACTTGGTCTGATCGTAAAAATACTGCCGACCAAGTTACAGCTATTTTACAACAGCAAACAAAAAATATTAAAGATGCAACATTCTTTTTTATGGCCGTCCCTACCCTACAAGGTTTTGGATTCGGTTCAGGTGTAACCATGGAATTGCAAGATAAAACAGGTGGTGATATTAATCATTTCTATGATATCACAACAAACTTTATCAAGAAATTGCAGGAACATAATGAAGTTATGATAGCTATGACAAACTTCAACCCGAACTTCCCTCAAAAAGTAATTGAAGCCGATCTTCCTAAGATCAAAGCAGCAGGTATGAATTTGTCTGATGTCATGAGTGCTTTACAAATATATATAGGTAGTTACTATGTTTCAACATTCAACCTTTACGGTAAACAATTCCGAATCATGGTACAATCACCTGCTGAATATCGATCTAAACAAGACGATTTGAACGGAATCTTCGTACGCACAGGTTCAGGAGAAATGGCTCCAATTACCGAATTTATCTCTGTCAGTGACGTTACCGGTCCTCAAACATTAAACCGGTTCAACATGTTTACTTCTATGGACGTTCAGATCATTCCAAACTTCTTTGCAGGTAAAAGTACAGGTGACGTACTGAATGTAATAAATGAATTGGTTAATGACCCGAATGTATTGCCTTTGGGGTATGGTTATGAGTTTTCGGGAATGACACGTGAAGAGGTAAACAGTGGTAACCAAACTGCAATAATCTTTATCATCTGTTTGATATTCGTTTATTTGTTACTTTCAGCTCTTTATGAAAGTTATATATTGCCATTAGCTGTATTATTCTCTTTACCAGTCGGTTTAGCCGGAGTATATATTGCGATTGCATTATTCGGTATAAGCAGAGGTATAGTAAGTAATATATATGTACAGATATCTATGATTATGTTGATCGGTTTGCTCGCCAAGAATGCCATATTGATTGTAGAATATGCAATCCAAAGACGTGAACAGGGTATGAGTATTGTTGAAGCTGCCGTAAATGGTGCCGTAGCCCGTTTACGACCTATCTTGATGACATCTTTCGCATTCATCTTCGGACTATTGCCTTTGGCTCTTGCGTCAGGTGCGGGTGCAGTAGGTAATAAGTCAATCGGTATTAGCGCTGTTGGTGGTATGCTTGTGGGAACATTGATCGGAATCTTAGTGATACCATCATTATATATCATCTTCCAGAATATTCAAGAGAAGATCAGTGGTTCAAAGTTTAGCAATTCTCATAATGGGGATGTTCAACAGACAAACGAAAAATAAGATTAAATCAGAAGTCATATGAATTTAAAATACTTAAAAGGAAGTGTTCTGTTGGGGTTAATAACCTCAATAGGACTAACGTCCTGCCAATTTGTAAATAAGTATCATTCTCCGGAAGTAGATACCGAAGGGCTTTACAGAGAAGAAAACCCGGTTGATACGACTACCATTGCAAATATACCTTGGCGGGAATATTATAAAGATCCTATTCTTCAAGGACTGATTGAAGAAGGTCTTGCCAACAATTATGACCTGCAAATAGCATATACACGAATACAACAAGCCGAAGCAAGCCTGAGCATAGCTAATGCTGCTTATTTTCCAAGTGTAGCTTTAGTTGGAGGAGTAACTCAAAACCGTAACAGTAATAGAGACGCTTTAACCGGTATGCCAAAAGAAAAAAACGTGCTTGGCTATCACAGCGAACAATATTCGTTAGGTATTTCCGCTTCATGGGAAGCTGACATATGGGGAAAATTAAATAGACAGGCAAGATCAAGTTTAGCTGATTTCAAAAATAGCGAAGAATATAAGAATCTAATTCAAACTTCTCTCATATCTAACATCGCAACATCATATTATACACTTTTATCACTGGATGAACAATTGAAGATTACCAATGAGACCATTGGTTTGATGAAAGAAACTGTGCAGATCATGGAGGCTTTATTTAAAGCAGGACAAACCAATCGTGCTGCCATTGAACAAATGAAAGCTACATTATACAGTACAGAAATAAGTATTCCATCTCTTGAAAGTAGTATCAGACAGACCGAGAATTCAATATGTGTCATGTTAGGGCGTAAACCGGGTCCAATATTCCGCAATAATATAGATTTGCAAAAAGTTCCAGAAATGTTTGATCATGGTGTACCTGCTCAGATGCTTGCAAAACGTCCGGATGTAAAATCGGCGGAACTTTCATTCCGCTCCGCATTCGAACTAAAAAATGCCGCTCAAGCAAGCTTCTACCCTTCTATTACTTTAGGTACAGGTTCTATAATTGGATATGGAGCATCTTCTTTATCGAAATTCTTCCAACCTGAAAATATTTTCGCGAGCATTATTGGAAGTATCAGTCAGCCAATCTTTGCTAAAAAGCAGTTGATTGGTCAATTAAAAGTTCGTAAAGCTAAAGAAGAAGAAGCATTGCTTACATTCAAACAAACTGTGCTTACTGCAAGTCAGGAAGTTTCGGATGTATTATATTCCTATAAAGCATCTTTGAGTAAAAACGCAACTCGTACAAAACAAGTTGAATCTTTAAACAAAGTTGTTGATGATACAAAAGTATTATTGATAGCTGGTGAAGTAAGTTCATACATTGAAGTTATTAATGCAGAACAATCATATTTACAAGCTCGACTTGGACAAGTTAGTGATAAACTTGAACAATTGGAAGCCAGCGTTAAACTCTATCGATCATTAGGAGGTGGTTTAGAATAGATAAATATTTTTATAGATCCTGAATTAAGAGATTGCTTGGCATCAAGCAATCTCTTTGCATTCTATACCATGATAACTCAATGAAGTTCAATTTTATATATTTTTTTCATTCTTTCATCAGTGGATATATAACATTGATAATTTATACACAATAGCTTTTTGCTATTAATAAACTCAAAACAGAGTCAGAACAAATTTAAAAATCGAGTTTCTAAGAATTTGGCGTTTCAGAGATAACTATTTTCGATAGCATCAGAAAAAATTATAAAACCATTGGAAAATGCTATCGAGAAACAAAATGGGAAGAATAATCATAAACTTGTAGAGCAGCTAAAAAGAAACATTCTCAATACCGCCTGAATAAAGATTTTGTTTGTAAGCATTATATAGTTTTTCAATCTCTTGCTCTGTGAGTACATCGTTATTTTGTACTTTGTATTCTTTTTAATTGTAAAAAGCTCCAAGTATTCCGTTCTAACTTTTCATTGAGGACGGCTTTACCAATCAAAAATTTAAAATTTGCGTGTTTTTTGTTTATGGTAGACTCTTGATTACCTAATTCAATCTCATGTGGGTGAAATTTTTCGATGAAATCTGAAGTTTTTTCGTGGGATTGAAGTAAGGGGTTCTAAAAAAGAGAAAGATTAGAAATTACCTTTCTAATCTTTCAACATACCTAGAGGTTCCTGGCGGATTTGAACCGCCGTCACCGGTTTTGCAGACCGTTGCCTAACCACTCGGCCAAGGAACCATGCTTGGTTAGCGAATGCAAAGATATAATAATTTCTTTACAGAACAAAAAGTTCGATAAGAAATACAAAGGCTTCTTTTAAAATTAAATTTTGTCAGTAGGTTTCAAGACAAGTCCGATTTTATTTCTACCGTTAATCTTAATCACAGCCGGATTATCGAACCTGATATGGCGTAGATATTCAGATTCCCATACAGCATCATGATTATTAAGATAAGTTTCATTGAAAAAGCCATTACCTTCGATAAAAGGGTTGATATAAAAATATCCGACTCCAAAAGACGTAAGATTCTGAAAGAAATGAGTACCCTGACTTGGTTCAATTCTATAACTATCTAAAGCCACCTCGACTAAAACTCTTGCATTGCTTATTTGTGACCAATTAACCGGAATACCTAACCAAGAATCACTACTCCCCCATCTGCCGGGTCCGACTAATACATAATTTTTATCTTTATTCAAAAATTCCCGATTCAGCTCTTCAATCTCAGCAACTATTTTGGAGTTATTTGCGGCATTAAAACGATCTGTTTTGACGTAAACTATATCATGGACATCATTATAAATACCATGCCCTAAAGCATCCTTAGAATACAAAATAGCTTGATTGGGCTGAATTTCGGTTAAATCTTCATTAATAAACTCTTTGTTTTGAACAATAGGTCTGATTTGCAATACATAAAAAGAAGACATCTCCCCATCTTTAAGATTAACCGCAAACTCAATTTCAACAGGTCGTCCCATCTCTGACTGACTGATCTTCATGACATCTTGAAGGGTTTTAGCCAATGGTAAGACATCGTGTTGCAGAATATTAGCAAAAGATATTATTTTTCTGCCACGTTCATAATAACCGTCGTAAATCATATCTTCCGAAGCTACATAAGTGGATGATATCAATCGCAGAGCACCATCTTGTTCAGCGTCTTTAAGTGTTAATTTCAAACAGTTAAAAGTATCATCAATCTTGAAATTTGATTTATTGCCTAAATCTAATGCAAGAAAATAACGTTGAGTATCTTTCAGGGCATATTCTACACTGCTTAATTGCACAATATTATGCGGATGATAAGGAGAGAATCTTAATCCTACGCCACCGTCTACAATATATTTGCCTAATCCGAGAACCATATTTACAACCCCTTCTTCGGCTTTTTCATGACCAATAGGATAAAAATTCAACGACCGTGCCACTCCTGAGATAGTCGGATAAAAACGGGTACCATATATATTACCGATAGCTTCCTGAAGAACAATTGCCATTTTTTCCTGATCAATCAGATTTTGAGTAGCTGTCATATATGTTTTACATTCCTGATAGAAGACCGACGCATATACTGACTTAATGGCATCACTTAGCATAATTAGTGATTCATATTTATCGTTGCCATTGGGAATCATATAAGTCTTATAAACGCCGGCGAAAGGTTGATAATGCGAATCTTCAAGTAAACTTGACGAACGGACAGCTAAAGGACCTTTAATGACTTCAAGTAAAGCAGTCAAATCTTCAAGCAAATGATCGGGTAATATAGCTTTCAGAAAATGTTCTAATATTTCCTGATCCGGCATATCCGACAAGGCAATAGGATACAGATCATTATTACTCATAAATTCATCGAAAATGTCGGTACATAAAACAACTGTACGAGGTATTTTGACAGGAAAGTTATCATATTCGTTTAAGTAGGCATGCCTCTTAATTAAATTATCGGCGAAAGCTATACTCCTACCCTTTCCACCAATTGATCCGTTACCTATACGTGCAAAATTTGAAAATTCGTCAAAACGTTCTTTATCAAAGACTGCAACTATACCCGAATTTTTCATTCGGCGATACTTTATGATTGAATCGTATATAACCTGTCGAGCTGTCTCGATATCTTCGAAATCAGTAATATTTATTTTTCGCAAAGTTGCAGCCAAAGGGAATAATGCTCTTGAATAGAAAAAACGAGCAAAATGATGATGCGACATATGATACCTCAAAGCATTTTCGGGAATGTTAAAAATACCTTTCTGAATATCTTTCAGATTTCTGAATCGCATCAATTCTTCATTCGTTTCGGGATCTATGATAACAAAATCTCCAAACCCGAAATTATCCTTTACTTGCTTTCTTAAGTCGAGAGGAAAACTTTTAGAAGTTTTATCTATGAAACAGCATCCAAGTTCATCCGCATATTTTTTGTTTGTAAATTCAGACGATGCATATACAATAGGTATAAATGCATTCTGCTCTTTTAACCACTTTCCAAGTTTATAACCCGCCAATTTGTCTTTAACTCCGTTATGCTTATAGCTCATATCAGAAATTACTCCTAATATATTATCGCTGTATTGGTTATAAAGATCTGTTGCTTCCTCAAAAGTACGTGCAAGCATAATCTTCGGACGTCCACGCATCCGCAACATACGTTGATGATCGTTCAAAGCTTCTTTGCTGAATTCTTTAGACTCCTCAAGCACAATCTTAAATAAAACCGGTAAGACGGATGAATAGAAACGAATTGAATCTTCGATTAAAAGGATAATTTGTACACCTACACTTTGCGTGTCGTGTTCTACATTCATAGAATCTTCTATCAATTTAATGATAGCTAAAAGCAAATCTGAATTTCCAAGCCAGCTGAAAACGTAATCCACATCGGTTAAATCTTCCATTTCTAAACGTTTGGAGACTTCTTTTGAAAATGGTGTGAGTACAACAAACGGAATATCAGGATACATTGATTTAATTTCGTGTGATATGGCAAAAACATCAGTGTCGTCCATATTCGGCATTTGGATAATAAGCTCGTAATGATTATTACTTAATTCTTGCAGAGCTGCCCTTTCATCTCGGACCTGATTAAAACGTGGAGGGTTACTCAAATTTAGAGAAACATATTCGTTAAAAATTTGTTCGTCAATACGTCCGTCATCTTCAAGTATGAATGAATCATATCGAGTGGCTATAAGTAAAACGTTATGAATGCGCTTAGTCATTAAGCTTGCAAACGATGTATCTTTAAATCGAAAGTCTTTGACATCAGGGATATTGGACATACTTATAATCTTTTAAAAGTAAACTTCTTAAAGTACCAAAGTCTAAATGCTATATCAACATGCTCGTTACATTGTTTCATACTTATCTATTTACAGATAACATGAAACTAAAGATATAAAAGAAATTCAACAAGAGTTCGGTATCTGGATAATAAAAAAAGGATAACAGCTATAGTTATCCTTTTACATATATTTATTATGATAAAGTACGTTATATTTATCAACGTATTCTGTCAAGCGATTTAACCAGCTTTTCATCTTTCTTTATGTTTGCAATAGCCATAATATTCAATATGAGCGCAATAAACGGCAATACAATACCATAATGTATACTGCTTAATTCAGCTCCTATATTATTACAAATCACATAAAAATAGGTTCCCAAGGTCACATAGTACAGCACAATGAACAGAGATGTTATATAGCCCATCCTAATCTGAAGTTTTCGCTTCTTATAAAGGAAGATATTTACAAGGGCAATAAGCGAACTTAAACCTGCCATTGTGATAACTCCCCAAGTTGGTTTAAAAAGTTCTCCAGTCTTTTTCATAATGCCGCAGGACATAAAATCTAATATTGACAAGTCTGGCATTCTTATGACAAGTAAAGGGCTAAATGCAGTAACAGCCATTAAAATGGCTGTTAACAACAAATAAATTGATTGACGACGCTGTATCATTTAAAAATTATCTTTTTCCTTAGACGGATTACGATAATACAATTTGCCTTCTTCATATTCTTGCACGGCAATAAGCGTAGGCTTAGGCAGTTTTTCGTAATAACGAGAAATCTCGATCTGTTCTCTGTTTTCAAAAACTTCTTCAAGACTATCATTATATGAAGCAAATTCCTGTAATTTCTGATCAAGGTCTTTCTTCATTTCAACTGAAATTTGGTTAGCCCTTTTAGAAATAATTCTCACTGTTTCGTAAACATTGCCTGTATCTGCTGATAACTGCATCATGTCGCGAGTAACAGTATTAGACGGAGCATTCGATTTTCTGTAATCCATAATTCTATAAATAAATATATTGTATATATGTTTTAATTATTTTTTATCATCTTTTTGTTGAAGTTGTTCTTCAACAGCTTCGTTGGTCAAGTCATCAACTTCTTGTCCAAGAGATTTCAAAGCTTCACGGTAATACTTGGTAGATTCCTTTTTATATTTTCCTTGTGGAAACATATTAATATAATTGAAATGTTCATCAATTAAATCCCTGTATCTGACAGGTTGCATTTCATGAACACTATGTGCAGCCAACTCAAATTTGGAACGAATTATCAATATTTGGAACTCTTCTGTATAAACGGAAAAAGGATAGTCTTTAAGAGCTTCACGCGCTGTCACAATACAAGACTGATAATTGTTCCCCATATACATACCAAGATTGTAATAAAGACGGCAAGACATGAACTCTTTATAAGCTAATTTTTCTTGCATTTCAAATAAAAGATCTTCAGCTTGCTTAGCCTTTTCTCCTTTCGGAAAATATTCAAGATATTCATTCAGTTCCTGCATTGATTTATGAGTATTGGTCTGATCAAGACGAGCATCGGGAGAATCGAGATACAAACCATATCCTGCATTAAAACGGGCAAGTTCGGTATATTCTCCTTTCGGAAACTGAGTATAATATCTTTTATAAATCTGAGTGGCGGATGCATAATCCTTATCATAAAAATAAGCCTGCCCTAACAAGAAAGTCATGGCTTGCTCTTCTGAACGGTTTTTATAATAAGGCAGGATTTCCCCTAAAAGTGTTATCGTACGCCCGTATTTTTTTTCGTCAAAATATTTTTGAGCGTACTTATATTTAAGTTCTGCATCCGAACTTTTTAATATCTTATTATATTCACCACAAGAAGTCAGAAAAAGTATCAGTAGTAAAGGACACAGTATCTTAAATTTCATTATAATTCGTGTAAATTAGTCTGCAAATGTACGCAAAGCTTTTATAAATCGGAAAAATTTTTTTACAATTATAATTTATTGAGATTTAAAAAACAAAAAAAATCAACTGAACATAACAGAAACTTTCTTTATTCCTTCAGTTAATATTTCAATTTCCTCTTTTGTATTGTAAAAAGCAAACGAAGCGCGCACTGTTCCTTCAATACCTAAAGTCTCCATCAAAGGCTGAGCGCAATGATGTCCTGTACGTACAGCTATTCCCATCTTATCAAGCAACATACCCATGTCGTAATGATGAATATTGCCTACAAGAAAAGAAATGACGCTGCTTTTATGGGCAGATGCACCATAAATCCGCATTCCGTCAATCTGCATAAGTTTTTCAGTGGCATAAGTCAATAATTCAGTCTCATACTCGCCAATCTTTGCAAGACCAATATTATTTATATAATCCAAGGCTGTTGCAAAAGCAATGATTCCGACGTAGTCAGGCGTTCCTGCCTCAAATTTGAAAGGTAAATCATTGAAAGTGGTACCCTGAAACGAAACATGTCCGATCATTTCTCCCCCTCCCTGATATGGAGGCATACGTTCCAACCATTTTTCTTTACCATAAAGAACTCCTATTCCGTTAGGACCATAAACTTTATGGGCTGAAAAAACAAGAAAATCACAATCGAGCTTCTGTACATCAATTGCAAGATGCGGAACGGATTGCGCAGCATCAATCAATACTGGAACATCATGTGAATGGGCTAACTTTATAATTTCTTCTATCGGATTTATTGTACCTAATACATTGGATACATGAGCGATAGAAATCAATTTTGTTCTGTGGTTAATAAGTTTTTTCAGTTCATCCAAATCAAGCTCTCCGTTTTCATTTATAGGGATGACCCGCAGATTAATACCCCGTAATGAACCTTGTATCTGCCATGGTACGATGTTGGAGTGATGCTCCAAGCATGAGACAATAATTTCATCACCGTCTTTGCAGAATTCTTGACAGAAACTGTTAGCAACAAGATTGATAGATTCTGTTGTTCCTTTGGTAAAAATTATTTCACGATGACTTTCAGCATTTAGAAAAGCCTGTACTGTACGGCGGGCATCCTCCATCATATCAGTGGCTTGCTGACTAAGAAGATGTACCCCACGATGCACATTGGCATTGGTTCTTTCATAAACAGCTGCCATTTTCTCAATCACACAACGAGGTTTCTGAGAGGTAGCACCGTTATCAAGGTAAACCAATGGTTTTCCGTAGACTTGTTCTGAAAGAATCGGAAAATCTTTTCTGACTAAATCGACATTAAACGACATCTTATAAATTATTTACAGCCACTACAGTTAGCACATTTTGAATCTTCTCCTCTTAAACGTTTCTCAACAAGGTTCAATAGCAATTCTTTCAGTCCATCCAAACGTATATGTTCAAGCACGTCAGCTGTAAAAGCCTGCATCAGCATAAGCCGTGCTTTTTCTTCGTCTATACCACGGCTACGAAGATAGAAAAGAGCTTCTTCGTCAAGCTGTCCGGTAGTAAGACCATGCGAACATTTAACATCGTCGGCATAAATTTCCAACTGAGGTTTTGAATACATACGAGCCGTGTCTGAAACGCATAAATTGCGATTGTTCTGATAAGCGATAGTTTTCTGTGCATCTTTTTCAACAACAATCTTTCCACAAAACGCACCTTTAGCTTCATCCATCATCACATACTTAAAGAGCTGATTGCTATGACAATTAGGCTTAGCATGATTCATCTGAACAAAATTATCAATCAGTTGCTGATTTCCTCCTATCACCATTCCGCATATATTCGACTCAGCATACTGACCACCAAGGGTTATGTGATAATTGTTTCGGCTATGACCGCAATTCAAAGTCAAATTGTTGACAAGAACATTAGACGATTCTTTCTGATCAATATTGGTAGTAACAACACGGTTAACTTTGTCCGAATTTCTTTCAAGCAGATAATAATCAATTACTGCATTTTCATCGGCAAAGATCTCATCTACTTGTGTAACCAAATAACGGGATTTATCTACAGTCTGGTCGCAAACAACCAGTTTAACCTGAGCGTTTTTTTCGGCAATAATAAGGATACGCCTGTTAACCAACATATCTATATTACTTTTCAATATGTTGACTAATTGTATTGGTTGTTCTACTGCTATATTTTCAGGCACGTATACTACAAATCCGTCTTGTGCAAACATCGTGTTGAATGCTGTTGTGCCATCCTCTTTGATATTCGCTATCTTTCCGTAATATTTTTCACAGATTGAAGGATATAATCCGGCAAAATCACACAAGCTACCAACAAATACTCCGTCAGGATAATCATTTACTGGCGTGAATTGCCGATGAAATGTATCATTCAGCATGTAATACACATCAGCTTGCAAACTCGGAATATTGTCTTTAAATGCAAAATAAGGATTTCCCTTTATCGACGCTCGGTTAAGATTCAGACCATATTCAGCCGCAAAATGTGAGGATACATCAAAATATTTATAATATTCTTCTTTTTCGGTAGGGAAACCGATTTCGGCAAAAGCTTGCAAAGCGGGTTCTCGGAGATTATTAATTACGGGAGCAGATTTATCGTCAATCAGCTCTCGATGATTATTAAAAATATCAATATATTGTTGTTCAATCATTTTTGAAATTCTTTAATAATCCAATCATATCCTTTTTTCTCCAATTCAAGCGCCAATTCAGGACCTGCACTCTTCACAATACGTCCGTTAAATAGCACGTGCACAAAATCAGGCTTGATATAATCTAACAATCTCTGATAGTGAGTAATAACAATAGTCGCATTTTTGCTACTTCTCAATTTATTAACGCCACTCGCCACTATTCGCAAAGCATCAATATCCAAACCTGAATCTGTTTCGTCCATAACAGACAAAGTAGGCTCAAGCATAGCCATCTGGAAGATTTCATTCCGTTTTTTTTCTCCGCCCGAAAACCCTTCGTTTACAGAACGGCTTGCAAGGCTATTATCCAATTCAACTAATTCACGTTTTTCCTTCATCATTTTCAGAAAATCGGAAGCCGAGATAGGTTCTTGTCCGAGATATTTACGTTTTTCATTCATGGCAGTCTTCATGAAATTTGTCATGCTCACACCGGGTATTTCAACCGGGTATTGAAAACTCAGAAACAAACCTTCCCATGATCTTTCTTCGGGCGAAAGTTCTAATAGATCTTTACCTTTATATAGTATTTCGCCTTTAGTAACTTCATAATTAGGATTACCGACCAATATTGAAGCAAATGTACTTTTTCCGGCTCCATTAGGTCCCATTATGGCATGAACCTCACCTTCATTTACTTCAAAATTAAGTCCTTTAAGAATTTCTTTTCCTTCAACACCACCGTGCAGGTCTTTTATATTTAATAAATTAGCCATTTATCAGTATATTTATTTTTAGATTGATATGGGTAAATTTCCGCATACCATCAATAACATTGCAGAGATGCAAATGTTCAGAAAGTATTGCGCATTGCAAATTTAGTAAATAAAAACAAATAAGCTATTCAAATAAAAAAACGTATTGCTTATAAGTATTATCTATAACTATAGCACAAATATTTTCATAGTACAAATAATCTTGTTTAACTTCGTATTGTAAACAATAGATAACCAAAATAAATATAACCTTTCGAAAGTCAAGACCTCCAAAAAAGAACTGTTAAAATAACTAGCAAGGTCGGGAGTTTAATATGATTTTATTGTGTGAATTATAAAATTCAAAATTAAATCGATATCTTGATCCAAGATGATATTTGTTAATTTAAATACTCCTTATTCTTCCATTAAAAAATAATCTTCCGATAAACATTTATATTAATAAGTCGTTTATTAAATAAAAGCATTTATGCAACACTATTCTGATAAATAATGAAAAAACTAATTTTTGCTATTATTTTTTCTGCTATATTGGCGGCTTGCAGTGGAAAAGTTTATAATTCTGCTCTTAAACAAATACAATTAGGAATGTCAACAGACCAAGTTATTGGTTTGATGGGTGAAGATTATCAAACCACAGGACAACATAATTCTTGGGGGAAAGTTTTTGAAAGTTTAAAATACGTAGACAGATACAAATATCAATGGATATTTGATTTTGAGAATGACAGATTGATAAAGTGGTATAAAGAAACAGAAGAGGGCAATAGATAATAAAAAAGGGATGTTAAAGCATCCCTTTTTATTTTATATGAATTAATTAGTAAGCGTTTTTGAACTGTTCAAGGAAACGCTTGTCATTTTCCGAAAACATCCGCAAATCTTTTACCCTATATTTCAAATTAGTAATGCGTTCTACACCCATGCCTAAAGCATATCCTGTATAAACTTTACTATCTATACCACAATTATCAAGCACATTGGGATCAACCATACCACAACCTAGTATTTCAACCCACCCTGTATGCTTACAGAACGGACAACCTTTACCGCCACAGATATTACATGATATATCCATTTCAGCACTCGGTTCTGTAAATGGAAAATATGAAGGACGAAGACGTATTTTGGTATCAGTACCGAACATTTCTTTTGCAAAGAACATTAAGGCTTGTTTAAGGTCGGCAAACGAAACATTCTTATCAATATATAGCGCTTCTACCTGATGAAAAAAGCAATGAGCACGATACGAAATTGCCTCGTTACGATAAACACGTCCCGGACAAATAATTCGTATGGGCGGTTGTTGTTTTTCCATGACACGAGTTTGTACTGATGATGTATGCGTACGTAAAACAACTTCAGGGCTACGGGCAATGAAAAATGTATCCTGCATATCTCGTGCAGGATGATCATCCGCAAAATTAAGAGACGAAAACACATGCCAATCGTCTTCAATTTCAGGACCTTCAGCAATGGAAAAACCTAAACGTTTGAAAATATCACATATTTCTTTTTTTACCAGCGACAATGGATGACGTGTACCCAATTCTATTGGCGCAGCCGTACGGGTTAAGTCTATACCTTGGTCTGTTGATTGATTATTCTCAAGAGATTCTTTAAGACTGTTAATACAGTCCTGCGCTTTCTCTTTGAGTTCATTTAACCGCATGCCCACCTCTCTTTTCTGCTCGGCGGCAACATTACGGAAATCATTCATAAGATTCGATATTTCTCCTTTCTTACTCAAATACTTTATGCGCAAAGCTTCAATTTCATCAGCTTTAGTTGCCTTCAAATTGTCAATTTCAGCTAACAATTCATTTATTTTATCAATCATACTATATTGAGTGAATATTTATTAAGATACAAAAATAAGTTTTTCTTTTGGATTTGGTAATATCCCATAAACATAATTTCTAACTACCTTTGCCTAAAAAAATAAGATGAACTTAGGTGCAAAACGCCCACCTAACGGATGGGCATTATTACCATTCGGAATTTTCTTTATTCTGTATATATCAACTTTCATAGCCACAGGCAATCTGTCCAATATGCCCATATCAGTTGCATTTATGGTAACTGCCATAATTGCACTGTTGAGTATATCTAAGACTAAGTTGAATGATCGGATAGCATTGTTTTGTCGTGGTGCCGGCAATGAAACTATTATGTTAATGGTTGTGATATTCATTCTAGCCGGAGCATTTGCAGGTACTGCTAAATCTACAGGGGCAATTGCTGCCACTGTAAATGCAATCCTTTTCCTTTTGCCTCCCAAGGCCATTATGGCAAGTATATTTATAGCTGCTTGTTTTATATCCATGGCAATGGGTACATCGTGTGGCACAATTGCAGCCCTTGCCCCTATTGCTGTAGGAATTTCAGGGCAGACCGATATCGGTCTTGCTCAGATGCTTGGCGTTGTCATAGGCGGAGCCATGTTTGGAGACAACCTTTCTTTCATTTCCGATATTACTATTGTAGCTACACGCACTCAAGGTTGCCGCATGAATGATAAGTTCAAAGTAAATTCACTCATTGTTATACCATTGGCTATTTTAGTGCTTATATATTACATCTATGCAGGAATGGGTATTCATAGTAATACCCAAACTATGACTGCGGCCAATGTGGATTGGTTGAAAATTGTTCCTTATCTGATGGTATTGATATCCGCTTTGAGCGGAGCAAATGTAATGATAGTCCTTGTTCTTGGAATTGTTTTATCAGGTATAATTGGACTTGTTGGAGGAGGTTTTACAATCTGGGATTGGGGCATGGCAGCCGGTCAGGGTATTGTAAGCGATATGGGCGAACTTATTATTGTTTCACTTATGGCTGGCGGAATATTTGAATTGGTTAAGTATAATGGTGGTATAGATTGGTTGATTGAGAAAATGACTAAAAATATCAAATCTAAAAGAGGGGCTGAACTATCTATTGGCGGACTTGTCATCTTTACCGATTTGTGTACTGCCAACAATACGATTGCACTAATTATAAGCGGACCGATAGCAAAAAATATAAGTGAAAAATTCGGTCTTGACAGCCGAAAAGTAGCAAGCCTGCTTGATACGTTTTCATGCTTTGTACAGGGTATTATACCATATGGAGCTCAATTACTGATAGCTTCGGGACTTGCAGGTATAAATCCAATTCAGATTGTACCTTATCTGTATTATCCTATGCTTGTCGGTATTGGAGCGTTTGCAAGTGTATTATTCAGATATCCGATAAAATATTCATAAGTAAATACTCGTCGATTACTTTTACAATTAGATTAAAATTAGACCAAATGGCGAAAAAAAATTATTATACAGTATGGAATGGTGTTACACCGGGTATATATTCTACTTGGCTTGAGTGCAAAGCTCAGGTAGATGGATATGAAGGTGCGATATATAAATCTTTTCCTACGTTAGAATTAGCCCAAAAAGCCTACTCCGAAAGCCCTTGGCTATATGTAGGAAAAAACGCTGAAAAGAAAAGTATAAAAGTAAATATCAACGATATACCCGAAATTGAAAAAGATAGTTTGTGTGTAGATGCCGCATGTAGCGGAAATCCGGGGCTCATGGAATATAGAGGCGTTTACACAAAAACAAACGAAGAGGTTTTCCACTTAGGACCATACGAACAGGGAACAAATAATATAGGTGAATTTTTGGCATTAGTTCATGGATTGGCATTATTAAAACAAAAAGGATATAAAATACCAATTTATTCTGATAGCCGTAACGCAATAAAATGGGTAAAAGAAAAAAAGTGCAAAACTAAATTAGAACGTGTTTCTGAAAATGAAGCCTTATTCTATCTGATTGAGCGTGCAGAGAAATGGCTTCGCGAAAACACTTATACGACACGCATTATAAAATGGGAAACAGATCAGTGGGGTGAGATTCCGGCTGATTTCGGGCGTAAATAAATACTTATCCCCTACCCTTTGATTTTGAGATAACCATTATTTATACAACATTTTGCATTTATAGAAACTACATTTTAGCCTCGTAAATCAAAAAAAGTTATCTTTGTACGATTTTGAATATATAAAAACCTAAACATAAAATTTATGTTTTCAGTTTTAGAAAAATTTGGGAAATATGCATTTCTTCTTCGTAAAGTCTTTACAAAACCTCAGAAATGGAGCGTTTTCTTCAATCAATTTTTTAGCGAAGTAAGCAAATTAGGCATCAATTCCATTTGGATTGTAATTATCATTTCGTTCTTTATCGGGGCGGTAATCGTTGTGCAAATAACACTTAATATCGATTCACCGTTTATGCCACGATGGACGGTCGGTTACGTATCCCGTGAGATTATAATCCTCGAATTCTCATCCTCCATCATGAGCCTTATTCTTGCCGGCAAAGTAGGGTCAAATATTGCTTCTGAAATAGGAACAATGCGTATAACAGAACAGATTGACGCATTAGAAATTATGGGAGTCAATTCCGCCAATTATATAATACTGCCTAAAATTACGGCATTGATGTTTTTCATACCCGTATTAGTAGTCCTAAGTATTTTTTGCGGACTCATTGGAGGATACGGAGTGTGTATATTTGGCAATATAATGCCTGTGACTGATTTTGAATACGGTATACAATCTTTCTTCAAACCGTTTTATGTTTATTATGCTATATTCAAAACAGTAATATTTGGTTTTATCATATCATCAGTTGCGGCATTTTATGGATACAATGCCCGTGGAGGGTCACTTGACGTTGGTAAAGCAAGTACTGATTCCGTGGTAATGAGCAGCATCCTCATTCTGATATCCGATTTGTTAATCACACAATTGATGATGGCATGATTGAAGTAAAGCATTTATATAAATCTTTTGAAGGTCGAGATGTCCTTAAAGATATTAATATCACATTCGAGGAAGGTAAAACTAATCTGATTATAGGTCGGAGCGGATCGGGTAAAACTGTATTGCTCAAAAATCTTGTCGGGCTTCTTAGACCCTCTAAAGGTCAAATACTATATGACAATCGTGATCTGACCGTAATGCCTACGGAAGATATGAAATTGTTGCGTCAGGAAATGGGGATGATTTTTCAAGGATCTGCCCTATTCGATTCTATGACAGTGGGAGAAAACGTAGGCTTCCCTTTGATGATGTTTTCCCAAATGTCTAAAGCAGAACAAAAAAAACGCGTGCAATATTGTTTGGAGCGTGTGAACCTCAGTGATGCAGGTCATCTGTATCCATCTGAAATAAGTGGAGGTATGATGAAGCGTGCCGCAATAGCACGGGCAATAGCTTTAAACCCCAAATATCTGTTTTGTGACGAGCCTAATTCAGGTCTCGATCCGCAAACTTCGCTCGTGATAGACGAACTGATACATTCAATTACTAAAGAGTTTAATATGACCACGGTTATCAATACGCATGATATGAACTCCGTAATGAATATTGGCGAGCGTATATTCTTTATCAAACAAGGTAATTTAGAATGGTCAGGTAACAATAATGATATTATGAATACCGATAATAAGGATTTGAACGACTTTGTATTTGCTTCAGATCTTTTCAAGAAAGTAAAAGCTGCTCAAAATAAAGGCATCGTACTTGAATAATTTTTACGATTATTTTGTAATAAAATGCGCTTTAAGTATCTTTATATATAAGATATTTTAGCGCATTAATCTTAGAATATAGACTCGTTTATAGCAGATTATTTTTCGTAAAAAGGTCTGTTATGTTTTAGTAACTCAAATATTATAAAAAATGAAGATATTATCATACAATGTAAATGGAATACGTGCTGCTGCTAACAAAGGTCTTTTCGACTGGCTTGAAAAAGAATCGCCCGATGTGCTTTGCTTGCAGGAAATAAAAGCGACAGAAGATCAGATCGACATCTTAACCATACAATCATTAGGATACAATTACTACTTTCATCCTGCTGTAAAAAAAGGATATAGCGGTGTAGGAGTACTTTCAAAACGAAAACCTGATAATGTACAAATTGGCATGAATATACACAAATATGATGGCGAAGGGCGTGTTTTAAGAGTTGATTATGGTGATGTATCAATACTAAGCGCTTACATTCCGTCAGGAACAATGGGAGATGTACGACAGGATTTTAAGATGGAGTTTCTGGCTGATTTTACCAAGTTTATAACCGAGCTTCGCAAAGAAAGACCTAAGCTCCTTATTTGCGGAGACTATAACATTTGTCATAAGCCTATCGACATAAATCATCCTGAAAGGCATACCAAGTCATCAGGTTTCTTACCTGAAGAACGTCAATGGTTCGATGAATTTATAGCTTCCGGTATGATCGATACTTTCCGTGTTTACGATCAAAGTCCGGAAAAATACAGTTGGTGGAGTTACAGAGCTAATGCAAGAGCAAAGAATCTGGGCTGGCGTATTGATTATCATATAATTACAGAAAACCTGCAAAACAGGCTGAAAGGTGCTTCAATTATGAACGAAGTCATATTTTCTGATCATTGTCCTATATGTGTTGACTTGGATATTGATTAAACCAAAATAATTGATTTTTAAGCCTTAATTATCCAAAAGTTATGACTATCTTTGCAACCGCTAATAATAATTATGTATTAATTAAACATTAACTAAAGTAACAAAATGGCTACAAAGATCCGTTTACAAAGACGAGGACGCAAAGGTTATCCTTTCTATCACATCGTCGCCGCAGACAGCAGAGCTCCACGAGATGGAAAATTTATTGAAAAGATCGGTACATACAATCCCAATACTGATCCCGCTGCAGTAACATTGAACTTCGACAGGGCTTTGTATTGGTTACAAACAGGTGCTCAACCTACTGACACTGCTCGCAACATCCTTTCCAATGAAGGAGTTTTGTTAATGAAACATCTACTTGGTGGTGTTGCTAAAGGTGCTTTTTCTGAAGCAGAAGCTGAAAAGAAATTTGAAGCATGGAAAGCTGAAAAAGAAAAAGGCACTAAAGCTATTATCAACAAGAATGAAACAAAGGCTAAAGCCGAGGCTAAGGCTAAACATGAAGCTGAAGTAGCTAAAAACAAAGCTAAAGCCGAAGCTGTTGCTCAGAAAAAAGCTGAAGAAAACGCTGCTAAAGCAGAAGCAGAAGCTGCGCCTGCAGAAGATGTTGCAAGCACAGAAGAAAGCGCTACTGAAGCTGAAGCATAAGAGCTTTAAAAGAATCAATAAAAAAGCACTGAATTTTTTCAGTGCTTTTTTTGTACTTATAAACTTCTTATTAAAGAAGTTTATTTATTTTATCCACAAATACAGATTTCTGAGCAGCACCAACCTGTTTGTCAACTATTTCTCCATTTTTGATGAAAAGAACAGTTGGAATATTGCGTATACCGTATTTTGAAGTAATATCGTCATTGTTATCGACATCTACTTTACCGATTACGACTTTGTCATCATACTCGTCAGCCAATTCATCGATGATTGGACCAACCATACGGCAAGGACCACACCATTCAGCCCAAAAGTCAATAACAATAGGTTTATCTGATTTTAATACATCTTCAATGGTTGCGTCTGTAATTTGGAGTGCCATAATTTTTACTCTGTTAAATTATTAATATTTAGTGAATTGTTATTTCGTTTTAAAGTATACAAAGATAACTAAACTTTTCGTTATATTGATATCTCCGAAAATGATATAGATAACTACAATGAGTTATAAAGGTATACTTCTCAATTGATAGTAAATGTCATATCTTCGTTACTTATAAGATAATCAATTAATTCTTTCTTGACAGTAATCTTCGTATTTCTTGAAAACAGATCAACTTTAATATTACGTTCACCATCTACTACCTGAAAATACAACAATGAATTACCCGGATTGTTCTTCGTCAAAGTTATAAGCTCTTCAATCATTTGTGAGCTCATTTCATGCAAAGGAAGGGTTATTGTCAGCTTTTCTATAATCTGATCTTTTATATCTGGTAGCAACTGAATAGAATTGATTTTTAATTCGAATTGATTTTCATTGAATCGTCTCGGTTGAACTTTCCCTTTCAGCAAAACATATAAACCGGGGCGACCATATTTACCAAAATTTATGTAATCATCGCCAAATAGAGGTATTTCACCGCTTCCTGTGAAATCTTCTATTTTAATTATCATATAAGGTTTATTTGTTTTGGTTATGCCTTCACGAACGGCTGACACTAATCCACCTAAAATAACTTCTTTATGTGCCAATGCATCTTTATCTTCAATCTCATTCATTCCTACATTGCAGACGTAATTGAGAACGGTGGCGTATTCATCAAGTGGATGAGCTGATAAATAAATTCCTATAAGCTCTCTTTCTTTGTTTAGCCTTTCCAAATCTGACCAACGTCCGACTTTAGGTATTTCAGGATGAGCTATATCAAAATTAGCATCTCCACCAAAAAGAGAATTAACTGCTTGTTGTTTATCAATCTGATATTTATTTCCGTATCGGATAAGCTGATCGATAAAGGTTTCACCCTTCATATTAACTCCGAAAAACTGTTCACGTTGTATTTCAGGAAATGTATCAAATCCACCCGCCAGAGCCAGTGATTCAATATTTTTTTTATTGCAACTGCTTAAATTAACACGTTCTACGAAATCGAATATATTTTTGAACGGACCATTTTTTTCTCGTTCTTCAATTATATTGCGAACAGCACCCTCCCCGACTCCTTTTATAGCAGCCAATCCGAAACGAATATCTCCTTTGCGATTAACTGAAAATTTTAAATATGATTCATTTACATCGGGTCCATATACATTGATATCCATAGCCTTACACTCATCCATAAACTTCGTGATTTCAGTGATGTTGGATAAGTTTCGAGACAAGACTGCGGCCATATATTCAGATGGGTAATTAGCTTTAAGCCAAGCAGTCTGGTAAGCCACCCATGAATAGCAGGTAGCATGTGATTTATTGAAAGCATATGATGCAAACTTTTCCCAATCTGCCCATATTTTTTCTAACGTTTTTTTCTGATGTCCATTTTTAGTTCCTCCCGCTAAGAATTTCTCTTTCAAGGCCATCATCTTATCTATTAGCTTCTTACCCATTGCTTTACGAAGCTCATCGGATTGCCCTCTGGTAAATCCTGCCAATTGCCGTGATAGTAACATGACCTGCTCCTGATATACCGTAATTCCGTATGTATCATTCAGATATTGCTCCATCTCGGGTATATCATAGACAATCTCCTCACGTCCGTGTTTACGTGCAATGAAAGATGGGATATAGTCCATCGGACCGGGACGATAAAGGGCATTCATGGCGATTAGATCTTCAAACTTAGACGGCTGCAATTCTTTCAGATATTTCTGCATCCCGGTAGATTCAAACTGGAATGTACCGGTCGTTTTACCTTGACTATATAGTTCGTAAGTTTTAGGATCTTCCAACGATATGGTATCTATATTAATATATGTACCTGTGGTATGCTTTATATTTTCTAAAGCTTCTTTTATGATTGATAATGTTTTAAGCCCCAGAAAGTCCATTTTGATAAGTCCGGTTTCTTCTATTACCGAACCTTCATATTGAGTCACAAGAATCGTTTCTCCTGTATCTTTATCTTCTGCTGTACTTACCGGCACAATATCCGAAATAGCTCGTTGTCCGATAATTACTCCACAAGCATGTACTCCCGTATTACGGACGTTACCTTCTAACATCTGAGCGTATTTAAGCGTATCACGCATAATGATGTCAGAACTATTAGCCGCATCCTTTAATTCGGGAACATAAGCTATCGCATCCCTAAGGGTGACTTTCTTTTTATCAGGAATACGATCGGGAACAAGTTTAGCCAATCTGTTTGATTCGGATAGAGGCAATTTCTGAACTCGAGCTACATCTTTAATAGCCGATTTTGTTGCCATAGTACCATAAGTAATAATATGTGCAACACGTTCTTGTCCATATTTAGCTGTAACCCATTTTAATACATCCCCACGTCCATCATCATCGAAATCTATGTCAATATCGGGCATGGATATACGATCGGGATTTAGGAAACGCTCAAAAAGCAAATCATATTTAATTGGGTCAATATCAGTTATACCCAAACAATATGCAACCGCCGAACCTGCAGCCGATCCACGTCCGGGACCTACAGCCACCTGCATATCTCGGGCTGCGGCTATAAAATCTTGTACAATAAGGAAATATCCGGGAAACCCCATTGTTTTCATAGTTTCTAACTCGAAATCAATACGTTCGGCTGTTTCCTTATCCATATTCGGATAGCGTTTAGCAGCACCTATCATTGTAAGGTGTTTCAAATAATCGGCTTCAAGCTTGATTCGTATTACTTTGTCGTAACCGCCTAAACGATTATATGCTTTTTCGCCAAATTCTTTTATAAGATCTTCTTCCGTGTACTGTTCTTTATACTTGTCTTCCGTACCGAATGACTCTTCAATAGGATAGAATGGCATCAAAGCATCATGATCAATAGAATAATATTCTACTTTATCAGCTATCTCAAGTGTATTTGTCAAAGCATGAGGCACATCGGCAAATATTTTATTCATTTCTGCCGTTGTTTTAAGCCACTCCTGCTTCGTATAACGCATTCTGTTTGGGTCGTCCAAGTCTTTACCCGTACTCAGACAAATAAGCCTGTCATGGGCATCAGCATCTTCTTCATTGACAAAGTGAACATCGTTTGTGGCAATCAATTTCACGTCAAATTTTTCAGACAGACGTATTAATTCTTCATTAACCCGCTGTTGAAGTGCATATGCTTCTATATTAGCATCAGGACGGCTTGTTTTATGGCGTTGTAATTCAAGGTAAAAATCTTCGCCAAACAGATTTTTAAACCATTTAATCGACTCTTCGGCAGCTTCTAAGTCACCTGCAGTTATTTTTTTAGGTATTTCTCCACCAAGACAAGCTGACGATACGATTATACCTTCATGATATTTCTCTAATAGTTCCTTATCGATGCGTGGACGCATATAATAGCCTTCAGTCCAACTATGCGAAACCATTTTGATAAGATTTTTATATCCTTTCAGATTCTTAGCCAAAACGACTAAATGCCATCCACTCATATCGGGCTTGCCCTCTTTCAAAGTTCTGTGGCGACGTGCCACGTAGCATTCACAACCAATTATAGGCTTAAACTTCTTGGCCTCAATCTCCGCTGCTTTTTTATTAAGTTCATCAATTTTATCTTGCTCGGCACTATTCTCTTTCAGAGTTTTTAGTTCGTTCTTAATGCTTTTTAATTCGCTATCATAAGGGGCATTTTTCTTTTTGACATAGTTGTAAAATTCCTTTATACCAAACATTGCACCATGATCAGTTAGTGCAATACCCTTCATTCCGTCAGATATAGCTTTATCTACAATATTTTGTATACTTGCCTGACCATCAAGCAATGAATATTGAGAATGGACATGAAGATGAACAAAATTTCCCATATTCTCCTTTAAGTTTTCTATTTATATAAAATTATATATAAGCTTCGAGTTATACAAAATGATAAAGTTATAAGTTTTCAACACCTCTACAAAAAATCATTAAATCTATTGTCTCTCTTTAATTGTTATGAGAATAGCTGACAATTATTTTTTATCATACAAATTGGCCAATCATATTGTTTAATTTTAAATAGTTTATAAAACATCTATTTCCAAAAGAACTATTAAACTTCATCTAATACAGATATTCTTTGTCATTATTAAGGCATAAATGATTTAGCACAACCAAAATGTTAAAAAATAATTATATAAATTTATAATTCAATATGTTTACATCATAATATTGTGTTCAAAAAAATGAATCAAAAAAAATAATTATACACTGAAATAATAAAAAACGTTTTTTTAGTTAAAAAAAACAAATATGACTTTTCTATATAATTTAATACGCTGCAATAAATAAATTCAATTGTTATATTTTTTTTAGTTTAGTTAATTATTTTAGAATAAATTTGTAAATATCAAAATAAAGATATGTATAAAAAGATAATAGTTTTGTTGTTTTGTTATTTCTCAACCTTAGGTGTAATTGCACAACAAATAAGATTATCAGGTATAGTTTCAACTCCAGACGGAAAACCAATCAGCAATGTTGCTATATCCGAAAACATCGATTTCAACGGTAAATTTACCAATGAAGCAGGTAAATATATCCTAAGTTTACCGAAAGGTAGAAACGTAAAAATAATTTTCAGTTGTATAGGATTCAAGCGTCTAGAACAAACTGTAAATTATAATAAAAATGCTACGCTTAACATCACTTTACAATATGATGATAAAACATTAAGATCAGTTAATATACAAGGACATAAGAGACAAACCGACACTAAACAACAACTTGACAATATACGCTCCCGAACCCGTTTCATGCCGCAAGGGTCAAGCGGCGTCGTAGAAACTCTAATATCTACATTTGGAGGCGTAAGCCGTACCAACGAATTAAGTTCACAATATTCAGTAAGAGGTGGAAATTTCGATGAAAACAGCATTTTTGTTAACGGCATGGAAATATATCGACCGCTGTTAATCCGTTCCGGGCAACAAGAAGGGTTGAGCTTTATCAATCCCGATATGGTTCAGTCGATCAACTTTTCATCAGGAGGCTTCGGTGCAGAATATGGCGACAAAATGTCATCGGTACTTGATATAATTTACAAACAACCGTCAAATTTTGAAGCATCGTTCAATACGAGTTTATTAGGTGCAGACGCATATGTAGGAAGCAGTACAGGACGTTTCACTCAGATGACGAGCATTCGATATAAATCAAATGAATCCATGCTTAAAACTACTGACACCAAAGCTGAATACAATCCGAAGTTTGTGGATGTGCAATCATACATGACATTTGCAGTAACAGACAGATGGAAAATTGCTTTTTTAGGTAATGTATCTGATAATAAGTATAGATTTACTCCACAAACCAGAGAAACACGTTTCGGAACCTTGCAAGATGCCCATAATTTTAAAGTTTATTTTAATGGTCATGAGAAAGATAAATTTCTTACGAGCCAAGGAGCCATAAGTCTGAAAGGAACAGTTGACGATAAAATGGTATTAGGTTTTATGGGAAGTGCGTTTTCATCGCATGAATACGAACGATATGATATTAGAGGAGATTATTTTTTAACTGAAGGGTTTAATGAAGGTAAGGTAAATAATGTCGTTAACGATGGGCTACTGGGTATCGGAACGTATCACGAGCATGCCCGCAACAGACTTGATGCAGAAATTTACACGACTTCGCACTTTGGAAGTATTCGATTAAGTAATAATCAGCTTAAATGGGCAATATCTTACCAAAAAGATCATATAACAGATAAAATAAAAGAATGGGCAATACGTGATTCGGCTGGATATATCTTACCCGACAGAAAACAAAACGGGGATTTATTTTCCAATCTTAAAGCAGATAATGAATTAAGTTCATCAAGAATATCCGGATATGTACAGGACAGACAAAGTTTTGATACACATATGGGTTTATTTACCTTAGATGCGGGTATACGTGTAAGCTGCTGGGATTATAACAAAAAATTTTTAGTGAGTCCCAGAGCTTCGGTAGCATTCATCCCCAAAAATGCCGATCGATTTACAATCAGATTTGCATCAGGTATCTATTATCAGGCACCTTTTTATAAAGAAATGCAGCGCATTGTCAGCAACGGGGGTAATAATACGATAGAAATGAACCATAATATTAAAGCGCCTAAATCAGTGCATTTTGTTTTCGGTGGAGATTTTTATTTCAAGGCAGATGACAGACCGTTCAAACTGTCGGCAGAAACATATTACAAAAAATTGTCTGATCTCATACCATATACCGTTAATAATGTAAAAATCAGATATGCGGGCGATAATTTAGCTAAAGGTTACAGCATGGGGGTTGATTTTAAATTGTATGGCGAGTTTGTTGAAGGTGTTGATAGTTGGATTAGTTTTTCGCTAATGAAAACTGAGCAAAACAGAGATGGTATTAAATCTCCATTCCCAACGGATCAACGGTATAATTTCTCTATCTACTTTCAAGATTATATGCCGGGATACGAAAGACTTAAATTAACACTAATTGGAGCTTTTTCACAAGGTTTACCCATTTCACCGCCATATAAAGGATTAGACAAAAGTTATTTTCGTCCTCCCGCATATAAACGTGCGGATATCGGCATTTCATGGTTATTGCTCGGAGAAAACTTTGAAATTCGGAAAAGGAGCAATATTTTCGGATCATTTAAAAATATCTGGTTAGGAGCAGATTTGCTGAATATGTTCGATATAAATAATGTAAGTACATACTATTGGATAAACGATGTAAAAAATCAACAATATGCAGTACCTAATTATCTGACAGGAAGACAGCTCAATATAAAATTAAGAGCAGAATTTTAGTTTGAAAGAGTGCATGTTAATAACCGTTAACATCTAAACTTTGAGATATATAGATTGTTTATTTTTACTATTAATTAAAAATATAACATTATGGAAAATTTCAGTTTCATGAATCCCACAAAAATCATTTTTGGGAAAGACACTATAAAAGAGATTTCTAAAGAAATAACAGGCCGCAAAGTTTTAATTACTTACGGCGGAGGCAGTATTAAGAAGAATGGAGTTTATGACCAAGTGATTAAAGCTCTTGCCTCTTTTGAATTCTACGAGTTTGGCGGGATTGAGCCTAATCCGCATTATGAAACATGCATGAAAGCGGTCGATTTGATCAAAGAAAAGAGTATAGATTACCTTTTGGCTATCGGAGGAGGCTCAGTAATTGATGCCACCAAATTTATTGCTTCGGCTGCATGCTTTGAAAATGGTGATCCGTGGCAAATCTTAGAGAGAAAAGGCGAAATAAAAAAAGCGTTGCCTTATGGTACTGTTCTAACAATCGCTGCAACTGGCTCTGAAATGAACGATGGAGCTGTAATTACTAAGGCTGCCACAAAAGACAAATTACCGTTCAGCTCCAGTTTATTATATCCTAAATTTTCTGTTCTCGATCCAGAAATTACTTATTCTCTACCCGCACGCCAAACAGGTAACGGTGTGGTAGATGCTTTTGTCCATGTTATTGAACAATATCTTACCTACTCTACTGAAGATACCACCTTTCAAGATAATATGTGGGAAGGTATCCTCCGCACATTAATTTCTGAAGGCCCCAAGGCTTTGAAAGAACCGCGTAATTACGATGCAAGGGCTAATATTATGTGGGCTGCCACTTGGGCTCTGAATGGCTGGTTTGCTCAAGGTGTGGATCAGGATTGGGCAACTCACCTTATCGGGCATGAATTGACCGCACTTTTTGGACTTGATCATGGTCAGACGTTGGCAATTGTATTACCCGGAGTTATGAGAAAACTCAGCGAACAGAAGTCTGTCAAAATTAAACGTTTAGGAAAAGAAATTTTTAGTATCAAGGAAGAATCAAGTAGTGAGTTGATTGATAAAACAATTCAAGCTACAGAAGATTTCTTTGAATTGATGGGGGTAAAAACACATCTTTCTGACTATAATCTTGGTGACGAAGCTATTGAGAAAGTGGGTAACAGATTAAATGAACGTAATTGGAAATTAGGTGAGTGCTACAATATTACGGGTGATGTAGCTAAGGAAATTTTAAAATTAAGAAAATAAGTTTAGACATAATAAAAAAACTCAGAGATGAATATCTCTGAGTTTTTTTTATGTTGAATCTGCTTTAGCAGATTATTCTTTCATTCGTATTTGTAAAATAGCTTAGCTATTTATTAATATCTTCTTTCGCGGTTGAAACCACCTTCGCGACGAGGTCTTTCTTCTCTTGGACGAGCTTCTGATACAGAAATAGTTCTACCATCGTATTCAGCGCCATTCAATTCGCTGATAGCTTTTTTAGCGGACTCTTCATCATCCATTTCTACAAAGCCGTATCCTTTAGAACGTCCAGTCTGACGATCCATGATAACTTTTGATGAAGAAATTTCGCCGTACTCACTAAATAAGTCTTTCAAGTCTGCGTCGTTGATGCTGTAACTCAATCCTGCAATAAAAATGTTCATAAATGTAATAATAAAATAAATAATAAAATAATTGAGCAGAAGACACTCTGTGTGACAAGAATTTAAAAAGATGTTCACAAGGAAAGATAGTAAGGTCAATACTTGAGAAGAAATTTCAAAAAATCTGGTTAAGAACTCTTATGCTGAAGCAAATGTAGTAATAAAAATGAATGATCAAACAAAATTCGGCATATTTTTCTAAATATTGCGATTTATTTTATTTAAAATCATGTTTTACAGGTATTTTTTCAGAATTTCCTGCACGTTTTCTTTATCCTGAAACAACTGTTTTCGCAATGAATCTATGTCATCAAATTTAGCATCCGGTCTAACAAATTCAAGGAACTCCGCCGAGAGTGATTTATTATATAAGTCTCCGTCAAAACCAAAGACATTCACTTCTACACTCACGTTTTCGCCATTCTGCAGAGTGGGTCTGCGACCAATGTAAAGCATACCGGGATGTTTTTCGCCATCAAGATAAACATGTACGGCATAAACACCGAAAGCAGGAATAACTTTATAACGCTCCCATGCTTCAACGTTGGCAGTCGGAAAACCAATGGTACGACCAACTTTGTACCCTGCAATAATTTTACCGGATAATAAATAATTGTAAGTCAATAATTGACTTGCTTTTTTTACGTTTCCTTCGCCTAACAATTGCCTGATGCGTGAAGAACTGATATGTTCTCCGGGATATTCTTCAGCAAGAATAACTTTCATACCTACTTCTTCACCATATTTTTTATAATCCTCAAAGCCTTCCTCACGATTATGCCCAAAGCGATGATCATAGCCAATAACTAAAGTTTTAACCGATAATTGTTCGGCAAGTACTTTATGAATAAATTCCCGAGCAGTCATCTTAGATATATCTTCAGTAAAGTCCATTGATACGCAATAATCGACCTTTGTGATGGCTAAACGTATTATCTTTTCGTCATAACTGCAAAGTAAAGATGGACGAAAGTCTTTATGTATTACTTGTTGTGGATGATTCGGGAAAGTGATAACAGCAGACGGCAAGCCCTGAGCTATTGCCTCTTGTCTAACTTGTTCAATCAGATAACGATGTCCTAAATGTACTCCGTCAAAAAAACCTATTGTGGCAACTATCGGTAGATGTTCAATATTGTTGTTTATATCTATATATTGCATGATTCGCAAGAATTTATTTTACTGCACTGATTTAAAAATTTCCCTCCAATCTTCGTCTTGGCTGGTAAGATGGGTTTGAAAACCTAATTTATCCGCCATTTCAATATTCGATTTACCATCATCAAAAAATAAGGTTTCTGATGGCACCAATCCCGAATCGGCAATAATGTAATCAAAAATCCGTCTGTCCGGCTTAGTATATCCTATCTTATAAGACATATAATTCTTATCAAAATAGGCTGAAACAGGCAATTGAGCATCTGTGAACTGTCTGGAATCTGCCCATCCCATTACCGATGGATTGGTATTACTTAATAAATATAATGTATACTTCTTACGCAATTCAAAAAGCAATTCAAGTTTATAAGCAGGAACTTCAGTAATAAACCCCAACCATGCCCAATCTACATCTTCAGCCTTTAAATCCTTGTTACCGGTGAGTTCACGTAAAGCAGCATAAAATTTGTGTGCAGATAGTTTTCCCTCTTCGTACTCAAGGAAAATACCCTCCTGCCGAAACTCGTTCAGATAATCCTCTATATTTTTAACTCCGATCTTTTTGAACCGGGCAATCGCCTGATTCTTATCTAAAGAAGCAATAACACCTCCGAAATCGAAAAGTAAATTTTTTATACCTTTATACATAAACATGATGCTACATAAGAATATACTCTTGACTTTTGATCAATTGAATGACGAAGTTAGTGATTTATTTTTATTATAAAGTTTTTTTATTGATATCAATTCATACTTTTGTATATCAATAATGATGATTAAATACGGTATGAATTTGATTACAGTATATGCTTCATAAAACAAGAGGCATGGTGCTAAACACCATCAATTACAACGATAAATACGTACTTTCTACGGTTTTTTCCGAAGACTTTGGATGTGTTACATACATGGTTGCCAAAACAAAGGGCAAATCGACTAAAGTACCGAGATCACTATTCTCCCCTATGGCACTCTTGGCGATGGATGTTGACCATCAGCCCTTGCGGGATATACAACGTGTCAGGGAAGTACAGCCGATACTACAGTTTTATTCCATACAGAACGATATGAAAAAAACATCGCTTGTTTTCTTCTTATCAGAATTTCTAACTCGCGTTCTAAAAGATATTAGTGATTCTAAATTATTATTTGATTTTCTTGAGCATTCTGCGCAGATATTGGAAATGACAAATAATAGTATAGCTAACTACCATTTGGTTTTTATTCTGAAATTAAGTAAGTTTTTAGGTTTCTACCCTAATCTTGAGGATTATGAACAAGGGCAATATTTCGACTTATTGAATGGCGAATACGTATCTTTAAGACCATTACATCAGCATTACATCAACCAACAAGAAAGTTTTGCCTTGTCTCGTCTTCACCGTATAACATTTGAGAATATGCATCGTTATGGATTTACACAACAAGAAAGAATGAATATAATTAATCGCATGTTGGAGTACTATCGTCTGCATCTTTACGATTTTCCGAACTTAAAATCCCTCGATGTATTGCACGAAATTAGTTGCTAATAAAAAAATTTAAGAAAATGACATTTGATGATATAAAAAACTCATATTCCCAACTGGCAGAAACTGAAAAAACAAATCTGACAATATTCAAAAGACAGATTTTCCGAATTGGCACTTTACGCCTTTTTGTTGTTGTAGCTTGTGTGGCATTGTGCTATTATCTATGGGGAAATATGTTAGCGGTTATTGCAGATTTATTAGTCGGACTAATAATATTTATGTGTCTTGCTAAATACCATAATAAGCTATTCGCCAAAAAGAAATATGCTGAAATCATAATCAATAATGCAGAAAATGAGCTTAAAGGTCTTAATTACGATTTTACAGCCTTTGATGGTGCTAACGAAATGGTAGATTCGACCCACAGTTTTAGTTATGACCTTGATTTGTTCGGAAATCGTTCCTTTTTTCAATCTATTAACCGTACTGTCACAGAATATGGCAAAAATGCTTTGATCAAAACTTTTGTCAGACCATTTGATACAAAACTGAAGATAATAGATCGTCAACAGGCTATAAAAGAATTAAGTACTAAAAATGAATTAATTACCCGATTCAGAGCTAAGGGTATGATGGTTGAAGATAGAAACCTTGATATAAAAAACTTTCCCAAACAATTTAATTATAGCAAACCCATATCAACAACTTTCTGGCGTTTCATGCCCTTTATTGCACCTGTGCTATTCTTCACCTTTTTAGGACTTTGCATAGCCAATGTATCGCCTTTTGCCGTTTGGACAGTTGTGACATGCTGGTCTATTTTGCTTATATTATCACTCATTCCTTTTAAATATATTCAAAACAAAGTTTCGCTGATAACAAAAAAGGTTGACACCTTAAAGGCTTTCGCTACACTTTTCAGAATGATAGAATCAGAAAAGTTTGATAGTCCTCGATTACTCGAAATACAACAAACCGTAAGTAAAAACGATGGAGCAGCTAAAGCTATAAATCAATTAGACAAACTCAGTAACAACCTTGATCAATCATTCAGTATGATTGGATCAGCCATTTTAAACCCAATATTTTTCTGGAACGTTATATACACACTTAAAATAGAAAAATGGATTACCAAACACGAAGAAGATCTCGATAAATGGTTTGATGCATTGGCTGAATTTGACAGTCTTATATCTTTAGGCTTATTTGCCTATAATCATGCAGACTATGTTTATCCTCAGGTTGCCGACAAATTCCAATTCGAGGCTAAAGGTTTAGGGCATCCGCTGATTAATAAAGATTTATGTGTACGCAATGATCTATCAGTCAGCAGACGTGCGTTTTTTATAGTTGTCACAGGTGCGAATATGGCAGGTAAGAGTACTTATTTACGTACTGTGGGTATCAATCATGTATTAGCTTGTACAGGAGCACCAGTATGCGCCGAGTCTATGACTTTTTATCCCTGCCATCTTGTAACTAATTTACGCACATCCGATTCGCTTAACGATAATGAATCTTATTTCTTTGCCGAACTGAAACGTTTGAAAATGATTATCGACCGTTTGCAGCTTGGTGAAGAACTTTTTATTATTTTAGACGAAATTTTGAAAGGCACTAATTCAGAAGATAAAGAAAAAGGTTCAATCGCCTTGATAAAGCAACTTATATCGCTTAACAGTAACGGAATTATAGCTACACACGATCTTTTGTTGGGAAACCTTGAACAGGAATTTCCTGATAATATCAAAAATTACTGTTTCGAGGCTGATATAAAAAACGATCATCTATCATTTTCGTATAAAATACGTGAAGGTATTGCTCAGAATATGAACGCTTGCTTTTTAATGAAAAAAATGGGAATAACAGGATTATAAACATAACTTTATAGAAATAACACAAACTTTATAGTTTCAATTATTATATTAATTTAACTAAGTTTGATTTTAGATATCTTTACCAAAATCAAAAACATTTTTAGTTAATAATGAAAGAAAGTATTTTACATTATGTCTGGCAATTCAGGCTATACCAGAAAGACTTAAAAACCACTTCAGGACAGTCCATTGAAGTAATTGATGTTGGTATTCCTAACATGAATGAAGGTCCTGACTTTTTCAACGCAAAAATAAAAATTGCAGGAAAGGTTTGGGCCGGAAATATTGAAATACATTATTCGTCAGACGAATGGAAACATCATAAGCATCATACTAACGAAAAATATAACTCGGTCATTCTGCATATTGTAAAAAAAGCAAATTGTGATGTTGTCAATACAAAAAATGAGTTAATCCCGCAATGTGAAATTACATATCCTGAATATATAAATGAAAACTACGAATTTTTAATTCATTCCAACACATCCGTACCGTGTTGCAATTTCATAGGGTCATTACCAAAATTGCATATTAACTCTTGGTTAAACAACTTATTGTTTGAACGCTTGCAACGTAAAGCTAATCAGATATACTTTCTTCTGGAAAAATTTAATAATTCATGGGAAGATGTGTTTTACGTTTTGCTTACCCGCAATTTTGGTTTCGGGCTAAACTCTGATTCATTTGAGAGACTGGCTCTGAGCCTTCCCCTTAAATATATTCAGAAACAAGCCGATAATATAATCCATATCGAAGCTCTTTTGTTCGGACAAGCTAATATGCTAAACGATAATGATCAATCGGACGAATATTACAGAAAATTACAGCATGAGTATGAATTTCTGAGTAACAAATATAATCTCAAGCCAATAGATACGTTATTATTTAAGAAAATGAGGTTACGCCCCTCTGCTTTTCCTCAGATTCGGATTGCTCAGTTAGCATGCTTGCTACAAGGTTCACAAGGTTTATTTTCGAAAGTAGTAGCATGTAAAGACCCCGGACGCATCAGACTGATGTTTCATAATAATGCTTCGGAATACTGGCAAACCCATTATACTTTTGGAATATTATCTGATAAGAAATCCAAATATCTTGGCGATTCATCACTTGATATTATTCTTATCAATACAGTTGCGCCAATTTTATTTGCCTATGGAAAAAAAATAAATGATGAGGACTTATGCGAAAGAGCTGTTGAATTTTTGGAAACTTTGAATGCCGAGCAGAATTCTATAACAAGACATTTTGCAAGCATGAAAGTACCTATACGTAATGCTGCTGATTCGCAAAGTATAATACAGCTCAAACGCGAATATTGCGAAATCAGAAAATGTCTATTTTGTCGTATAGGTCATCAATTTCTTAAAATACAATAAATCTATTATAATTCAGGTTAATATTTAAATCATCAAATAAAGATAAAGATAAAAATAGATTAGATAAGTTGAATAAAGTATTAACAGGCTTATGCTTTTGAGCATAATTAAGAATAATTGTAAAACAATAAGATGAAATACATAGACTTATACAAACATCTGAAAGAGATTGAGAATTATAAGGATGATGAAATTATTATTAACGACAACTTGATTATGCGTAATTATAATTTCGAATCGAAGTACAAAAATATCCTACCAGGTGGTAGATGTAATCATGATGATTACGAATATGTTCCCTCACAACCTGAAGATTTCGAGCCGGACATAATTCAAGAAATGCTAAATAAAACGGATGCTGAAATACCCGAAAATATTAACTTCCGCTATCATATAATTATGCCTCGAAACGAAATTAAATCCAAAGGCATAATTTTTATGTTTCATGGGTTCAATGAAAAAACATGGCATAAATACCTTCCATGGGCAGCTTATATTGTCAGCAAAACAGGTAAATCAGTAGTTATGTTTCCTTTAGCATTTCATATGAACCGTGCTCCTGCCGAATGGAGTGGCGCGCATGAAATGTATAAAGTAAGCCAACAACGTAAAGAAAGACACCCTGACGTAATCAATTCAAGTTTATCAAACGTGGCGATCAGCACACGACTTCATAATAAACCGCAACGCTTTATCTGGTCTGGTCTGCAATCATATTATGATGTTATTGATTTAGTAAAAGATTTTAAAGCAGGCAACCACAGTGCAATAGATGCTGATGCAACTATTGATTTTTGTTCATACTCTATAGGTACCTTCCTTGGCGAAGTACTAATGATGACTAACAAAAATGGATACTTCTCTAATTCTAAATATGCTACATTCTGTGGTGGTCCGGTCTTTAACAGACTGTTTCCCGTATCCAAGTTTATACTTGACAGTGAAGCCAACGTAAGCCTTTATTCATTTGTTGTAGAGCACATTGAGAGCCACATGAAACGTGATCCGATTCTCAATAAAGCATTGAACGAGCCATATGAAGAAGGTATAAATTTCAGAGCTATGCTTAATTATAAAACACTGACAAGTTATAGAGAAGAGAAATTCAGAGATATGGCAGATCGGTTCTATGCTGTAACGCTTCAACAAGACGAAGTTGTACCCCCTTACGAAGTTATCAATACCTTACAGGGCGGTCGCCGTGATATACCAATCAAAGTGGATGTATTGGATCTTCCTTACAAATACAGGCACGAAGACCCCTTCCCTGCCCTGAATAAAATTCAGGATGAAGTTGATGCAAACTTCAGACTAATTTTTGACAAAATAAGCAATTTTTTAAAATAGTTTTCATTTGAAATCTTTCAGCATTTTGTCTATAAACCCTTTATTGAATAAAGCTTAGCATTGAATAGTATGATGAACTGGCAACAACTCTTATCTTCAAAACGATTCGGTATGGAAAAATACCATGATGAAAAAAAACACGACCGCACTGATTTTCAGAGGGATTATGATAGACTTATATTTTCAGCACCATTCCGTCGTTTACAGAATAAAACCCAAGTATTTCCTTTACCAGGTAGTATATTTGTGCACAATCGACTGACTCATAGTGTTGAAGTATCATGTGTGGGTCGATCATTAGGTATCATTGTCGGACGAGAATTGAGAAGAAAATATCCGGATTCTCCTGCTGATTTTGAAGAGATAAGTGCCATTGTTGCCGCAGGTTGCCTCGCCCACGATTTAGGTAATCCGCCTTTCGGGCACTCAGGCGAAACCGCTATAACAAGCTATTTTACCGAAGGTAAAGGCAAAGATTTAGAGACAGCCATCAGAGAAGAAGGCGGCCGATGGGAAGATTTTACAAATTTCGAAGGGAACGCTAATTCAATAAGGATGCTCATCCATCAATTTAGAGGAAGAAGACCCGGTGGATTTGTCATGACTTATTCAATGTTAGCATCAATTGTCAAATACCCTTTTTCTTCTGAAGCAAGTTCAGGTAAATTCGGTTTTTTCAAATCAGAAGAAGCAGATTTCAGAACCATCGCAGATGATATGGGTATGATCTGTCTGCAAGAGTCACCATGTATGTATGTGCGACATCCTCTCGTGTATTTAGTAGAGGCAGCTGATGATATCTGTTATGAAATAATGGACATTGAAGACGCACATAAATTAGGAATATTATCTTCTCAAGAAACGATTGAACTGTTTCTAAATTTCTTTGAGTCCGATAGGCAAAAACACATGTGCCATACGATGGAATATGTGCATGATGTAAATGAGCAAATTGCATACCTTCGCTCCAGTGTCATCGGATTGCTCGTCGACGAATGTGTAAAGGTTTTTCTTGATAAAGAAGAAGACATTCTGAAGGGTAAAGGTCCTAAATCATTGATAAAGGAGATCTCATCCCAAGCAAACGAAGCCTATAAAATAAGTACATCCGTAAGTTTCAAACGGATATACAGGGCTAAGGATGTTGTCGATATAGAACTTGCAGGTCACAGAATCATAGGCTTTTTGCTCGATAAATTCATCACCGCTATACAGAATCCCGAAGCCAACTATTCTAAATTACTGCTCGGACGTGTTCCGGAACAATTTGAGACAAATGCAGAGTCCTTGTATGAGAGGATTTTGGCTGTACTGGATTTTGTATCGGGTATGACCGATGTGTATGCTTTAGATCTTTACCGCAAAATCACGGGAATGAGTTTACCTACGGTTTGAAAATCGTTAATCAAGCCAGTTGATATAATCAACAAATGCTTCATCAAACACTTTAGGTTCTGAAACCTTACCATTGATAAGGCAGGCTACTTCTATACGGGCATCGGCACATAGTTGTTTATCGGGTAAACGGTATATCTTTTCAAGAAAATAGTATCGCAATCCCTGCCGCTCTATACCAACTGTGCATATAAATTCTTCCGATCCTCGCAGCGAGCTTTTATATCTGACATCCGCTCGTCTTAACAACGGGATTATATTTTCGGCAGTAATATCACGTAATCTGATACCGCATGATTCCATCATTTCGTGTCGTGCATGCTCGAAATAATGTAAATAATTTGCATTGTTGACAACTCCCTGTATATCGCATTCGTAGTCACGAACTTTCATTTTAACTTCAAAAAGTGGCTTCTTCTCCATATTTTCCTTAAATATATCCTTTCAAAGATAATGAAAAAAAGTCCGTGATATCACATCACAGACTTCTTCCTTTAACACAAACTTTACAAAACTACACAAATTAGGCACTATACCATTTTTTAATAAAAATGAATATAGCTGACTATAAATAAAAAAAAGTAATCCAATTTATGGATCAGGTTATATATTAAACCATTATGTTATTCTGATTGTTTTTATTTTTATGTTAAATTTCTGCTAATTAAATAATTAGGAAGAGTACAACTAAAATTGTCATACCCTTCCTATTCTTATTTAAAAATTTTTAAATATACTTTATAGGATCAGAGCGTAGCTTTAACTCTTTCTTCTTGCGACATGGCAGCCAATCGTTCTACTTCTTTAAGATCAAGATTCAAAGCTTTTGCAACTGCTGTACCATAGTTTTTACTGCATTTGTAAAAAATAGCGGTTTGTCTTAACTGAATACGCTTCAAAGCATTTCCTAAATGAGAGGCTATATTCTTAACCAAATTCGTTCTATCATAATCAGACAAAACCCGATCATATAAATCGCCTGCTTGAAAATAATCAATATCAGTTAATTTATATTCATGACGTGCAGCCATGCCTGCTACATCAATTGGCGGCGAAGCATATTTTTTATCCGGTTCAGGCCCATTGAATGAATTGGGGTAATAGTTTGGAGCTCCGTAGCTATGCAGATTCATCACACCATCACGTTGATAGTTATTTACAGGTACTTTAGGTGCATTTACAGGCAGCATATCGAAATTAGGCCCTAAACGATGTCTGTGTGTATCAGGATAACTGAATACACGTCCTTGCAACATCTTATCAGGTGATACGGCTATACCGGGAACAAGGTTTCCGGGTGAAAAGGCAGCCTGTTCTATTTCTGAAAAATAATTTTCAGGATTACGATTTAATACCATTTTACCAACTTTGATCAGCGGATAATCTTTTTGCGACCAAACTTTGGTTACATCGAACGAATCGAAACGATAGGTCTTTGCTTCTTCAGGCGGCATTATCTGAACATATAATGTCCAAGAAGGAAAATTACCTTCTGCAATACTGTTATACAAATCACGCGTTGAATAATCCGGATCTTTTCCGGCAAGTTCACCGGCTTGTTCCATTGTAAGATTCTTAATACCCTGATCTGTCCTAAAGTGGTATTTTACCCAATAATATTCTCCTTTCTCATTATACCACATGTAAGTATGACTTGAAAAACCATGCATATGCCTGAATCCATCGGGAGTTCCCCTATCTGAGAACAAAATGGTAACTTGATGTACACTTTCAGGTGTCAGAGATAAGAAATCCCAAAACATATTGGCGTCATCAAGATTAGATCCGGGATGTTTTTTCTGTGTATGAATGAAATCGGGAAATTTGATAGCATCACGGATAAAGAAAACAGGCGTGTTATTGCCGACCATATCATAATTTCCTTCGTCGGTATAGAACTTAATAGCAAACCCGCGAGGATCACGTGCAGTATCAGCCGATCCACGTCCCCCTCCAACTGTAGAGAATCGTGCCAAAATATCTGTTTTCTTTCCTACATGAGAAAGAAAAGAAGCACACGTATATTTCGAAACGTCATCTGTAACCTCGAAATAACCATGAGCTCCTGATCCCTTAGCGTGAACTACTCTTTCGGGAATACGTTCTCTGTCGAAATGTGCCAATTTCTCCAATAAATGTGTATCCGACATAAGTGTCAGATGCGGATTTTCGGTTGTCAATGATGCCTGATCACCATCCAACGGAGCACCCGTATTGGTTGTCATTTTCTTATGTTCCTTCATGATAATATTTTTTAATTGGTTATAAATATTAACGTAAGCGAGATTATTTTGTTCAATACTATCTATTTAATAATTATTTATTTAATAACATTAAGTAAGTTTAATCTATATTTATTAAGACTAAATACAACATTAGGTTTTGATTATATGTTTTCTAATATATAAGATATAATAAATGAACACAGAAAAGTTATATATTAAGAATATGGTTTGCGATCGTTGTAAGTTGGTTATTCGATCGGAACTGGAAAAATTGTTCATAGAAGTTACCGATATTGAATTAGGTACAGTTGTTTTAAATCAGCCAATGGATACTCATCAGAAAGAATTATTCGTCCATCGGTTAGAAGAATTAGGCTTTGCCTTATTAGAAGACAAAAAGCACCAATTAATCGATAAAATAAAAACTTTAATTGTTAAGTTAGTTCATTACAACACGAATGATTTGAAGATCAATTTATCAGATTATTTAAGTACAGAATTACCTTATGATTATAACTATATGAGCAATTTATTTTCTGAAATTCAAGGTACGACTATCGAGAAATATTTTATCGCTCAAAAAATTGAAAAAGTCAAAGAACTTTTGATATACGACGAACTTAACCTGAATGAAATAGCCTTTAGACTCAATTATTCAAGTGCTTCGCACTTAAGCAATCAGTTTAAGAAAGTTACGGGTTTAAGTCCGAGTGTTTTTAAACAAACGGAGGCAAACAAACGCAAACCTTTGGATAAACTGTAAATCTTGCAATTTTTATAAAAAATAATATAACTGTATTTCTGTTACTATCGTCATCTTTGTCTTATATAAATACTAAACGATTTAGTTATGACAACAAATAAGAAAAGTATATTGGCTCAGAATTTTAACGCCGCTAATATTAAGCCCGATAATAAAATTGTATTCAATGGAGGTAAAACTGTAAAAAAAAACTTCCATGTGTATGGTATGACTTGTGGTAACTGTGTGAAACATGTACAAAAAGCCCTATTAAGTCAAAAAGGAGTAAGTAGCGCAGATGTAAATCTGTCCGATAAAACGGCGATTATAGAATATTCGCCATCACTGACCAATCCGGAACAACTTAAAAAGGCTGTTGCTGATGCAGGATACGAATTAATTACTGAGGATTCGGAAGAAGACAATATTGCGGAGCAATGTAGTATAGATTCAGAATCCCTTATTACCAAATCTGAAAAGCGGACTAAACCGACTGAAAGTTCCGATATAAAAACAGATTTTCCGGTTACAGGCATGACTTGTGCTTCCTGTGTTAGTCATGTAGAAAAAGCCTTGACAAAACAACAAGGTGTTAGCTATGTTTCGGTCAACCTTGCAACCAATATCGCTCATGTAGAATATTCTCCCACTCTGACTTCGCCCAAAGAATTAAAGAAAGCTGTTGAAGATGCAGGATATGATCTGATTATTGATTCTGATGAACGGTCCGACGCTGAACAGGAACAGCAAAAAAATATAACTAGGCTCAAGAACAATACAATAGCCGCACTTATTCTATCCTTGCCATTAGTGGTTATAGCGATGGGATTTCATACCATACCTTATGCCGATTATATAATGTGGGCTTTGGCTACGCCTGTTGTTTTCATTATGGGAAAAACATTCTTCGTAAACGCATGGAAACAGTTCAGACATCACTCGTCTAATATGGACACACTTGTGGCATTAAGTACAGGAATAGCTTATTTATTTAGCGTGTTCAATACTGTATATCCATCGTTTTGGACTAATAAGGGAATGATGCCACACGTATACTTTGAAGTTTCGGCGGTAGTCATAGCTTTTGTTCTTTTAGGTCGCTATCTCGAAGCACGTGCAAAAGGAGGAACAGCCGATGCAATCAAACAATTGATAGGCATGCAGCCCAACACAGCTACAGTTGTCAGAGATAATAAATTCGTAGAAATATCCATTAAAGATATTGCACTCAATGATGAATTAATTGCTAAACCCGGCGAAAAAATAGCTGTTGACGGGGAAGTTATAAGCGGTAATTCTTTTGTCGATGAAAGCACTATCAACGGCGAACCTCTTGCTATTGAGAAAATGAAAGGTAGCCAAGTATTTGCCGGTACAATCAATCAGACCGGCAGCATACATTATATTGCCCGCAAAATTGGTAAAGATACTTTATTATCACAAATCGTTAAAATGGTGCAAGATGCACAAGGCAGTAAAGCACCCATACAAAAAACAGTTGATAAAATAGCCTCAGTTTTTGTTCCTGTTATCTTTATCGTTTCGGTTATTACCTTTATTGCATGGTTTGTTTTTGGTGGACAAAATTATCTTCCTCAAGCACTAATGTCGATGGTTACAGTACTTATTATTGCTTGCCCATGTGCCTTAGGTCTGGCTACACCGACTGCTATCATGGTCGGAATAGGTCGGGGAGCAACAACCGGCATTCTGATTAAAGACGCTCAGGCATTGGAAACCGCTAAAAAATTAACTGCAATTGTACTCGATAAAACAGGCACCATCACCGAAGGAAAACCACATGTAACGGGAATTAAATGGTTTATTGATCCTGAAAGTGAACCCAAAGATTTACTTTACAGCATAGAATCGTATTCCGAACATCCGCTCGGAAAAGCAATCATAGATTGTCTGAAAGATGAAGCTAAATTGTTAAATAACATCACAATCAATGTAATTGCCGGTCAAGGTATAATCGGTGAGTATGAGAATGAAAAATACTATATCGGCAACGCCAAATTACTTGAAGCAAATCAGGTTTTTATTTCAGAAGATATAAGATCTCAAATTAAGCAAATGTCTAAAGAAGCTAACACGCTTGTTTTTTATGCCAGCGAAAAACAATTCATTGCGGCTATTGCTATCGCTGATACGATTAAAAGTTCATCGAAAGACGCAATAACCAAGTTAAAAGCAGATGGTCTGAAAGTCTATATGCTGACAGGCGATAATAAAGAATCGGCTCAAATGATTGCGGAAAAAGTAGGCATTGATTATATCAAATCGGATATGATGCCGGATGAAAAATCATCGTACATCAAGACGTTACAACAACAAGGCGAGGTAGTCGCAATGGTTGGCGATGGTATTAATGACAGTGCGGCACTGGCAACAGCCGATTTAAGTATAGCTATGGGTAAAGGAAGCGATATAGCGATGAATGTAGCCCAAATAACAATTATTTCTTCTGATCTGAGCAAGATAGATCAAGCTATAAGGTTATCGAAAGCAACAGTCATGACAATAAGACAGAACCTTTTCTGGGCATTTATATATAATCTGATTGGAGTGCCTATCGCAGCAGGTATATTTTATCCGATAAACGGATTCTTACTTAACCCGATGATAGCAGGTGCCGCTATGGCTCTTAGCTCAGTAAGTGTTGTAACCAATAGTCTATTATTGAAGAAAAAAAAACTATAGAATATTATTCTATAGTTTTAAATTCATTATAATTGAAGGAAATATTCCAAGTATAAGGTTTAATACAATGGCTGCCACAGCTACAAATTTGTATTCTACAGGCGCTTTGATGGCTTCTTTATTTTCAGCAGATTTAATGAACATAACGTTCACCAAACGCAAGTAGTAATAAACAGCCACAACAGAATTAATGATTGCAATAATCATCAGAATCAGATGATTGGTATTCATTAACCGGTCAAATATGAAGAACTTGGCAAAGAAGCCTGAGAAAACAGGTATCCCTCCTAATGACAATAAACCACATGCCATACAAAACGCCATAAGAGGTTGTTTTTTTACCAAACCGTAAAAGTTACTAAGGTCTTCGTTATCCCGTCCCTGACAAACAGCTGTGATAACTGAGAACACAGCTATAGCTGCTAAGCTATATGCGGCAGCATAATATAATACAACATTGGCACTGGTATTTAAAGCTAACAACGCCATCAGCATAAAACCGGCGTGATTTATACCTGAAAATGCCATCATACGTTTTACGTTGTTTTGTTTTAAGGCGGTAAAGTTACCGACTATCATTGTCAAAATAGCTATAACTACTATAGTTGCTGTATATGTAGGAGTAATGGCAGCTGACAGTATTGTAGTCAATAAGAATAATGCGCCGATTGCAGCAACTTTAACCAAAGTACTCATAAGTGCAGTAACCAAAGTCGGTGAACCTTCATAAACATCAGGTGCCCAAAAATGGAACGGAACAATCGAAGCTTTGAACATCATACCGATTGTTATCATCACAAAACCAAGATAAAACCAGGTTGGCAATGATTCAGATTGCACTAAAGTTGTGGATGAGTTCGATATTTCAGTTATATTGAATGAGCCTGTTGCTCCATATATTAAAGCGATTCCGAATAAAATGAAACTCGAAGCTAAAGCACCCATTACAAAATACTTCATACCGGCTTCATTACTTCTTTTATCTTTAGGTCTGCTTGAGGCTAAGACGTATGCAGCTATTGAAAGCACTTCGAGACCAAGGAAAAACATCATTAAGTTGCCAAATGAAACCATTGCTATGGCTCCTGCCAACATAAATATTTTAAGCGATACGTAATCCGCTATCTTGACTTTATCTTCTTGATAAAATTTTGGACACATCAATATAATGAATACAGTCAGAAGTATAAAAAGACATGAGAACCCGTACGAATAACCCGTATTAACGATCATCGTCATTTTATCCGGCTCAATTATGGATGAACCCAGATAACTTTCAAAAATAGTCATACCTAAGATTGCTGCCAACGCAAGAATAACAACCGGTATAAGGGCCTTTCTTAGATTCAGAATTTCAAGTATAAGGCAAATAATGCCTAAAGCTGAGACAGCTATTAATGTACTCATTATCTAATAACTAATTAATTATCTGTTAATATAAAATAATATTTCCTTTATACTGTTACCAACGGTTTCAACTATCGGTTTAGGATATATTCCGAAGTAAAGTATAATAATAATCAACAAAACAAATATCAGACATTCGTTTTTTGATAAATCTGCAAAAGCCTTATTAGTCTTATTTTCGCCTAACATTACATATTGATACATACGCAACATCATGAACGCTCCTAAGAACATCGAAGTACCTATTGCCACCACATACCAGATACTTAACTGATATAAACCGAACATAATAGCGAATTCACCGATAAAATTATATGACAAAGGCACCGATATGCCAGCTAAAAGAATGATGAAGAAACACAATCCAAAATATCTCGCATTATTTTTAATACCTCCCATCTGACTTATATATGGAGTCTGCCAACGACGATATATGACATCCGATGAAAAGAATAAACCCACAACAACAAATGCGTGAGCAATCATTAGCGCAATCGCACCTTGCATACCATCGTATGTTAATGAATAGATTCCCGCAGCAATAAAGCCAACGTGCGAAAGTGAGGCATAAGCGAAGAAACGCTTCAGATTATCTTGTTTTAATGCTATAAGCGAACCATAGATGACACCTGTTATACATAATATCAGAACAATCAATCTCAACTCATGCGAAGCGTAAGGAGTGATTGGAAGTTGCCAGCGCATAATGCTGTACAATCCCATCTTAGACATTAAACCGGCCAATAACATCGTTCCGATAAGGGGTGCTTTTTGATACACATTAGCCTGCCATGTATGAAACGGAAATACAGGTACCTTGATGGCAAATGCCAAGAAGAATGCTAAAAATATCCAGATCTGTTCTTTCGGTGTCAATTCAGCATTATACAGTGCCGATATATCGAAACTGCCGACTTTGTAATAAAGATATATAAATGCAGCAAGCATGAAAAGTGAACCGAAGAAAGTGTATAAGAAAAATGTCATCGTTGCCTTTCTACGCTTTTCAGCGTCACCATTACCCCAATAAATAATAATGAAGTAAATCGGGATTAGTGATAATTCCCAAAATACATAATATATCAATGCGTTACTGCTCAGAAAAGCACCTGACACAGCAAAAGCGACTAATAAAACTAAAGAATAAAAACTCTTTTCTTTTTTACCGGGAAAAGAAACACCCGTCATAATAATTACAGGAAGTAAAAACGCAGTAAGTAATATCATCGTCAATCCTAAACCATCAGCCTGCAAAGAAAAGTTGATGTTCGGATTTTTCATCCATTCAACAGAATAGCTTAATTCTCCACCATTCGTAAACTGAATTAATAATGCTACCGAAAAAACCGCCGCCGCTATACTAAAAATCAAAGCGACTTTTGAGGCAAGCCTGTTACCGGAAAGAAAGGTGACTATTGCCCCGACAAGAAATATAATTAAAATAATAGCTATATTCATATCTATATGTACTGTTTACACAAGAATTATACTGATTACGATGGCACAAAAGCCAATTACAAAGCAAAAGAGATAAAACCCTAAATTACCGTTTTGCAAGGCTTGAGCAGGAACTGAAATGATCTCAGCCAACTGTCCTACCCCATTAATAAATTTGCCGACTAAAACTTCAATGAAATTATTGAAAAATTTACCGACTGCATATAATGGTTTTACAAATATGCGGTCATATATTTCGTCAATATAGTATTTATGATAAAGGACTTTTGCGAAACCTGTAATTTGATCATCCGAAGCAGGCACTTCGTTATTTCTATTATATTTATTATAAGCTATAAACCAACCTATTAAAGCAATTAATATAGATATGGCAATCATCGTGCATTGTAACCATAACGGCAGATGATCTTCAAGGGCTATACCCGGCAAAACAGGTTCAAGATATGCGTTGAGCCAACTTAGGTTTGCAAATGGAATACTAATAAATCCACCTATAATAGCCAAAATACCTAAAATCATTAACGGTAGAGTCATCGTTTTAGGCGATTCATGTAAATGATGCATTTGCTCCTCACTACCTCTGAAAGTACCATGAAAAGTCAGATACAAAGCTCTAAACATATAAAAAGCTGTCAGCAAAGATGCCAGTCCGGCAATTACCCACAAAGGAATGCTATATTGAAAAGCTGTTATCATTATCTCGTCTTTCGAGAAGAATCCCGCAAAGAATGGAATACCCGATATTGATAATGTAGATACTGCAAAAGTCCAATAAGTTGTAGGCATATATTTCTTCAGACCGCCCATATGTCGCATATCCTGCTCGCCTCCCATACCATGAATAACAGAACCTGCACCCAAGAATAAGCAGGCTTTGAAAAAGGCATGCGTGATTACATGAAATACCGCTATATGATATGCTCCTGCTCCTAATGCAAGAAACATCAACCCGAGTTGAGATACAGTTGAATAAGCCAATACTTTTTTAATATCGTTTTGTACAATAGCTACCGTAGCTGCAAATAAAGAAGTTACCGCACCAATAATAGCAATAAACATCTGAATATCAGGAGTCAGATCAAAAACAAAATTTAATCTTGTTACCATGAAAATACCGGCTGTGACCATTGTTGCGGCATGTATCAGAGCCGAAACCGGAGTTGGACCAGCCATCGCATCGGGCAACCAGGTATATAATGGGATCTGCGCACTTTTACCCATTGCACCTACAAATAAACAAAAAGTAGCAATGCCAAGCATAGTTGCGGTTTGAGGACCGGCCGAAGATGAAACAGCCAGCTTCAAACCGTTAAAATCAATAGTCTTGAACAGGTATGCTAATGTAAAAATGCCTATAATGAAACCAAAGTCCCCTATTCTATTCATTATAAATGCTTTCTTAGCAGCATCATTATATTTATGATTGGTGTTCCAAAAACCGATCAATAGGTAAGAACAAAGTCCGACTCCTTCCCATCCGATAAACATAACAAACAGATTACTGCTTAAAACAAGTACGGACATGAAGAAGATAAACAAATTCAGATATGCAAAATATCGACCTATATTAGGATCGCCTTTCATATATCCCATTGAATAGACATGAATAAGAAAACCAATACCTGTTACCATCAATAACCAAAGTAATGATAAACGGTCAACCGTAAATCCAATATTAACTGTTAACGCAGACAAATTGAGATTGTCAAACAACCGGATATCCATCGGTTGATTGGTAATCAGTAGCTGAGTAAAAAAATATAAGGTAATAATGAAGCTTAATAAAACGGCTGTCGAAGCGAGGCAACCCGGAAAGGTTTTACTCAACCGATGCCCCACAAAAATATTGATAAGAAACCCAACAAAGGGGCTAAGCAAAAGTATTAATACTAAAATTGTTTCCATTTATCCTTTCAGGTTCTTTAATTTTTCAATATCAATTGAGCCTATATTTCTGAACAAGGCCACAAGAATAGCTAATCCTACCGCAACTTCGGCGGCAGCTACCGTCATTCCGAAAATAGCGAATATCTGACCACTTACATCATGATGATATACCGAAAAAGCAATAAGTAACAGATTGGCAGATGCAAGCATTAACTCAACAGACATCAGTAAAACGATTGTACTACGACGAAAAAGTATACCTAATATGCCGACGCAAAATAACATTACGGCAAGATAGATATAGTTGTTTATGCCGACTTCTTTTAATACATCTATCATAATTCTTTAACTTTTTTATCTCTTTTAGAAATCAATACCGCACCAATCATCGAGGTTATGAGCAATACAGATGCAAATTCAAAAGGAACAAGATAATCGTTTAACAATACCTGTCCAATAACCTGCACCGATTGGAAGTCAACTCCGGTAGACTTATAATTATCTACAACAGGCGCAGCTTTCAATGATACTGCCAACAATACAAAAGCCACTAAGCAGGCGGAAATAACCGCAGCAATGCGTGATCCTATTTTTTTTGTTGATTCATGCGTCTTATTAAGATTCATCAACATAAGTGTGAACAGCAACAGTATCATAATTGCACCGGCATAAACGATTATGTTCACAACAGCTAAGAACTGAGCATTAAGCATCAGAAAATGACCGCTTATCGAAAAGAAACAGATAATCATATACACAGCACTATTGATAGGGCTTTTCGATACAACGGTTAAGATACCCGTAGCTAAAGTAATCGCTGACAGGATATAAAATATTATAAGTATCATTTATATATGCTCATTAAACGTTTTTCAATACTAATTGCGTCTTTCTCTTTAGCCATTGTATTTGCTTTAGCAGCTTCCAAAGGCATAACAAGCTTATCTTTTCCCCAGATAAAATCTTCTCTGGTAAGACGGGGTTTTACCCATGTTCTTGATTTAGTCAAAAAGATGGCAGCCTTAGGACAGGCTTCCTCACAGAGACCACAAAATATACATCTGAGCATATTTATTTCATATACAACCGCATATTTTTCTTCTCTATAAAGATGTTCTTCGCCGGGCTGGCGTTCAGCCGCCTTTATAGTGATGGCTTCGGCAGGACAAGATAAGGCACAAAGCCCACAGGCTGTGCATCGCTCACGTCCCTCTTCATCACGCATCAATGTATGTTGTCCCCTGTAGACAGGGCTTAATTCCCTAGCTTGTTCGGGATATTGTATTGTCACAGGTTTCTGAAAGAAATGCCGCATGGTTATAACCAATCCTTTCACAACAGCAAAAAGATAAGTACTTTCCCAAAAAGTCATCTTCTTGTTAGAAGCAATTTCTTTACGACCCGATAATGATATATTTTGCATCGACATGATTTAGCTATCTATTAAATTAGTCAATTAGCAATGTTACGATTCCTACTATGAATATATTGACAAATGCCAATGGTAAAAGTATTTTCCAACCAAGTTTCATCAGCTGGTCATAACGGAAACGAGGGATTGACCATCGTACCCATATATAGAAGAACATAAAGAATAAAGTCTTAACCAATATAGACGCAAAAGCCAGTATGTTACAAACATTTACGCCCCAGTTTTCAGACACCCAGCTCATGCCCGGATAATTATACCCACCGAAAAATAAAACAGAAATGAAGGCTGACGAAAAGAACATAGCGGCGTATTCTGAAAACATATAAAATCCCATCTTTAAAGATGAAAATTCGGTGTGATGACCATTCACTAATTCAGATTCGCATTCAGCCAAATCAAAAGGCGTACGATTACATTCCGCAAATGAACATACAAGAAATATTATAAAAGTCAATGGTTGTACAAAAACATTCCATACGGAGGTTTGATGTAATGTAATATCCTTTAAACTAAATGAACCGGTAGTCATAACGATTGCAATAAGTGCGCATCCCATAGCCAGTTCGTACGAGATCATCTGTGCTCCCGCACGGATGGAACCGATTAAAGAATATTTATTGTTGGATGCCCAACCTCCCAATACTATACCATATACACTGATACCTAAAACTGCCACAACATACAACACAGCGACATTTACATCGGCAACCTGTGGTATATATTCTTTTCCGGCTATGACAAATTTATCTGCCCAAGGTATAACTGCGCTACCAAGCAAAGATACAATCATAGACACAGCAGGCCCTACTACGAATAGTACCTTATTCGGTGTATTGGGGAAGAATTCTTCTTTTGAGAATAGCTTTGTTCCATCGCAAATAGGTTGCAACAAACCAAAAAGTCCCGCACGATTAGGTCCAAGACGGTCTTGCAAAAAACCGGCGACTTTCCGCTCTGCCAAAGTAGCATAGAGAGCTACTCCCATAGTCAGACCGAATATGATCAAGATAAATACAAATTTCTCTATAATGAGTGATAATTCCATATCGTTCTATATTATACTTAGCTATTTAATTCTTTGAGTTCTTCGGCATCATAAGGAAAACTTTTCATGCTGATTTTCTCTCTATCCTGCGGACGTCCTTTTTCGGGTAGTTCTCCCATATTGAGATCTACTTTTTTTACAGGTTTCGTATAATTATTGACATTTATAACAGAAAATTTCTCGAACTTGCGTGGTCCTTCAATTACCCAGTCTTTAGGGTCTTTGTGATCGAAACGACATTCGTTACAAATATAATCTTCTATTTCCCTATTTTCATCTTTACGACCTGTTACACGACGGATATGATCTCCGAACATCCATACTGTTGCTTTTCCGGCACATTTAGTACATGAACGATGCGCATTGTAGGGTTTATAAAACCAGACACGTGAATCGAATCGGGCAGTTTTATCAGTCAATGCTCCAACAGGGCATACGTCAATCATATTACCCGACATTTCGTTATCTATAGAGTTTTTTATGTAGGTGGAAATTTCTGCATGATCTCCCCTATTCATTACTCCATGAATGCGTTCTGGTGTCAACTGATCAGCCAGCTTCACGCAACGATAACAAATAATGCAACGATTTTTATTTAAAGAAATATATGGACCTAAATCTTCCGTTGAAAACGTGACTTTTTGTTCTACAAAACGAGATCGGTTCTCTTTATTGTTATATGCCAGATTCTGCAAATCACATTCTCCTGCCTGATCACATACCGGACAATCGAGCGGGTGATTGATAAGCAACATTTCTGTTATGGCTTTACGAGCTTTAACGGCACGTTCGGAAGTCGCGCTCTTAACCTCCATACCATCCTGAACAGCTGTCTTACAAGAGGGCTGTAGCTTGGGCATAGGACGAGGATCTTTATCGCTTCCTTTTGAAACTTCGACTAAACAACAGCGACAGTTTCCACCTGTATTTTTCAATTTACTGTAGTAACACATTGTAGGCGGAACGCAACTTCCTCCTATCATGCGGGCAGCCTGCAAGACTGTTGTTCCCGGTTCTACATCAATTGTTTGTCCATCTATCGTAACTTTCATATTTCAATTTAGCTTTATATGTCAGCTGTTAACTGACAGCCATAGAATTAATAAGATGTCTTACTTTGTCCATCGGTTCGTTTCTGAAATGGTCTTTGTTTTTAACTTTCTCAGGGAAACGTACGTGATATTCAAATTCTTCACGAAAATGGTGTATTGCGGCAGCAACAGGCCATGATGCTGCATCGCCCAACGGACATATTGTATTACCTTCTATCTGACTTTGTATATCGTAGAGTATGTTAATATCTTCTTCTCTGCCTAATCCGTTTTCGATACGGTAAAGGATTTTCTCCATCCAACCTGTTCCTTCACGGCAAGGTGTACATTGACCGCAACTTTCGTGATGAAAGAAACGGCTGATGTTCCATGTATTTCTAACTATACATACTGTATCATTAAAAACCATGAATCCACCGGAACCAAGTCCCGATCCTGTTAGTTTTCCACCGTCAGCCCAAGATTCATAGCTCATCAGACGCGGGTCTCCGTTAGCGGTTTTGAAAATATATTGAGTAGGCAAAATCTGCATGGATGCTCCACCGGGTATAACAGCTTTTAATGGACGGTCATCAATCATGCCGCCAAGATATTCATCTGAGTAGAAAAACTCTTCAACGGGCATACCCATTTCTACTTCATAAACTCCCGGATTCTTTATATGTCCTGACGCACAAATAAGTTTTGTACCTGTTGATTTACCTATTCCAACGTTTGCGTAGGCTTCTCCGCCGTGATTTACGATCCAAGAAACTGAAGATATTGATTCAACGTTATTTACCACAGTAGGTTCTGCCCAAACTCCGCTAACAGCTGGAAACGGCGGTTTCATGCGTGGATTTCCTCGTTTACCTTCTAATGATTCGAGCAAGGCGGTTTCTTCACCACAAACGTAGGCTCCTGCACCGCAATGTACATGTAAATCAAGGTCAAATCCTGAACCTAATATATTCTTTCCGAGCCATCCGTTATCATATGCTTCTGCCAAGGCTTTTTCGAGAATCTTATAAATCCACATGTATTCACCCCGAATATATATGTATGAAAGATTTGCTCCAAGTGCGTAACTTGCAACAATCGCTCCTTCGATAAGAAGATGCGGGATGTGATGCATCAAAAATCGGTCTTTGTATGTACCGGGTTCCGATTCATCGGCATTTACAACCAAATGACGTGGTTTTCCTGAGGCTTTATCTATAAAACTCCATTTCATTCCCATCGGGAAACCTGCACCTCCTCTACCTCGTATACCCGACAGTTTGACTTGTTCGGTTACTTCATCGGGAGACATGGTTTTGAGAGCTTTTTCTACAGAAGTATATCCGCCATTTTTACGGTAAACTTCGTAGGTTTCTATCCCCGGAATATCTAATTTCTCAAATAATATTTTTGTTGCCATTTTTGAAAATCAATGAAGATTTACTTTGCCTTGCCTGCAATCTTCAAGCAAAGCATCTATTTTTTCTTCTGTAAGATGTTCGTGGTAATAATCGCCTAATTGTAGCATCGGTCCGTAACCGCATGCTCCAAGACATTCTACTCCTACTACGCTGAACATGCCATCCGGAGTTGTTTCTCCCGGTTTTATACCAAGTTTATTGCAGGTATATTCCATCAGGTCTTCTCCTCTTTGGATTGCACAACATGTTGTCCGACAAAATTCTAACATATATTTACCCATTGGCTTTTGGTTATACATGGTGTAAAATGTTACAACTTCATATACTTCAATGGGTTTTATTTCTAATATTTCAGCCACTTTATCCATAAGCGGAACGCTCAACCAATTGTCATGTGCATCTTGTACCGCATGGAGCACGGGTAAAAGTGCTGATTTCTTATGTTCCGCCGGATAACGACTTATCAGTTCTCTGATTCGAGCTTTTAATTCGTCTGTAAAATTTATCTGCTGTGTATATTCTTTCATATATTTTAGCTGATAGCTTTAAGCTGTTAAAATTCTTAACTTGAGACAATCCTAAAATTAATCTTCATCATATAATTACGCATCTAATTCTCCTGCGATAACGTTCAGACTTGATAAAGTTGTCACCGCATCTGAGATTGATCCGCCTTTTACCATTTCAGGGAATGCCTGATAAAATATAAAACATGGACGACGGAAATGTAATCTATACGGAACTCGTGAACCGTCAGTTACCAGATACATTCCTAATTCTCCGTTAGCTCCTTCAACTGAATGATAAACTTCTCCGACAGGAACAGGCACTTCGCCCATTACTATTTTGAAGTGAGCAATAAGTTCTTCCATTTTTGTATATACGTCTTCTTTAGGCGGCAAATAATAATCGGGTACATCTGAATGACAGGGTTGATTTTTCATGCCTTTCAGTTTTTCTACTGCCTGACGTATTATCTTGATACTTTCTTTGACTTCTCCGGCACGCACACACCAACGATCGTATGTATCGCCCGATTGTCCGACAGGAATATTAAAATCAAAATCCTGATATGAACTGTATGGATTCATAACACGCACGTCGTAGTCTATGCCTGTGGCTCTTAAATTTGGCCCTGTAAAACCGTAATTCATCGCTTTTTCCGCAGAAATAGCTCCTACGTCGATTGTGCGATCCATAAATATACGGTTACGGATAAACAGTCTTTCCAACTCGTCCCATGCTTTAGGAAATCCTTTTAGGAAAGTATCTATTTTTGCCCAAACTTCAGGTGAAAAATCTCGTTCAAAACCGCCAATACGTCCCATATTAGTCGTCATACGAGCACCGCATACGCCTTCATATATTTCGTATATCAATTCGCGAAACTCCATTACATAGAGAAAACCTGTATAGGCTCCTAAATCGACCCCAAGTATACCATTACATATCAAATGGTCGGCTATACGCGCAAGCTCCATTATCACAACGCGCATATAGTCTACTTTCTTGGTGGTTTCAACACCCAATGCCTTTTCAACTGTCATCCACCAACACATGTTATTAAGCGGCGATGAACAATAGTTGAGACGATCTGTTAAAGGTGTTATTTGATAAAATGTACGGTGTTCTGCTATTTTCTCGAATGCACGGTGAATATATCCGATAGTTGTATCGGCATCAAGAATGGTATCACCATCGACAAGCAGAATATTTTGGAACACACCGTGTGTTGAAGGGTGAGTCGGTCCGAAATTAATGACCGACAATTCTTGTCCGTCTTCAAATTTCTGATTGCGGATTATTTCTTCAAAACGGTGTCCTGTTTTAATTTGATCAAACATTATCTTTCCATTATTTAGGTTGATAATTATGCGGAGTTCTGCCGAAGAAACGGTCGTCTTTATCGGAGCGTCCGGCATCTTCGAGCGGATATTCTTTACGCATCGGGAACGAGGTCATGCTGTCAACATTCAAAATACGTTTCATATTAGGATGTCCTATAAAATTAATACCGAAGAAATCGTAAGTTTCACGTTCCATCCAGTTAGCTGCTTTAAAAATATCTGTAACTGTCGATACCTCGGGTTTATTTCCGTTCAGATAAGCCTTGATTCTCAGACGCACATTTTCTCTCCAATTATGTAGCAGATATACTACGGCATATTGCGATTCTATATCATTTTCGGGATAGTGCATACCGCAGAGATCAGTGAGAAAATCGAATCGCATTTCATCACTCTTTGACAAAAAGGTCATCACATCTTTGATAACAGTAGATTTCACATCGAACGTGAATATATCATGCTCCATGCGAAATTCTGATACATCTGTATTGAATTTCTCTGTCAATCTACCTTGTATGAATGTCGTTTCAAGTGCCATATCAGCTTATTCGAATTTATATGATTCTAAGAGTTCCTGATATTTTTCGGATGCTCTTCGATGAATTGACTCATTTTTTACAATTTCTTGCAATTGCATTACTCCATCTATTATTTGTTCGGGACGTGGTGGACAACCCGGTACATATACATCTACGGGTATTATTTTATCGATTCCTTGTAAGACCGAATATGTATCGAAAACGCCTCCTGAAGATGCGCATGCGCCCACAGCGATCACCCATTTAGGTTCTGCCATTTGCTCATATACGTGTCTTAATATAGGAACCATCTTTTTTGCAATTGTGCCCATCACCAAAAGCATATCCGCCTGACGTGGCGAAAAACTATTACGTTCGGCTCCAAAGCGTCCCATATCGTATGTAGAAGCCATTGTAGCCATAAACTCTATACCGCAACAAGAGGTTGCAAAAGGTAAAGGCCAAAGTGAATTTGCTCGAGCTAAACCGATGACCTGGTCAAATTTGGTCGCAAAAAAGCCATGTCCCACGTACCCTTCGGGCGCAGGAACTATATCTATATTAGAATTTGATGATAATTTTGTCTTACTCATTACTAGTAGTACATAATTTTTACTTTTCCCACTCTAAGGCTTTACGTTTTATTATATATAGATAACCAACTATAAGTAGTAATATAAATACAGCTATTTTACCAAATCCAACCCAGCCTAATACTTTGAAATTTACTGCCCAAGGATACATAAACAATACTTCAATATCGAATAAAACGAAAAGTATCGCAATTAAAAAATACCTAAGGTGAAATGGTGTACGCGCATCTCCGATAGGATCAAGTCCACACTCAAAATTTTCAGCTTTCCGCGAAGCCTTATGTTTAGGTCCGATAAGTCCTGAAACAAAAACAAGCGCGAAAATAATAACTGTGCAAAACACAATATGCAGAATAATGGGAACAAAGTCAATCTGATTTGAAGCCATACTTATTGTTATAAGTTCACGAATAAATTATTAAACTTTAGACAATGCAAAGGTACATCTAAATTGCTTTAAAAAAAATTCGAATAATTGCCCAAAACTTGCATTATTAGGTCATTTTGCATAGATAATCTTAAATTCTGCAAACTCAAGTTTACAAACAAAGCAAAAGATGGCACCGCAATTAACATTAATTAACTAAAACAAATAATATTTACATAACATGAGATTTTAGTCTAATTACATTTATGAATAAAAATCCGACATTTTGTCAATTTGAGTTTACAATATAAACTTTCAAGACATAAACTAAGTACATTATAATATTACACTACCTTTATTGCGATCAATAATTCAAACGTTATGTAGATTTGTTAATTATACTTCAATTTAGTTTTAAAGTAAAACCAAAGAATTTATCTTTGACTTTTTAAAATCGAAAATGAAACAATTACAATAAATGAAAAGATTATGCTTAATTACTGTGCTTTACACACTATTCGGCATAAGCATGTCGGCTCAAAAAAATGCTAAATTTGAGCTTATTATGCCCGATACTATTATTGAGAATAGCTTATATAACCGAATAGAATGTCTAAACGAATTGTGTGATCGTCATGATTTCGGATTTATTATAAAAAATATTCTTGGCACAAAAACGCCTATTGTCACTGAAGTTCCGATAAGTGTACAATTAGATACGCTCATTGAGCGAGTTACAGATGCTACGGCTGGCGATAAAACACTTTTTCTGCAATTGAGGGATATTAATTTTTCAAATATCGGGGCAGGAAAATGCTTATGTCACATTCGATTCAATCTATACGAAAAAGATGATACCATTTATAAGTTTATTAATATGTTGGACACAACTGTATATAATAATACTAATAAGATTATAAATGAGACTTCGTATGCCATCACTGATTTTATTATTCAGAATCTTAATAATGAACCAGTAAAGGGCTTGCCATATAGCTTCAATGATTTGCTTGATATCGACATAATCGAAAAAGAAAACACCCCACTCTATCAGCATACTGAATACAAAAATGGTGTTTATTATAGTTTTCATTCGCTTGCCAATCAACAACCAGACATAACTAAAATGCAAGTAATTACAAAAAAAGATGTAATAAAGAATATTGAAATATTCGATGAAACCAAAGGAAAATGGGTAAAAGTTAAATCTGACAATATTTATGCTGTAATTATAAACAATAAGATATACGTTGTTGATGATAAAAAGTATTATCCCGTATATAGTAATGAGAATAATCTGATGTTTGTTGCTCTGAAATCTTCAGGTAGCTTCATCCTACCATCGGGAGGGCTAACCTTTTCAGCGGGTAGAAATGGAAACAGTTTAGGCGGAGGTATAAGTTTCACTTTAGGTTCTAAGTCTAAAGATAAAGTTCTATATATGATTGATCATATTAACGGAAGTTTTATCTTTAAAGATATGTTGCATTAATCTGCTATGGCTGTAAAAATTAATTTTATTCTACCATTCAAACCAAGACGTCCTGCCGGCGGATTCAGAATTATGTATGAATATGCCAATAGATTGGCTTTAAATGGTTATGATGTACACTTATATTTTCCGGTAAAAACACCGTATATGAAGTATCGGTTACCTTATTTTACCAGAAAATTTTTAACAAAAGTTGAAGGATTCAGAACCGATAAATGGTTTGATTTCATTCAATCTGTTAAAATGACATATATCCCCGAAGTCAAAGACAAATATATAAGAGATGCCGATTTAGTAATTGCCACATGGTGGGCAACTGCATTGGAAATGGGTAAATTGTCAGCATCGAAAGGTAGAAAAATAAATCTGATTCAGGGTTATGAAAATTGGGAAAGTCATCAAGACCTGCTATTCTCGTCATACAATATGCCGAGAGTCACTAATATTGTAGTTTCTTCTTATTTAAAAACCATTGTAGAGTCTCACACCACGAAGCCTGCTATATTGATTCAAAATTCGATAGATTCGCATAAATATCATATTTTAACAGAGCCGGAAAAGCGTAATCCTGCAACTATAGCTATGACTTATTCTATACAGGAAATTAAAGGTTCGGCTTATGGTTTAGAAGCTCTTAGGATGGTTAAGGAACGCGTTCCAGAGTTAAGAGTGGAAATGTTTGGTGTCTGTCCCGAACCGTTCGGTTTACCCGATTGGATACGTTTTTACCGGAATCCAAAAGATATTGTTGAATTATATAATCGCAATGCTATTTTTATTTCAAATAGCTTAACTGAGGGTTTTCCATTAACTCCCGCTGAAGCCTTGTTCTGCGGTTGCGCATTAATTTGTACAGATATAGCGGGGCATCGGGAATTTGCAATTAACGGTGAAAACGCTCTTTTAGTGGAAACTAAAAATCCTGAACAAATGGCGGACAGAATATTAAACCTTATCCGAAATAATGAAAAGCGTATCCGATTGGCTCTAAATGGCAACAATTACATACAGCGTTTTAAATGGGAAAATGCGATGGAAAGAATGGAATATACACTTAATAACCTCTTGAAAAATGAATAATCAATCTAATCTTTCACACAAAAAAATAGCTCTGATAAATCAGAGCTATTTTTATAATATTTAATTAACAAAATTATTTAATCAAATCGGTGCTGCGCTTGATAAAGTTATTCAAAGATTCTCCTTTGAGCATACCGTTAGACAATAAAGACAAATCTATCAACTGACGAATATTCTGATTTTCGGAAGCATATTTTACAACATCTTCTTTTTCTTTACCATCTACTTCAGATATAATTTTAGAAATTAGTGGATTATCCACATTCAAAACAAGATTGTAATTATCTGGCATATCTCCATAAAATGACATACCGGGTTGCATTGCTGAAGCATCCTTCATTCTGCGCATCACTTCGTTTTGAGTAATCTGAATAGGTTGAGCAGATTGTCCTAATGCTTTATAATCTACCGAGAAATTCACTTTATCGAGCTTAGGCAATTGCGATGTGAAAGCCTCATTCAATCCTTCTTTTTGCTTGTCGGTTAATGTAACTTCTTTAGCATCTTCTTTTTGAATGAGATTATCAATTATATCACTATCTACACGAACAAAACGGCTTTTTTCTAATTTTTGTTCCAACATATTTATATAATGAACATCTAATTGCCCATCCATCAACAATACGTCATATCCTTTATCTTTTGCATTACTGATGTAGGTATATTGTTCGTTGGTATCGGATGAATAAAGATAAACCAGATTACCGTCTTTATCTGTCTGATTAGCCGCTATCAACTCTTTATATTCATCGAGAGTAAAAAGTTTGCCATCAGTGTTTTTCAAGAGATTAAAGTTTTTAGCTCTATCATAAAACTTATCATCCGTAAGCATTCCATACTCAACAAAAATTTTCAAGCTATCCCACTTTTCTTCAAACTGAGGGCGATCATTTTTGAATATTTCATCCAATCTATCGGAAACTTTTTTAGTGATATGGTTTGATATCTTTTTCACGTTCTGATCGCTCTGAAGGTAAGAACGAGAAACATTAAGCGGAATATCCGGCGAATCTATAACACCATGCATCAATGTTAAAAATTCCGGAACAATTCCTTCTACAGAATCTGTAACAAAAACCTGATTACAGTATAATTGAATTTTATTTCTGTTAGGATCGATATTCGTCTTTATCTTCGGAAAATACAATATACCTGTCAACTTGAATGGATAGTCCACATTCAGATGAATCCAAAACATAGGTTCATCACTAAATGGATATAGTTCCTGATAAAATTTCTTATAATCTTCGTCATTAAGATCAGCAGGTTTACGAGTCCACAATGGATTTGTATCATTCATCACATTGTCTTCGTCAGTTTCAACCGATTTACCGTCTTTCCATTCTGTCTTTTTCCCGAATACAACCGGTACCGGTAAGAACCGACAATATTTTTTCAATAACTTCTCTATTTCAAACTTTTCGAGAAAGTTTTTATTTTCATCATCAATATATAATATAATTGATGTACCTCTATCCTGTTTGTCAATCTCGCTGATAGTGTATTCGGGCGAACCATCACAACTCCATTTTACAGCAACTGCACCTTCTTTGTATGATTTAGTTTCAATTTCGACCTTATTTGAGACCATAAACGCCGAATAAAATCCCAAACCAAAATGACCGATTATTGAATTAGCGTCTTTTTTATATTTGTCTAAAAATTCATTAGCAGATGAAAATGCTATCTGATTGATATACTTTTCAATCTCATCCAACGTCATACCTATACCCCGGTCGGTTATAGTAATTGTTCCATTTTCCTTATCTACATTGATACGAACGGACAAATTGCCTAATTCTCCCTTGAAATCCCCAATAGATGCATAAGTTTTAAGCTTTTGTGTAGCATCTACCGCATTAGAAACCAATTCGCGAAGAAAAATCTCGTGATCACTATATAAAAATTTCTTAATTATAGGGAATATATTTTCAGTTGTAACCCCTATTTTTCCAGTCTGATTATTATTTTCTGTCATGATTATTATGATTTTACAAAAAATTATTTACATTTGTTTCATCAAACAAGGCAAAAAAAATGCCAAGATTTGAATTCTGACACTTTGTCTTTCTCTCCTATATTACTGAACGAGCTCAGACTATCTCATAGTCAATCTTAAACTGTCGTCAAATCGCATAGACAATATCTATGTTTAATTTTTGGTTACATGTAACCAAATAACTATCTAAGAATCAATAAGAACAAAAAACACAGAGACAGTATAATCAGTCCAAATTATGTTAAATTTTTAAGACTAATTAAATTTAATCGAAAATTATAACGATTTTTGTTAAACTTTGAACATGAATAATAAAATTTATTATTTGTCCAGTTTTCTTCTATTAGTGTCAACTATATAAATGTACTATAATGACAACATTAGATAATAAAAAGAATAAAGGATTTGAATCCAAATTGGTAGACCTTCAGAATAATATGTTGAATTACGCTTTAACTTTGACTACAAATCGGGAGGAAGCAAAAGATTTACTTCAGGAGACAACACTTCGCGCCCTCGACAATCAAGATAAATATTATGAAAATGTAAACTTCAAAGGTTGGGTATTTACAATCATGCACAATATTTTTGTAAATAATTACAGACGTGCCGTCCGCAGCCAGACAATGGTAGATCAGACAGATAACCTCTATCATCTCAATATGCCGCAGGATTCTGGATTCGACACACCCGAAGGCTCATATACAATAGCTGAAATTCATAAGATCATCAATAATTTTGCAGACGAATACAAATTGCCCTTTACGATGCACCTTTCAGGCTACAAATATGAAGAGATAGCAATAAAACTTAACTTACCCATTGGCACAGTCAAAAGCCGTATTTTCTTCGCAAGAAAAAGATTACAAGAATTATTAAAAGACTACAAATATATCGACCGAGAATAAAACAATATTTACAGGTATTTATATAGTAAAGGCTTTAGTTTTATACCGCATCGTATAAAATTAGAGCCTTTGTTAATATAAACTTTCCGATAAAATATTATATTTGTATTGAATAAATCTAAATTATTACATTGTATGCACAATTGGTTTGAATGTAAAATCAGCTATGACAAGATATTAGAAAATGGAATGCAGAAAAAAGTAAGTGAACCTTACTTGGTAGACGCATTATCATTTACAGAAGCAGAAGCGCGAATAATTGAAGAGATCAGACCTTATATTGCCGGTGAATTTACCGTGTCTGATATTAAAAGAGCAAAATTTTCAGAATTGTTTTTTAATGAAAACGGTGACAGATATTTCAAAGCAAAAATTTATTTTGTCACTTTGGATGAAAAAAGTGGAACTGAAAAAAAGACAGCCGCTCAGATGTTAGCTCAAGCATCAAATTTCAGAGAAGCATTAGACGTAATTGAAAAAGGGATGGAAGGCACATTAGCAGATTATGTAATCGCATCGTTGAATGAGACTGCCATCATGGACGTATTTACCTATTCTAGCGAAGATAAAAAACAGTCTTAAAAGCAGATAAATGTTTAGTTCGTATGACTCTTGTCGATAATTTGAATATTATAAAGAAACAAATTCCCTCTGATGTAAAGCTGGTCGCTGTATCCAAATATCATTCGATCAATAAAATCAAAGAGATTTATAATGCAGGTCACAAAATCTTCGGAGAGAATAAAGTACAAGAACTTGACGAAAAACAGAAATCCCTGCCAAACGACATTGAATGGCATTTTATCGGACATTTACAAACAAATAAAGTAAAATATATAGTTCCGTATATTGATACAATACAAAGTGTCGACAGTTGGAAATTATTAACAGAAATTGAAAAACAAGCCGCAAAAGTAAAAAGGCAAATAAAATGTTTGCTTGAAATACATATTGCCCAAGAAGATAGTAAATACGGATTTACATACGAAAAGTGTATCGAATTTCTATCAGAAAAAAAATGGGAAACTCTTAATTATGCACATATATGCGGGATAATGGGCATGGCAAGCAATACTAATGACGAAGAACAAGTAAAAGCTGAATTTAAAAGATTGAAACTTTTTTTTAATAAGTTAAAAAAAAATTACTTTGAAAATGACAATCTTTTCTCTGAAATATCAATGGGAATGTCTAATGATTACACTTACGCCATTAAAGAAGGAGCAACAATCGTCAGAGTTGGCTCAGCAATATTTGGAAACAGAGAATATCATTAATTAATGCAACACTAACATAACTTTTTTAATATGAATATACAACAACTTGAATACATAATAGCTGTCGATACTCATCGCCATTTTGCAAAAGCAGCCGAAGCATCGTTTGTAACCCAACCCACTTTGAGCATGATGATACAAAAACTGGAAGACGAGTTAGGCGTAAAAGTATTCGATCGCAGCCAGCTTCCTGTACAGCCTACGCCAATAGGCATCAAGATAATCAATCAAGCAAGAGTAATTGTTTCGCAGATGAAACAAATCAAAGAAATAATACAGGAAGAAAAAGGTGTGGTAAAAGGTACATTCAAATTAGGTATTATACCAACCGTATCCCCCTATCTTCTCCCCAAACTTATGCATAGACATGAGGTAAACGGTTATGATATAGCATTAAAAATAGAAGAACCAACTACTTGGCAAGCAGTAGATAAGATTATTAGCGGAACCCTTGATGGCGCTATACTGGCAACACCTCTTAGCAATGACAAACTGAGGGAATATCCAATTTATTACGAAAAGTTTTATGCTTATGTTTCTCCTCAAGAAACATCATTATATGCCAAGAAAGAATTAAATGAAGATGATTTAAATATCAATCGCCTATGGCTCCTTGAAGAAGCACATTGTTTTAGGAGCCAAATTATAAGAATATGCAATAAACGCAAGCGCAAAAGTTCGCATACATTATTCTCTTACGAAGCTGGGAGCATAGATACATTAATAAAAATTGTTGACGATAACAGTGGGATGACAATTATCCCGGAAATGGCAATTGAGGAATTGACAGAAAAACAGAAACAAAATGTACGTCCTCTTCGTAATATTACGCCAATGCGTGAAATCAGTCTGATTACAAGAAATGATTTTCTTCGCGAAAAATTAATAGATATCATCATTGATGAAGTTAAAGAATCTGTTCCGACAGAATACCTTGACCCTGACCAAAAAAAGTTTGTAGTTGATGTAATATGATGATTCCAAATCTCAATTTCTAAATTCTACTGTAATATCAACTATTTCTAATGCTATTAATATTGCATATTGTCAGAAAAAAGATATCTTTGCAACATTAATAAATCAATGGGGGGCACTAGCTCATCTGGCTAGAGCGCAACACTGGCAGTGTTGAGGTGAGCGGTTCGAGTCCGCTGTGCTCCACCAAAATCAGGTCCGCAAACAAAATATTGTTTGCGGATTTTCATTTATATAAACTAACGTATAATTCTAACGTTTTTAAGGTGTAAAATTAAGCAAATAAAGAACTGTATATTTTCATAGCATAACATACCATTTTTACCTCTATTTGCCTTTATACAGATCAAAACTATTTCTTCTAAATCTATTAAACAAAATATTAAACAGACGAGCACAAACTTCTAAAATGATAAAACGAATATATTCTGAAATATATTCGTTTGAAAATTATGCTGTATATGCTAATACTTAAAAGCAATGATACCTAATTTTAATGCTTCATAGCTCTATCCATCTGACGTTTATCATCCTTCTCTCGTAACGACTGGCGTTTGTCATAAAGTTTTTTCCCCTTGGCTACCGCAATTACAACTTTTGCCAATCCTTTTTCATTGATAAATAAACGTGTAGGAACAATAGTAAAACCGGTTTCTTTTACACCACGTTCAATTTTTCGTAGTTCCTTACGGTTAAGAAGTAGCTTGCGATCACGCCTCACAGCATGATTATTATAGGTTCCGTAAAAATATTCGGCTATATACATATTGCGAACCCATAACTCCCCTTTTTCAATTATACAAAAAGTATCGACAAGACTTGCCTTACCTAAACGAATAGACTTAATTTCGGTTCCTGTAAGAACTATTCCTGCTGTATAGGTATCAAGCAACTCATAATCGAAAGTTGCCCGCTTATTCTTTATATTTATAGCCTGCTGTTGAGCCATACTTATTTTTCTCTGATAAATATATTGATCGGAGTACCTGAAAGATTCCAATTGTCACGTATACGGTTTTCGAGAAATCTCTTATAAGGTTCTTTTACCCATTGCGGCAGATTACAGAAGAAAACAAAACTCGGAATTTGTGTCTTAGGCAATTGAGTTATATATTTAATCTTAACGTATTTGCCCTTATTTGATGGTGGTGGAGTATTTTCTATAATGGGTAATAATACTTCATTCAATTTATGGGTTGCAATACGAGTTTTACGACGTTCAAAGACTTCTTTAGCGGTTTCTATCACTTTAAGGATACGCTGCTTAGTCATTGCTGAAGCAAAAATAATAGGAAAATCAGTAAATGGTGCAAGACGCTCACGTATTGCACGCTCAAATGTCTTTATGACAATCTGCTCTTTATTTTCAACCAAATCCCACTTGTTTACACAAACAACAAGACCTTTTTTATTTTTTTGAATAAGTGAAAATATATTCAAATCCTGACTTTCAATACCTTTTGTAGCATCAATCATCAAAACGCATACATCTGAGTTTTCAATTGCACGAATAGAGCGTATTACTGAATAATATTCAAGTCCTTCGTTAACTTTAGCTTTTTTCCTGATACCGGCAGTATCAACTAAATAGAAGTCAAGATTGAATTTATTGAATCGGGTATAAATAGAGTCACGTGTTGTACCTGCAATATTCGTAACAATATTTCTTTCCTCCCCAATAAGTGCATTCACCAAAGATGATTTACCCGCATTTGGTCGCCCTACTATCGCTATTCTGGGAATATCTTCAAGAGCTTCTTCTTCAATATTTTTAGTAAATTTAGTTAGAATTAAATCCAACAGATCACCTGTACCTGAACCATTAATAGCTGAAATATTTATCGGATCTCCCAAGCCTAATGCATAAAATTCAGCTGAATCATTATGTAAACTGAAATTATCAGCTTTATTTGACACAATGATTGCTTCTTTTTTAGAACGACGCAACATATTAGCAATACTCATGTCAAGATCAGTAAGCCCGTTCATAACATCAACAACAAATAATATAACATCCGCTTCTTCTAAAGCAATGGATACTTGTTTATTGATTTCTTCTTCAAATATATCGTCGGAGTTGACGACCCAGCCTCCTGTGTCGACAAGAGAAAATTCTTTACCACACCACTCTACTTTTCCGTATTGACGGTCACGCGTAGTTCCCGCTGTTTCGTCTACAATGGCTTGACGTGTTTGTGTCAACCGATTAAATAGCGTCGATTTACCTACATTCGGACGTCCAACTATTGCTACTAAATTTCCCATATTAATTTCTTACAAATTCATACAAAGATAGCTATTTTATTCGTATTGCCATCAATCTTAAGAAAGTAAGAAAAGCAGTTACAATAACAATAATAATAAGCTAATAAGATTAGTAAAAAGTAACTCTATAATATCCTAACTAAAAATTTGTGCTATTCAAATATATATTTCAGATTACACCAAGCTATTGTATCACCTGTCTTCAAATCTTCTATACTTTTATATCCCGCATGGAGCATTACAGAATCAAGTGTAAATGTGGATTTCTCTTTTATATAAATTTGTAATTGATTTTTATCTTTCACAGGATAGCAACATAATCCACGAGTCTGATAAAGTCTATCTGAATTACCATATGCCGCTAAAACATCGCTTCCATCGGATTTATGAACATAAAGAGTATCGTTCCGAAACTTATAATCCGACAATATTTTCATAGTAGTCTGAACTTTTGTATCGTAATAAGTATAAGTTATTTTATTCCCAAAAAACTCAAAAGAATCGTTTTTATAAAGATCAGATACTTCTTCTAAATTACCCAAAAATCTGTATGCTGTTGCTTTTCGGATACTATCTGTAGCGAAAGTTAATTCTTTTCCACCTTCGGTACTTCCAGCATATACATGAAAATCCGAAAAATCGGCAACTCTAAATATTTTAACATGGTTGTTTCCTTCACTTGTACATCGAGTAAGTAAGCACAGAAGAAAAAAAATTGTCAGATATTTAATTATATTCATTGTATATTAACTGATAATTAGAGTTGAATAAAGATAATGAAAAAAATTAAAGGCTGCTTTTATAGCAACCTTTAACAATCTTTTATGTTATTTTTTCAATATGCCCATTTCAAATAAATGGCTCCCCACACAAAACCGGCTCCAAATGCTGAAAGAATCAGATTATCTCCTTTTTTTAATTTAGGTTCTAATTCATAAAGGCATAATGGAATTGTTCCGGCACTTGTATTTCCATATTTTTGAATATTGACCATTACCTTATCCATTGGCAAGTCCATTCGTTTAGCTACAGCTTCAATAATACGGATATTTGCCTGATGAGGTATGAACCAAGATATATTATCTTTTGTGAGGTTATTACGCTTAGCTATTTCGGCAGATACATCACACATTTTGGTAACTGCATGTTTGAAAACCGCTTGCCCTTCTTGATATACATAATGCATACCTTTTTGCAAGGTTTCTTCTGAAGCCGGATAAGCTGAGCCACCACCATACATATGAAGATGTGAAACACCTGATCCATCTGTAAATAATAAAGAATCTTGTATACCTATATCTTCAGTGGTTGGTTCTATCATAACGGCACCCACTGCATCACCGAATAATGGGCAGGTTGTACGATCATTATAATTAGTAATGGAAGTCATTTTATCGCCTGCGATGACTAATACTTTTTTGTATTTGCCTGATTTGATAAAATTATCAGCAACTTCAAGTGCATATATAAAACCTGCACATGCTGCTTGGATATCGAAACCAAATGCTTTTTTAAGTCCGCAACGTTCAATTACCAAGGTTGCTGTTGATGGAAACCCGTAGTCAGGAGTAGTTGTTGCAAAAATAACAACTTCTACTTCTTCTGGATCAATTTTTGTTTTTTCAAGCAGTTGTTTTACCGCTTCGACAGCCATTACAGATGTACCTTGACCTTCTCCTTTTAAGATATGGCGTTCTTTAATACCTACACGAGACATTATCCATTCGTCGTTTGTATCAACGATTTTGGATAAATCATCGTTCGTAATAACATCTTTTGGAACATAAGCTCCTACTCCTGTAATTGCAGAGTGAACCATATTTTATTCTTTTGTTTCCAATTAATAAAAAGATGCCCTATTTTTTTTCTTGGGACTTATGCCTTATCACTTAAAGGGCTGCTTGCTTTTCTATAGCCAACTTACCTCTGTAATATCCACATTCTGGACAAACAGTATGGAATACATGCCATGATCCGCAATTTGAACATACAGCCAATGTAGGCGCAATAGCTTTATCATGAGTTCTTCTTTTAGCTGTTCTGGCTTTTGATTGTTTTCGTTTAGGATGTGCCATTTCTTTGTTCTATTTTTATTGAGTTATTTAAATATTTTTATTTTTAATCTTCTTCAAAATTAATGTTCTTTAATGAGTCCCATCTTGTGTCGTTAGATGCTTCATCATCAATTTCAACATCGCCCGAATCTTCGTCATCATCATCCACATCATCAGGATCTGTCACTTTATATTTCTTCAGTTTTGATGACATTGCTTTGTTACATTCTCCCTGGGGGTGTACTTTTTTAATCGGCAGACTTAAAGCAATAAATTCATACAGGAACCAAACAATATTTATCTCGCCGTCATCTTCCGGTATAATAACTATTTCATCGCTTTCTTCAGAATATTCTTTTCCGAATTTAACAATTAGGCGATTTTTAGTATTTACGTCCATCTTCAGATCGTCAAGACATCTATCGCAAGGAACTGTAACATCTCCCTGTATGGAAAAATCGCATTCAAATGTAAAGCCTGTTTTCTTAACTAACAGTCTGACATCAATGTTTCCTCGTTTTATATCAACAGAACCATCATCAATGAGAGAAAAAAACTTATTATCCAGATGGTAATCAAATTCGCTTTGCCCTTCAGGTAAACTGCGTAATGATATTTTATATTGGCTGTATTTTCCCACGTTATATTATCAAATATAAAGAACGGCTACAAAGATATAAAGTTTTTTCCTAGAATGTAAATATTTAGAAATATTTATTGAAATATAAGGCAATTGTTTCTTTATTACAATCGTTTTTATTGAGATTTTAAATCAATATTGTTTATAAAACCTTGTTATAAACATCCATCATATTTTCTGTACATTTCTGATCGGTAAACCGTTTTACGTACTCAAGCCCCTTATCAATCATGGTTTTTCTGAGATTCATATCTGTCAGCACTCTGTTTATCTGGAAAGCTAACTCATTTTCATCTGATGGATTAACATATATCGAATCCGGACCACCTGCTTCTTCAAGACATGAACCTGTGGCAGCAATAACCGGAATTTTGGAATTCAAGGCTTCGATTATGGGAATACCAAATCCCTCGTAAACTGACGGATAAACGAACAAGTCCGATGCCTGAACTATTGTTGGTAAATCTTCCTTTGGAATATTCCGTCTTAAATGTACTCTGTCGGATAAACCATTGTTCTCAATATAAGCCTGAACTTCTTTAGCATATTTACAAAAGCGTCCAATAGCTACAAAATGAACATCAGGCAGGTATTTTAGAGCTTTTACAATCAGTAAAATATTTTTTCGTTCTTCGATGCTTCCAACAGAAAGAATAAATTGTGCAGGCAAATCATATTTTTCTTTTACCGACAATTTTTGCTCTTCGCTAACTAAATTTTTGAATGCTTCTGAACATCCCTGATATACAACCTCAATTTTTTGAGGATCAGTATTAAAATAGTGAATTATATCTCTTTTGGTACATTCGCTAACAGCAATCACTTTATCTGCTACCCGGCAAGCATATTTAGCTTTGATTTTATAAATCGTGCGATCTATCGGTTTATAAAATTTAGGAAACTTCATAAATATCAGATCATGTATTGTAACAATACTTTTAGCATTCGTTTTATTAATACCAAAAGGTAGTTCGTTACTCAAACCATGATATATCTCGATATTCTCCTTCTTTATATCTCTCTTGATTCCAAAACTACGCCAAAGAAAGGTAATCCTTGAGCGTGAATCTTTTTTCAAAATAAACTTAATATTGGGCAATCCTTCAAGTTCAGGTTGTTTGACTTTGAGTTTAGGACTGAACAATTCATATATGTTTTTTGGGTAGTATTTTGCCAGATTGTAAATCACAAACCGACTGTAATTACCTAAACCTGTAAAATTCTGTGTTGCCCTTTTTGCGTCAAAACCAATACGCAGCACTCTTTTATCTGCAGGGTAAATATATGGTTTACTTCCGGGATGTTTTATTCTTAAAAATTTCCAAAATTTGCGTCTGTATTCAAACGATTTATCAAGGCAGGTTTGTTCATTAAAATTACGGCAACGCGCGTATTCTTTTACCATAATTGTGAACATCTCATCGCTACCCCATAAACGTCTTAAATTGAAACATCCTGTATCAAGGTCAACAGGTTTGTTGAGTATCATCCGATTGAGATCAACTAAATAAAACTTATAGTCGTCTCCAATCTGCTTATATAAAATATTACCCGGCGAATAATCAAGATGAAGTACATTATGGTTGTGAAGATCAGCTGTAAATCGTGCGAACTGAATTATCAGGTTTTCTACTTGATTTATTTCCTGCCATTGCAATTCGCGCATCATGCCATCAAATTCTTCATGAAGCGAAACATACATACTTCTGCCTAACAATCCGCCTGACACCTCTTCGACATAAGCTATTGGTGTGGGCGTATTGAACCCTAATTTTAGAAGTTCATTAGCATATTGATAGGAACGTTTGGCTTTTGAGTCTCTAAAATGTTTATATACATACCGATTAAGAAGAATAGGTATTTTAAAACTTTTCACACTTATTCGCAAGCCTTGTTCTTCATATATCTTGATAATGTTACGACCTGAATAGTCGATTGTACCTTCTTCATCGAAAATATCGAGAAGTTTTCTGACAAAATCACCTAATCTTTCTTCATAATCAGGATTAATAACTATTCTGCGCTTACTCATGCTGTTTAAAATTCGGAAGTGAAATGAAATTTAAGATCTTTGAAATCTTGCTGCGCCATCATAAGGACATAATTAGAATCGGCAAGAAAGACATCCCTACCCTCCTTGTCTTTTGCCATAAATTGCGCTTTACGTTTTTTGAAATCATTCAATTGATCTTTATTATCACTTTCAATCCAACAAGCCTTAAACAGATTTATGGGTTCCCAACGGCATTGAGCTCCATATTCATGAAGCAACCTATATTGTATAACTTCAAACTGCAACTGACCTACTGTACCTATTATCTTACGGTTATTAAATTGATTCACGAATAACTGTGCAACACCTTCGTCCATCAGTTGATCAATACCTTTTTGCAATTGCTTCGATTTCATCGGATCATCATTCTCAATGTATTTGAACATTTCGGGCGAGAAACTTGGTAATCCTTTGAAATGCAAATCTTCTCCCGAAGTCAATGTGTCACCGATTTTAAAGTTTCCGGTATCAGGCAAACCGATTATGTCTCCCGGATAGGCTTCATCAACCGTTTCTTTTTTCTGTGCCATGAATGCCGTCGGTGATGAAAAACGAATATTACGTTCAAGCCTCACGTGCTTGTAATAAACATTACGCTCAAATTTCCCGGAACAGATTTTAACAAAAGCAATACAGGAACGATGATTGGGATCCATGTTAGCGTGTATCTTAAATATAAAACCGCTAAAAGTTTCTTCTTGAGGTTTAACGACACGTTCAACAGCCTGAACAGGGCGTGGACATGGAGCAATCTTGACAAAACAATCAAGCAATTCTTTTACTCCAAAATTATTTAACGCCGATCCGAAAAAAACAGGCGCGACTTCACCTCGTAAATATGCATCATGATCTAACTGCGGATATACTCCATCAACTAATTCTATATCTTCTCGAAGTTTTGCCGCCAGTTTTTCCCCGATATGATTCTCTAATTCAGGGCTATTAATATCTTTAAATTCTACCGACTGGGTTATAGTTTGTTTACTTGGTGTATATAAATCCAACTTTTCATCGTAAATATTATATACTCCTTTAAAGTTCTGCCCACTATCTATTGGCCAACTTAGGGGACAAACCTGTATTTTTAATTCTTCTTCAATTTCGTCAAGCAAATCGAAAGGGTCTTTACCGTCTCGATCCATTTTATTCATAAAAACCATAACTGGTGTTTTACGCATGCGGCAAACTTCCATCAACCGACGTGTTTGCTCTTCAACTCCTTTTGCTGAGTCTACTACAATAATTACACTGTCAACTGCTGTAAGTGTACGATATGTGTCTTCGGCAAAATCTTTATGTCCGGGAGTATCAAGAATATTAATTTTATAGTTCTCATACTCAAATCCCATAACCGAAGTAGCAACAGAGATACCACGTTGCTTCTCAATTTCCATCCAGTCGGATGTAGCTGTTTTCTTTATTTTATTCGATTTTACCGCGCCAGCCACATGTATCGCACCACCAAAAAGTAACAATTTTTCAGTCAAAGTTGTCTTGCCCGCGTCAGGGTGGCTTATGATCGCAAACGTGCGTCTACGGTTTATTTCTTTATCCAGTTCACTCATTAAATGTAAAATATTCAATCAGTTAAAAACCTCAATGAAGGTGTTATCTGATATTTTGTCATTGATGTGTCAGAAGCTGTCTCTTCATTACCGTCCTTACCATCGTACGTAAAATTGACCGTCTGCACAAGTATTTGATTTTTTCTGATTATGGTAGTTACTTCGCTGTAATAATCGACCATATCTTCATATGCAACTATAAGACTATCTACCAAATTTCCTTTAGGGTCATAGCTGAGCAAATATTCTGTTATTTCGCCTTCAGTTATAACCTTAAGGGTTAATAATTTTCCGTTCGCTCCATTAAAAAGAATTTGTCCCATAGTCAAATCTTCCAAATCGTATCCGGACAAACTATTTATCTGTACAAGATGCAGACTATCATATTCAGCTTGAGTCAATCTTTTAAGTTTACTAAAATCTATAACGTCAAAATACTTTCCTAATGTAGAGTCTTGAAGTACAATTTTATCAGGCAATGATAACGTCGAAACATCAGCTTCTTTTTTAGATTTTGAATCGCATGAAGACAAACTCAAAACTAAAAAAAGAATGATACTGGAAATTAAACTCCACCTTATAACAGACATTATATTAGTTATTAGTCATTAATTCAACCACACATTTTTTTAGACTGTCTTCCCATTTAGGTATTGACAAATTGAACGTGGTTTTTATTTTTGCTTTGTCCAACACACTATATTTTGGTCTAACAGCTTTGGTCGGATACTGACTTGTTGTGAGCGGATTAACTTTGCAAGTAGCAATTCCTGCATACTCATGAATGAGACAAGTAAAATCATACCATGTTGTTACGCCTTCATCTGAGAAATGATATATTCCGGGTTCAAAATCGTTAGCTTCTGTATAATCAAGAATATGTACAATTGCTTTTGCTAAATCGGAAGCGTTAGTCGGTGTACCCGTCTGATCGGCAACCACTCCTAACGTTTCTTTTTCTTTGCCAAGGCGTATCATCGTTTTCACGAAGTTATTTCCGAAAATCGAGTACAACCATGCCGTACGTATAATGATAGATGCCGGACATGAATTCAATAATCCTGCTTCTCCTTCTTGTTTAGATTTACCGTAAACCGATTGTGGATTGACCGGATCAGTCTCCACATAAGGGCGTGTATTAGTTCCGTCAAAAACGTAATCGGTTGATATATGTATTACTCTGGCTTTATACTTATTTGCAACATTACCGATATTTATTACAGCATCACGATTGATTTTATAACATAAATCAGAATCATCTTCAGCCTTGTCTACGGCTGTATATGCGGCGCAATTGATGATATAGACAATATTATTTTCTCTCACAAAATTATCCAAAGCATCAATATCAGTTATATCGAGTGTATCGGCATCTGTGAAGAAAAATTTAAGATTTTGTTCGTGGTTTGCGCAAGCACGTTTTAACTCACTGCCTAATTGACCATAAGCACCGGTTACCAATACATTTTTCTGTACAAGCCCGAAAAAGAAGGTGGCTGTTTTAGCCGACTCATCCTGATCGTCGGATTTTTTATTTAAGAAAAAAGCCATAATAATACTTATAATTATTGAACACCTGTTGTAATTGCTTCTTTAGCTATTTTTTTAACCAAACCTTGCAATACTGAACCTGGACCTACCTCAATAAATTCCACAGCACCATCAGCAACCATATGTTCAACTGATTGTGTCCATTTTACAGGAGCAGTCAACTGAGCAATCAGATTTTTCTTTATTACATCCGGAACTGTTTCAGCAACAGTAGTTACATTTTGATATACAGGACAAATTGGTTTTGAGAAGTTAGTGCTGTTTATCGCTTGTTCCAACTCCACCTTAGCAGGGTCCATCAACGGTGAGTGAAATGCTCCGCCTACTTTCAATGGCAAAGCACGTTTAGCTCCACCTTCAAGCAACAGTTTACAAGCTTTTTCAATACCGGCTACTGATCCTGATATTACCACTTGTCCTGGACAATTATAATTTGCAGGAACTACTATCTCGTCTTTAATTGTGGCACAAATTTCTTCCACTTTAGCATCAGGTAAAGCTAAAACGGCAGCCATTGTTGATGGTTGCAATTCACATGCTTTCTGCATAGCTAAGGCTCGTTTATAAACGAGTGTCAAGCCATCCTCGAAAGAAAGCGCGTTAGCAGCTACTAAAGCCGAAAACTCACCCAACGAGTGTCCTGCAACCATATCAGGCGCAAAATCCACACCCATTGTTTTAGCTAAAATCACTGAATGCAAAAAAATAGCGGGTTGTGTTACTTTAGTCTGACGAAGATCTTCATCAGTACCTGCGAACATCAAATCGGTAATACGAAAACCCAATACTTCGTTAGCCTTTTCAAACATTTCTTTAGCCAATGGAGAAGTTTCGTAAAGGTCTTTACCCATTCCTACAAACTGAGCTCCCTGACCCGGAAAAACATATGCTTTCATTTTATTTAGTTTTTGTTATATTTTACTTATATCTAAAATCTGTCGGCGCAAAAATACAATTTTTTTTTATTTAATTCTGATTTAATACAAAACATATACCTTAATTGTATGACACTTAATAATTATTGAACCAAGAATTGATAATAGTAAAGAGATTATTATGTGAAAATTTACATATATTCTAAATCTTAATCTTATATATAAACCGTATCTTTGTGAATCATTAAAAATCAAGATATGAGAAAATCTACTCAAGATATAGTTTTACAAGAAATTAAAGTAACTGAAAACGTTGAACTACTTTCGTTTTTAGAAAATAAACAAGTACGAAAAAGCCGCAATGCCATAAAATCGCTTTTGGCACATAAACAAATTAACGTTAATGGCAAACTTGCCACACAATTTAATCTCGCCTTAAAACCCGGAGACGTTATTCGGATCATGAAATATGATCAGGAACGCAAACGTAACAAGTTGAAAGGTGCTACAATTGAATATGAGGATGATTACCTGATTGTAGTCAATAAAGAACCGGGAATATTATCGGTATCAACTGACAAAGAGAAGACACGTACTGTATACAATGTACTGAATGAATACGTCAAGAAAAAAAATAAGAAAAACCGGGTTTATGTACTTCATCGTCTCGATCGGGAAATTTCGGGACTAATGATTTTCGCCAAAAGTGAAGATATACAATCGTTATATCAGAGTAATTGGGATAAACTTGTACCGGTTTTCACTTATGTCGCCGTTGTAGAGGGTACACCCCAACCATCAGCAGGAAGCATAGTTTCGTGGTTGAACGAAGATAAAAATTATGTTATGCGTTCATCAACTACAAACAATGGTGGCCTTGAATCAAGAACCGATTATAAAACCATAAAATCGAACGGTAATTATTCTTTATTGAATTATAAACTAATAACCCGTCGCAAAAATCAGGTGCGAGCTCAAATGCGACAAATTGGTCATCCCGTAGTAGGAGATAAAAAATATGGAGCTATAAATAATCCGATAAAAAGGATAGCTTTACATGTTCAGGACATGTTATTAATACATCCTGTATCTGGACAAAAAATAGAGTTTAATTGTCCCATGCCTAAATTGATGTCTAAATTAACCGATAAAAAAACACAACTTAAAAACAATACTTATGAATCATGAATTTGAACAAATTGCTCAACGGCTGAAGGGATTACGTGAAGCATTGGATATGAATGCAGAAGAGTTTGCCTCTTCCTGTAATATCCCGATCAGTGAATACCTTGAATATGAGTCGGGAGACAGAGATATGTCAATAAGTATATTAAAAAAAATAGCTTCGGCTCATAACGTTGACGTTTCGACATTGATGTTTGACGATGAACCACGTATGAAAAGCTATTTTATAACCCGCAAGGGCAAAGGACTAAGCGTAAAACGTGTAGAAGCATATAAATACCAGACATTAGCCGGCGGGTTCAATAACCGCAAAGCAGATGTTTTCAAAGTCACCGTCGAACCTAAAACCGATGATACACCGATACATTACAGCTCTCATACAGGACAAGAATTCAACTTGGTCATAGAAGGCAGAATGCAGCTTAACATCAATGATAAAGAATTAATTTTAGAAGAAGGGGATAGTATTTATTTTGATTCTGAATTACGACACGGAATGAAAGCTCTTAATAACAAAAGAGTCGTTTTCATCGCTATTGTCATATAAATTCAAATAGACAAACAAACGATTTACAAAATGCTTGAAAGATTTATTAAACAAACCGAATATTCTTCAACCGAAGATTTCGCAGATAATTTCAAAGTCAATATCCCAGAAAATTTCAATTTCGGATATGATGTAGTTGATGAATGGGCAAAAACGAATCCCGATAAAAAAGCATTGTGCTGGGTAAACGATAAAGGTGAGCATTATAATTTTACATTCAGCCAAATAAAAGAACAAAGCGACCGTGCCGCATCTTACTTCCTATCTTTAGGCATAGGCAAGGGAGATAAGGTCATGCTTATTCTTAAACGGCGTTTTGAATTTTGGTTCGCCATTATTGGCTTGCACAAAATCGGGGCGATTGCCATACCCGCCACTCACCTACTCACTAAAAAGGATATTATATACCGGAACAATGCGGCAACAATAAAAGCAATTGTATCTACCGATGATGAAATTGTAATTAAACATGTAGAAGATGCGATGAGCGAATCGCCATCCGTTGAACATCTCATCGTATGCGGCGAAAATGTACCATCGGGATGGGATAACTTTCATAAAGGAATTGGACAAGCTAAACCATTTAATCGACCTAAACAGGTAAACTCTAACAACGATATTTCGCTCTTGTATTTCACATCCGGCACAACAGGAGACCCTAAAATGGTAATCCACGATTTCACTTATCCTCTCGGTCATATCGTGACTGCAAAATATTGGCATAATTTAAACGAAGAAAGTCTGCATCTGACTGTGGCAGATACAGGATGGGCTAAAGCAGTTTGGGGTAAACTATACGGTCAATGGATAGTTGGCGCATGCGTCTTTGTCTACGATCATGAAAAATTTAATCCGGGAACGATGTTGGAACTTATATCAGCGTACCGAATTACATCATTTTGCGCACCGCCCACTGTATACAGATTTTTTATCCGTGAAGATTTATCTAAATACGATCTTTCCGCACTAAAATATTGCACAACCGCAGGCGAAGCACTCAATCCGTCAGTTTACGAAACATGGCACAAAGCCACGGGGTTGAAAATTATGGAAGCCTTCGGACAAACAGAAACTACCCCCACCATCGTTACTTTTCCGTGGATGGAACCTAAAGCCGGCTCAATGGGAGTTCCTAACCCATCTTATGACATGGATTTGATCGATTCAGAAGGTCGTTCCGTTGAAGACGGTGAATCGGGCGAAGTAGTGATACGAACTAACAAATTCCGACCACTTGGTTTGTTCAGAGGATATTATAGAGACGAAAATCTGACCAAGTCAGTTTATCACGATGATGTATATCATACAGGTGACGTTGCTTGGCGCGATGAAAACGGCTACTATTGGTTCATCGGTCGACTCGATGATGTGATTAAAAGTTCAGGATATCGTATAGGTCCATTTGAGGTAGAAAGTGCCTTAATGACACATCCGGCCGTTGTAGAATGCGCTATTACAGGTGTTCCCGATCCGGTAAGAGGTCAAGTAGTTAAAGCTACCATTGTTCTTGCTTCAGAATACAAAGATAAAGCTGGCGATCTTTTGATTAAAGAAATTCAAGATTATGTGAAGAATGTTACCGCTCCGTATAAGTACCCTCGCATCATAGAATTTGTAGAAGAATTACCAAAAACGATAAGCGGAAAAATCAAACGCGTCGAAATCAGAGGTAAGCATAATTAAGTTCAGCTATATCATACATTTTGAACCTGTTTCCGTTCTTTCCAATATAGGCGACCTTGTAATAAATTTTACAGGGTCGTTTTATTTTTTTAGTTTCAATATGTCCGTATAAATCAGAGTTTCATTAACAAAATAGAATAACGTTTTTTATGATAGATAAATAATAAAGATTATATTTGCACGCCTAAAAATGTGTATTTACCCCATATATGTGTGTTAATTCCGCATAATGAGGATATATATGCATGTTTTTTCATTTATAATGGTGAAATAAACAAATATTATTAAACATAAAGTAATCTTAAAATGCAAAACAAAGGATTTGTAACCACATTTGCCGTTCTTTTGACGCTTGTTTGCCTTTTTTACTTGTCTTTTTCAGTAGTAACGAGAAAGTATGATAGCCAAGCGGTTGAATATGCTAACGGAGATCCAAAACTTGAGAAACAATACCTTGATTCGATGGCTACTGAGAAGGTATGGTTAGGCTTTACGCTAAAAGAATGCCGAGAGCGTGAAGTCGGCTTAGGCCTTGACTTAAAAGGAGGTATGAGTGTTATCGTAGAAGTTGACGTTGCTGCTGTATTGCGCTCGGTAGGTGACGCTGAAAACCCTGCTTTTATAAAAGCATTGGATGAAGCAGCTGCCGAAAATAAGAAAGGAAGTACAAAAGACTTCATTTCAATATTCGCCGATAAATACAGGGCAGAAAACGGAAATGATAAACTTGCAGGTTTATTCAGTACAAAACTCAGAGATTTGATTAAACCGCAAGACAACGATTCTAAAGTTCTCTCAGTCTTGAGAAATGAAGTTAACAGCGCAGCAGAAAACTCATTCAACGTATTGCGTAATCGTATCGACCGTTTTGGAGTTGTATCTCCTAACATACAGAAACTTGATGACCGTGCAGAACGCATTATGATCGAAATGCCAGGTATTACAGATCCAGATCGTGTAAGAAACTTGTTACAAGGTAGTGCAAACCTTGAATTTTGGAAAACATATAATCTTAACGAAATTCAAAGTTATCTTTCAGCTGTTAATGAACGTTCAAGAGAGGCTTTGGCAGCACAAGCTAACGATTCAATTGCTTCAGATTCCGTAAATAACAAATTAAATTTCAAGAAACCGCTTTTAGAAAACTTCCAAACAATGGTTAGGGGCGCTATTGTAGGTCTTGTAAATAAAAATGATACAACAGCAGTCACTGCAATCCTGCGTAAATACGCTGATGCTTATCCAAGCGATTTAAAATTTGCTTGGGGTTTCAAAGCTGAAGACCCTAAAGAAACGATGTTTGCACTCTATGCGCTTCGTGGTGATGGAGTTAAGAAAGGTCCGGCTCTTGAAGGCGATGTAGTTGTTGATGCCAAAGCAGATCAGGCACAACGCGGTTCAGCTTGGGAAGTTTCAATGCAGATGAACTCTACCGGCTCACAACGCTGGGCAACTATTACAGGAGCTGAAGTTAACCGAAGCATCGCTATTGTTTTGGATGGACATGTATACTCTGCACCTAATGTAAACGGTAAAATAGAAGGTGGACGTTCTGCTATTACCGGAAATTTCTCTATAACTGATGCGCAAGACTTAGAAAACACGTTGAAATCGGGTAAGATGAAAGCGGGAGTCCGAATTATACAAGAAGATATAGTAGGACCATCATTAGGTCAGGAAGCTATTGACGCTGGTATTTTATCATTTGTTCTCGCACTTGTAGTATTAATGGTTTATATGTGCTTGGCATATGGTATTATACCTGGCTTAGTTGCTAATGCGGCACTTATACTGAACTTATTCTTTACATTAGGTACATTGGCGGCATTCGGTGCTGTAATGACACTACCGGGTATAACGGGATTGGTATTATCGCTTGCAATGGCTGTTGATGCGAACGTACTTGTTTACGAGCGTACGAAAGAAGAACTAAGAGCCGGCAAAAATGTCAAAACTGCAATCGCAGATGGATATAAACATGCTTTCTCTGCCATATTCGATGCTAACTTAACCTCTATCATAACAGGTGTTATCTTATTTTACTTCGGAACAGGTGCTATCAAAGGTTTTGCAACCACATTGATTATTGGTATCGCAGCGTCCTTCTTTACAGCTGTATACATGACTCGTTTGTTCTACGATACAATGGTAAATAAAGGTCATTTGTTAAATCTAACCTTTACAACTTCAATCACCAAGAACCTATTGGTCAACACTAAGATTAATTTCTTAGGTATGACTAAAAAAATAATAATCTTCTCTGTAATATTTATTGCTGTAGGTGCAGTGTCATTGTTTATCAATAAACTAAATCCTGGTATAGATTTTACTGGAGGTCGTAACTATTTGGTACGCTTCGATGAATCAGTTAAAGCTGGCGATATTGAACAAAAACTTGCTCAAGAGTTTGAAGGTTCAAATCTGATAGTATTGACTACAGGAGCCGGAAGCCAAACAAACGTTGCAAGTCAGGTGCGTATTACAACCAACTACAAAGTTGAAGATCCAAGCGATGCAGTTGAAAACGAAATCCGTGCAAAACTTGCAAAAGGTCTTGCCCAATACATCCCTGCAGGCAAAACAATTGATGATATGATACAAAGTTCACAGCGTGTCGGGCCAAGCATTGCCGATGACTTGAAGGCTTCGGCTTCAATAGCAGTTCTATTAGCTATCGTATTCATGGGTCTTTATATCCTGCTTCGTTTCCGTGACGTGGCATTCTCAGTTGGTACAATGGTGGCAGTTGCTCACGATGCATTGTTTGTGATTTTGATATACTCTTTGCTATACAAGATCATGCCTTTCTCAATGGAGATAGACCAATCCTTTATAGCCGCTATCTTAACGGTAATCGGTTATTCAATCAATGACAAAGTTGTTATCTTCGACCGTATCCGTGAAATCAGAACGATGTATCCTAAGCGCAACATTACCGAAACAATTAATGAAGCGTTAAACTCGACATTAGGTCGTACAGTAAATACAGGATTAAGCTCAATGCTTGTGATACTTATCATTTTCCTATTAGGAGGTGATACCATTCGCAGTTTTACATTCGCTATTCTTATTGGTCTGATTATAGGAACATATTCATCATTGTTCATAGCAACACCAATTGCTTGGAAGATGCTGAGCAAGAAACAAGTGAAAACTAATTCAGAATTGAATAAAACTAAATAGTCGGAAAAATATAAATCTTAATTTTAAAGGCTGTGTTTTGAAAACACAGCCTTTTTTATAAAATAATCTTTAGAAATCACAATCAAAAAATTTAAAGTTTAGATTATAACATTATAAATCTAAAAATATTTTAATTTTATGAAACAAATCATTCTATATTTTTTGTACATTTACACTTTAATGTAATTATTTGAAATTTTCAGAGTTATATGAAGTATCATTCAGGTAAACACGACTTTATGTTTAAAAAATTACCGTTAATTAGTTTATTATCCTTTATTATTAGTTTGTCAATACTTTATTCTTGCGGCACGCATTCTGTTCGCTATATTAAAGAAAATCAGATTGCTGAAGCAGAAGCCATGCGTCCCATAAGAGTCAATTACAAGTCTCCTAAAACACCTTTAACAAGCGAATTATTCATGATCAACAAACGTATGAATATTGAATATTCGACAGGAATATCATCAAAAGATGAGCTCGTTAAAACCCGTACACTTGATACTCTTGTGATAAGTCGTGATGGAAGAGACACTGTTAATATTCAATATACAGTAAAAACCCCTATTACACATTTTAACCAAACAGTTTCGGAACGAAGGGGGAAAATTCCAGCTGATTTCATAATAAATATTCCAAAAGAATATCTATCTGATTTTTGGTGCATAACGCTTACTCCAGAAGTAAGATATAAAGATTCAACCCTGATGTTGAAAGACATTGTCATTAAAGGGGCTGAATTCCATAATAAACAATTAGATGACTATAAGGCATATGATGATTTTCTGTTGTCAATTGTAGACAAGTCCCAATATGACAGTCTTTTCATAGACCATATGGGTATCATGAAAGATATGCGAGACAGACAGAACGCATATTGGCAGATATATAATAAGGACTGGAAGTTACAGATGGAATATGAGAGTTGGAAAAGCAACAATGAGCAAGAAAAGATGAAGTTGGCTGCCGAAAAGATAGGAAAAGAAAAAAGTCTCCTTCAGGAATACACGCGCAATTCCATAAATCAAGCTGCGATGGATATAGCAGCAGGAAAAGATACAACAGGGATCTTTAATCGCCATATGCAACAATATCATAAAGAGATAGCCAAGCTCCCCGGATATTTTAATAAACGCGAACAATCATTGGAGAAAATACCTAAACAATTCAAAGAAATTCATGAAGCTAAACGTTCGCTTGATGATTTGAGCAACAAAGCCATCACAGAGATTGATTCTGTCCAAATTGCTAAAAACAGATATCGCTTTGATGAAATTGCAGAAAATGAAATAAAGAAGAAAAGGAAAGATGAGAAATTTAAAGAAATTGTCGTATTTCCGTTTCGTGAAGATGTTTTGATAGATAGTATTGTTGATCCAACAAAAGATTTTACGTATCGCTATATAGGAGCTATTCCTGTTGGCATAGATGACAAATATTTAGAAATTAACGTCAAAGGCAAAGTAAATGCGGTTGATTTGAGTACTTTCTCATTTCCGCAAACCGATACCCTTGCCTATAATATACTGTCTCTATCCCATTTAGCCGATTCTACTTTGAAATATCAACAAATTGTGACAAAACGAAATGAAGTTAGAAAAGTTACCGCCTACATTGATTACGAAACAAACAGTTGGACGGTTAATCCTAAATACGGTAACAATAAAAGGGAAATCGCTAAAATTACAGATATGTACAGATCATTAAATAATGACAATGTTTTTGATTTGGACAGTGTAGTATTGATTACTTCAAGTTCACTTGACGGTTCTTATGAAGGCAATGCAAAAATATCACGTTGGCGTGCAAAATCAATCAAAGAGTATCTTAAAATGACATTGCCTAACAATGCCAATGTTGACAACAAATGTATTTCGAAATTTATTGGTGAAGATTGGAACACTTTATTAAAATTAGTGGATAAACGTAAAGATTTGGTCAACAAGCGTGAAATCATACAAATGATGACCACTACTACTGATCCGGATTTTACAGAAAAAGAGATTAAAAAGCAATATCCTTCTGACTACAATATTATGCATGAATACCTTTATCCCTTATTACGTAAGACAGACGCCGAATTCTATATACACCGCAAAGGATTCGTTGAGGATAAAGTTGAACAACAAGTAAAAAATAATTATGAAGAAGGACTTCATCTTTTAAAAACAAGACAATACGAAAAAGCTCTAACTATATTAAGTGCATACAACGATTTCAATACCGCTTTATGCTATGCTTGTCTCGAACAATACGGTAAAGCCTATAGCCTGTTATCAGACTTGAATCCAACTTCGGAATCTGAGTTATTGCTTGCAATTATATGTTACTCGGTCGGGAAGGAAAATGTTATGATAAAACACATATCAAGAGCTTTGAGGTTAGATCCAGAGATAATTGATAAAGTTAAGTTAGATGATAATATGATTGAAATAATAGAGAAATATAACTTAAAGTAATCAAGATAATATTATGAGCCGGCAAATTATTTTATTTGTCGGCTCATTTTTTATACATTTGATATTCTAATTAATAGTGAAATGAGTTTTAAGAATTTATATCAGCGTTTTTTAGTTTGGAAAACCAATAATGTGAGCCAATCGCACTTACTGTTGTACCTGAGTTTTCTCATAGGTATATTTACAGCTTTGGCAGCTTTGATTTTAAAATCTTTAATTCACTTCATCCAACATTTACTTACTGCAAACATCATTATTGACAATAAAAGTTATCTGTATTTAATCTATCCGTCAATAGGTATACTTATAGCAGGATTGTTTGTGAAATATGTTGTAAAAGATGATATAAGCCATGGTATAACTAAAGTACTTTACGCCATATCACAACGTAAAAGTTTCATTAAATTACACAACATCTGGTCATCAATTGTAGCAAGTTCAATTACCATCGGATTCGGAGGCTCCGTAGGAGCAGAAGCCCCCATTGTACTTACAGGTTCAGCTATAGGTTCAAATTTGGGACGTTTCTTTAAGGTCGAACAAAGGTATTTGATGCTTTTGATCGGTTGCGGTGCGGCAGGAGCCATATCCGGTATTTTCAAAGCTCCTATCGCAGGGCTTGTATTCGTTATAGAAGTACTTATGATAGACCTTACACTATTTACAGTTCTTCCACTAATCGTATCTTCTGTAACTGCAGCCACTTTCTCTTATATAACGGCGGGAGTAAAACCGATGTTTGAGTTTTCTCATGGCAATCAGTTTGAGATGGAACGACTGCCTTATGTAATTTTATTAGGTATCTTTTGTGGTTTGGTCTCACTATATTTCACCCGAGGTATGTATTGGGCAGAAAAACAATTTAAAAAACTTACATTCTGGAAAAAGTTTATTTTGGGTGCGAGCATTTTAAGTATTCTGATTTATCTGATGCCTCCGCTTTACGGAGAAGGATATGACACCATAAACGCACTGATTGACGGAAGTCATAACTATGGGGCTTTGCTTGCAGGGAGTGAGTTTTATCAGTTTAAAGAACACAGTTGGAGTATTGTCATATTTTTGAGTGCTGTGTTACTAATGAAAGTTTTCGCAACAAGTGCCACGAACGGAGGAGGAGGTACAGGCGGTACTTTTGCACCATCACTTTTCGTGGGTTGCGTTTCGGGGTTTGTTTTTGCATTCGTCATCAATATATTAGGCAAGACTTATGAGCTACCCTTTCTTCCTCAAGATAACTTTGCCTTAATGGGTATGGCAGGAGTATTAGCAGGCGTTATGCACGCTCCCTTAACCGGAACTTTTCTAATTGCCGAATTAACTGGAGGATACGAATTATTTTTGCCGCTGCTTGTGGTTTGCGGAGGCTCGTTTGCAACAATTCGTATTTTTGAACCACACAGTTTATATTCTATGCGTCTTGCACAGAAAGGTGAATTAGTAACACATGAAAAGGACAGAGCTATTCTTACTTTGATGAATAATCAAGAAGATATTCTTGAAACTAATTTTCAAACTGTGACTCCCGATATGTCACTCGGTGATGTCGTTAAAATTATTTCGACCTCATCGCGCAACACTTTTCCAGTTGTTGATTCTCAGAATCATTTCATGGGAGTAGTGTTGCTTGACAATATCCGTAATATAATATTCAGACCAGAATTATACAACCGATTCAAAGTCAGTCGATTTATGTCAGCTCCGCCGGCAACCGTTATCACGAATATGTCTATGGACAAGGTCATGGCTTTATTTGACCAAACAAAGGCTTGGAATCTTCCGGTCGTAGATGAGAATGAGTTTTACAAAGGATTTGTATCTAAATCGAGTATCTTGAATATTTATCGTGAAGTATTAGTAGAAAATTTCTCCGAAGATTGATGATCAGAAGCAAAATTGACTTTCATAGCTTACAAGAGCTTTAATAATCAGAATTGAAAATATAACCTGAAGAAAAGTATGAAAATTTTTATTGGTGGCTTAGCCGGATTATTTGTACTGATTGGTGCTATACTGACTTTAGTTTCAATGTGGGATATATATCCAATTTCGTGGGTATTTATACTAAAAATGGGATTAACACTCGTAGTTATATGTTGTACAATTGTACTGATATGGCTTATATCAAGAATATTCTTTCCAAAGGATTTATTTTCAAAAAACAAAAAACAGATAAAATATTAATTGTTGTTAATGAGTAAGAAAGATTTACGAATAGTTTTCATGGGCACTCCTGATTTTGCAGTTGGTAGCCTAAAATTGCTTGTTGAAAAAGGTTATAATGTTGTGGGAGTGATAACTATGCCTGATAAACCTGCGGGAAGAGGGCATAAAATACAATATTCTGCAGTAAAGAAATATGCCTTAGAGCATAATCTGCCTTTGCTTCAGCCCGAAAAACTAAAAGATGATGTATTCTTATCTGATCTCAAAAATTTGAATGCAGATGTACAAATTGTTGTCGCTTTCAGAATGTTGCCTCAAGTAGTATGGGATATGCCCCAACTTGGAACTTTTAATCTACACGCTTCGCTTTTACCACAATATCGTGGAGCAGCACCTATAAATTGGGCCATAATAAACGGTGAACAAAAAACTGGTGTTACCACTTTTTTCTTGACACACGAAATTGATACAGGCAAAATTATCCTACAAGAAGAAATTCCTATCATGGATAAAGACGATGCAGGAACTATTCATGATAAATTGATGAATGTGGGTGCGCAATTAGTTATTAAAACAGTAGATTTGATCATTGAAAACAAAGTTGAAGCTGTCGCACAAACAGATATAATTAAAAACGTTGATCAACTCAAAGCAGCTCCGAAAATTTTTAAAGAAACATGTCGTATCAATTGGAATATGCCTGCAAAAAAAATAGTCGATCTGATTAGAGGCTTATCACCCTACCCTGTTGCATGGTCGGAGCTACACCGTGAAGGTGAAGATACCACCTCCGTTAAAATATATTCAGCATCGGCAAACATCGAAAACCATTCTTATACTCCCGGAAAAATCTGCTCGGACAATAAATCTTTTATACATGTGTACACATCTGATGGTTATATAACAATCAATTTACTACAATTACCCGGCAAAAAAGCGATGAAAACGGACGATTTATTACGTGGTTATAAACTTTCGGAAAACGATTTCTTTCAGTAAAGACTTGTCATACACGCATTATTCAGAATAAAATAGCACCTCTCTACAAGTTTTTCATTTATATATATTATCTTTACATTTGGTAAGTAATAGCATATAAACCTATGTGAACAGATTATTTACCTAAAGGCTTGATGGTTAACCGTAAACCTCGCCTCTTCGATAGAGAAAAGAAAAACTATATATAATGATTTACAAATGGAACTACGAAGCTCTCACATATCAGCTAAAAGAACAAATAGTTAAGTTATCAGAGAAGACAGGATTAAGTCCGGTCCTTTGTCGGCTATTAATGCAAAGGGGAATTTCAACGAAAGAAGAAGTCTATAAATTTTTCAATCCTAATCTGAAAGATTTGCATGATCCCTTTCTTATGCCTGATATGGATAAGGCCATACAACGAATAGAACGTGCTTTAGGTCAGAAAGAGCGCATTCTCATCTATGGCGATTATGATGTGGACGGAACAACAGCCGTTGCACTTGTCTACAAATTTTTACGCAAATTTACTTCTAATCTTGATTACTACATCCCCGACAGATATGATGAGGGATACGGTATTTCCGAACAAGGCATCGACTATGCTGAAGAGACTGGAGTTAAACTCATAATAGCTCTTGATTGCGGAATTAAAGCTATCGAAAAAGTAGCCTATGCCAAGAGCAAAGGTATAGACTTTATTATCGGCGACCATCACATGCCTGACGACATTTTACCTGATGCTGTTGCAGTTATAGATGCTAAGCGCAAGGATTCTACCTATCCATACGAACACCTCTCAGGATGCGGTGTCGGCTTCAAATTAGTACAGGCTCTTGCTCAGAATAATAAACTTCCATTTTCGGAACTTACAGACTTACTGGACCTTGTAGCAGTAAGTATAGCTTCTGACATTGTACCTATAACCGGCGAAAACAGGATTCTCACATATTACGGGCTGAAGCAGATTAATTCTAATCCTAGTTTGGGACTAAAAGGCATAATCGATTTGTGCGGTCTGACGTATAAACATATTAAGGTCAGTGATATTGTCTTTAAAATAGGTCCGAGGATTAACGCTTCAGGACGTATGATGAATGGCAAAGAAGCAGTAGATTTACTGTTATCAAGCTCAATCGAAGATGCACGTGAAAAAAGCGCCAATATTGATCATTATAATGACAACCGCCGTGAATTGGATAAACGTATAACCGATGAGGCTAACATTTTTATAGATGAACATGTTGATATCAGTAAACATAAAAGCATCATCGTGTATGACGAAAGTTGGCATAAAGGAGTTATCGGAATTGTGGCGTCAAGATTGACCGAAAAATATCTTCGTCCGGCTATTGTTTTAACCAAATCACAAGGTTTGATAACAGGATCGGCACGTTCCGTTATGGGTTTTGATGTATACCAAGCCATAGAGTCATGCAAAGATATTCTTGAAAACTTCGGAGGCCATACCTATGCAGCAGGTTTATCTATGAAAGAAGAAAATCTGGACGAATTCAAAAGGCGTTTCGATGAATTATCTGCTAAAATGATCGCTCCCGAAATGATGCAACCGCAGATTGACATTGACGCTGAACTTGAATTTTGTGAAATTAATCAAAAATTTACCGACGATCTGGCTCGCATGGCACCATTTGGACCGGAAAATGAAAACCCAATCTTTATAACTCACTATGTGCGAGACTACGGAACAAGTAAATTGGTCGGCAAAGGTAACGTACATTTAAAGCTCGAAATGATTGATCGAACTTCTCCCCTACCAATGAATGGTATTGCTTTCAGACAAAATGCAGCTTACAGCCTCATCAAAAACAGCAATTTTGATATATGCTACACACTCGAAGAAAATTCGCATAACGGAAAGACGTCGATTCAACTTTATGTTAAGGATATTGAACCATCCAAGCGCTAAATTATAAGTTGAAATTATGAAATTTACAATTATAATTTTCTTTAGTATTTGTTTCATGTTGAATATGAGTTGCTCACGAAAAAACAAGACTGATTTAACTGACACATCGAATACAGAATCCGTACAATCGGGTAAAGTCATTCCTTACGATGTGTATCCGACCAATAACGACTCATTGCGAGTTACAGTTGTAGGACATGGTTCGCTGATGTTTGAATACAAAGGAAAAATCATACATGTAGACCCATACAGTGAGGTTACAGATTATTCTAAACTGCCAAAAGCAGATCTAATTCTGATCACACACGAACATCATGATCATCTTGACACGGTAGCGATTAATGCTGTTAAGAAAGCTGACACACATTTCATCATGTCAAAGATATGTAGCGAAACATTGAAATACGGAGACGTTATCAATAATGGCGACTCAACCTCTTTTAATGGAGTTTCTATAAAAGCAGTTCCGGCTTATAATCTGGTACATCAGGATTGTGAAGCAATCTTGTTTCATCCTAAAGGACGTGGTAATGGATACCTGCTGCTTTTTGATGGTTTAAAAGTTTATGTTGGGGGTGACACGGAAAATATCCCGGAAATGAAGACGTTGAAAGGAACAATTGATATAGCTTTTCTTCCTAAAAATCTTCCATATACAATGGATGACGATATGTTTATAAACGCTGCTGAAATGATTAAACCTAAAAATTTATATCCTTACCATATGACCGAATTTGATGAAGCTAAAATCAGCCATGCGATAAACGATAAGAATATTAAAATTTTAGTAAGACCAATGTCTAATCACTAATCGTATATTTTATCTATAATTACTATACGCTCCCCCGATTCAATCATAAGAAAGGGGGAGTTTATTTTTCACTTTAATTTATAAAGTAAGATTTTCTGCCATTTATGTTACTTTTTAATTTCTAATTAAAACCGGCATATAAATAATTTCAGCTGATAAGACCGATGGATATTTTTCACAAAATACTTCATAAATACTGGGGATACGATACATTCCGCCCGTTACAAGAAGATATTATACATTCTGTTGCGGAAGGAAAAGACACCTTGGGACTAATGCCTACAGGAGGCGGTAAATCGCTGACTTTTCAGGTTCCGACCATGGCTATGGACGGTCTTTGTTTGGTAATCACTCCCCTCATCGCATTAATGAAAGATCAGGTAGACAATCTTCACCGCAGGGGAATTAAGGCTTTAGCCGTTTATTCGGGTATGACAAGACAGGAGATTGTCACAACATTAGATAACGCGATCTTAGGTGATTTTAAGTTCCTGTATATTTCGCCTGAAAGGCTTGAAACTGATCTATTCAAAAGTAAAGTCAGAGAAATGAATATTTGTATGTTGGTTGTAGACGAATCGCATTGCATATCACAATGGGGGTATGACTTCCGACCTTCTTACCTTATGATTTCAAAAATAAGGGAGATTGTATCTGATGTCCCTGTGTTAGCCCTTACTGCCACAGCCACTCCTGAAGTAATAGATGATATTCAGCAGCAACTCCGTTTCAAAGAAAAAAATGTATATAAAAAAAGTTTCGACCGAAAAAATCTGGCTTATATAGTTCGCAATACGGAGAATAAACCGGAGGAGTTATTGAATATCTTAAAAGCCATCAAGGGTTCTGCAATTGTGTATGTACGCAGCCGTAAACAGACGAAAGAAATAGCTGACTTTCTTAACTTAAATGGTTTTACGTCTGAATATTATCATGCAGGACTGGGGCATGAAGAAAAAACACGCAAACAAACGGCATGGAAAAATAACGAATCGAGAATTATGGTATCAACAAATGCTTTCGGAATGGGTATCGACAAATCCGATGTTAGACTTGTGATACATACCGATTTACCCAACTCGATTGAAGAATATTTCCAAGAAGCGGGGCGTGCGGGAAGAGATGAATTAAAGGCGTATGCTACAATATTATACAATAAGAAAGACAGTACAACTTTAAAAAAACGTATTTCAAATGAATATCCCGAAAGGGAATTCATCGTCAGAGTTTACGAAACATTGGCTTTTTTCTTTCAAATAGCTGAAGGTTATGGAGGCGGAATGACCTACAATTTCGATATACATCAGTTCTGCGCCACATACAAATTACCAATTATATCAACTCATCATGCTCTCCGATTACTCGATATGGCAGGTTATATCGAATATTCTGAAGAAATTAATAATGGTTCAAGGTTAATGTTCACAATCTATCGGGACGAGTTGTATCATTATGATTTGGATGATGATGCCGAAACAGTTATAAATACAACTTTAAGACTTTACACAGGACTTTTTGCCAACTATGCTAATATTGACGAATCTGCGATCGCAACCAAAACTAATTTTACACGTCACCGTGTATATGAGATACTAAAAGTACTGTCAAAAAGAAAAATTATTGATTATATACCTCATAAGAAAAATCCCCTCATCACATTTGTTCAGCCACGTATCAATACTAAATATGTAAGTATACCCTATTCTATCTACGAAAACCGAAGGGAACGATTTTCCAATAGAATAACGGCTATGCGTGAATATGTAGAACAAAACGAAATTTGCCGTAATCGTATATTACTAAGCTATTTCGGAGAAAAAAACACGAAAGATTGCGGCAGATGCGATGTTTGTTTATCAAAAAACAGGATTGGAATAACCAACAAAAAGTTTAATGATATAGTACAAGAAATCAATAAATTATTGATTGAAAATAATGTACAGAGCATTAACTCAATCATAAAAGCATTGCCTCAATACTCAACAAATGAAATTACAGATGTCATTCGTTTTGAGGCGGATAATGGAAAGCTTATTATTAGTGAAGAGTGTATAAAGCTACCTCAATAAACACAATCTGATCACAACCTATAAAGGATTAATTTACAATATATTGACCTTAAACAACATATATTGATTATGATTAACGAAAACATTGTATTTATTATTAATCTGAACGAATTATACCTGACAAAGAATTCTTAACTTTGAAAGATTTTTCTTAATACCGAAGCAATGAGTCAACCTTTAGCTGAACGTATGCGTCCACACTCCTTAGAGGAGTATATCGGTCAGAAGCATCTGGTCGGTGAAGGAGCAATTTTACGCCGAATGATAGAATCGGGACGTGTTCCTTCTTTTCTGCTCTGGGGTCCCCCCGGCGTTGGCAAGACAACTCTGGCACAAATAATAGCCAACTCGCTTGAAATACCTTTTTATACACTGAGTGCCATTAATTCAGGAGTAAAAGATGTGCGAGAAGTTATAGATCAGGCTAAAAAGAATCAATTCTTTAGTACCAACAGTCCGATATTGTTTATCGATGAAATTCATCGCTTTTCAAAATCACAACAAGATTCGCTTCTCAATGCCGTTGAGACAGGCGTGGTTACTTTAATAGGTGCTACCACCGAAAACCCTTCATTTGAAGTCATTTCTCCATTACTCTCACGTTGTCAGACTTATGTTCTCAAACCTCTTGATAAAAAAGATTTGGAAGAACTGGTTCAACGGGCTATTACTGAAGATGAAGAACTGAAAAAGAAAAATATTGTCATCGAAGAAAACAATGCACTATTTCGTTTTGCAGGTGGCGATGCCCGTAAATTATTGAATATTCTCGATCTGATTGTTGAAGCCGATCTAAGTGAAACAATTATTATTAATGACAAGATAGTAACTGAACGTTTACAAGAGAATCCTGCAAGTTACGATAAAAACGGGGAAATGCACTATGACATTATTTCAGCTTTTATCAAATCAATACGAGGAAGCGACCCTGATGCCGCCATTTATTGGCTCGCTCGTATGGTAGCGGGTGGAGAAGATCCGGCATTTATTGCCAGACGTTTAGTCATATCCGCCGCAGAAGATATTGGACTGGCTAATCCGAACGCTTTACTGTTAGCTAATGCCTGTTTCGATGCACTAAAGAAAATCGGTTGGCCCGAAGGAAGAATAATTCTGGCAGAAACAACTGTCTATCTGGCAACTTCTCCCAAAAGTAATTCGGCTTATCTGTCTATTGATGCCGCTTTGGACTTTGTGAACAGAACAGGCAATCTGCCCGTTCCTTTACATCTGCGTAATGCTCCGACTAAATTAATGAAAGAACTGAATTACGGTAAAGATTATAAATATGCTCACAATTTTGATAATAACTTTGTTAATCAAGACTATCTACCGAACGAAGCCAAGAATCAAAAGTTTTGGGAACCTCAGCACAATGCGCAAGAAGCTAAAATAGTTGAACATCTGAAAAAGCTCTGGAAAGACAGATATTGATCTTCAATAGCAATAAGATCAAGAAGCATTTATATTGTTAGAATCTTTTTCAGGCATTTCCTCCGTCACAAATCTCTTGCAGTATATGGCAGGCAGTTTCTACATTCTCAACATGCAGAATAACCACCGATCGTTTACCTTTATTGTCTTTCAACTCGCAGTTTCGTGGATAACGCTGTATATAAGCTAATAATTTATCAAAAACTTTGGATTGATAATACAATGAATCGGGATTAGGAATAAGATACAAACTCATCCGTCCGTTTTTGAGATATACCTTTTCGATGCCCAAACTTTTCGCAAGCATACGTAATCTTACCACACGAATAAGTTCCTGCCCCTCGTAAGGTATTTTACCGAAACGATCTTCAAGTCTGTCAGTAAATGCCTTGACATCAGTTTCTCTGTTCATATTATCCAATTCACGATACAACGTTATTCGCTCAGAATCGTTAGGTATATAAGTAGCCGGAAATAATAGCTCCATATCACTTTCTATCTGTACATCCTCTACAAAATTATCACCTTCAATCTTATTGTCAGCATCCGCTTCATGATATATTTCGGCAAACTCTTCGTTCTTAAGTTCGTTAACAGCTTCTGTTAAAATTTTCTGATATACCTCGTAACCTAAATCTGCAATAAAACCACTTTGTTCAGCTCCTAACATATTTCCTGCCCCTCTAATATCAAGGTCTTGCATGGCAATATGTATACCATGCCCCAATTCTGAAAAATTCTCAATGGCTTGCAATCTCCTCCGTGCTTCAGGGGTTAAGGTATGTAAGGGTGGTGCAAGCAGATAAGCGAAGGCTTTTTTGTTGCTTCGCCCTACCCTTCCTCTCAATTGGTGCAAATCACTTAAACCAAAATTCTGGGCATTGTTTACAATAATTGTATTTGCATTTGGAATATCTATTCCTGATTCAACAATTGAAGTAGCTACCAATACATCATACTCATGATTGATGAAATCGACAATGATATTTTCAAGTTTTGCGGGTTCCATCTGTCCATGACCGATTGCAATACGTGCATCAGGTACTTCACGACGTATAAGGGCTGTCAGTTCTTCAAGATTACTAATCCGATTGTTTATAACAAACACCTGTCCGTTGCGGCTCATTTCAAATTCGATAGCCTCTTTTATAATCTGGGCATCAAAAGCATGTACTTCCGTCTGAATCGGATAACGGTTAGGAGGAGGTGTTGTTATAGAAGATAAATCACGTGCTCCCATCAATGAAAATTGCAGTGTACGTGGTATCGGTGTTGCTGTCATCGTCAGCGTATCCACATTAGTTTTCATCTGTTTCAATTTCTCTTTAACCGCCACGCCAAATTTCTGCTCTTCGTCAATAATCAATAGCCCGAGATCGTTGAACTGAACATCTTTGCCAACGATACGGTGTGTCCCCACAAGAATATCAATCTTGCGTTCCTTAACATCCTTCAGAATATCCTTGATCTGTTTAGCTGTTCTTGCACGGCTTATGTAATCGACCCGACAAGGAAAGCCTTTCAATCTCTCACTAAAAGTCTGATAGTGTTGATATGCCAAAACTGTGGTTGGTACTAAAACAGCTACTTGTTTATTATCTGCAACTGCTTTGAATGCGGCACGTATTGCTACTTCTGTTTTACCAAAACCTACGTCTCCGCATACAAGACGATCCATCGGCTTTTTATTCTCCATATCTTGCTTAACCTCGTTTGTGGCTTTAAGCTGATCGGGAGTATCTTCATATATAAAGGAAGCCTCAAGCTCGTGTTGCAAAAATGAATCGGGCGAAAATTGAAATCCTTCTTCCTGGCGGCGTTTGGCGTAAAGCTGAATCAAATCACGGGCAATATCTTTTACACGGCTCTTAGTTCTGTCTTTAAGATTATTCCATGCCCCTGTACCTAATTTATTGATACGGGGAGATGTTCCTTCTTTACCTTTATATTTCGAGATTTTATGTAATGAGTGTATGGAAACAAATATGACATCGTTATTCTGATAAATGAGTTTGATTAACTCTTGCATTTTACCATTCATATTTGTCCTGACCAAACCGCCAAATTGTCCTACTCCATGATCGATATGTACAATATAATCTCCTATCTGAAATTGTTGCAGTTCTTTCAGCGTTAAAGCAATTTTACCCGAACGGACACGGTCTGTTTTAAGATCATACTTATGATAGCGATCAAAAATCTGATGGTCTGTAAAACAGCAAATTTTCAAAGTCTTATCAAGAAAACCTACTGATAATGTTTTCTCAACAGGTGTAAATCGTATATTATCTCCTCTGTCTTCAAAAATAGATTCAATACGCTTATGTTGTTTTGTACTGTCACTCAATATATAGATTGTGTAACCATCAGCCAAGAAAGTCTGAAATGATTGGCTTATCAAATCAAAATTCTTATGAAATTCCGGCTGAATATCAGTTTCGAACTCAATTACTGCATCCGCCACTCCATCGGCTTTTGCACCTATATGCATACGTCTGAAGGATGTGGACTTAGTTCTGAAATTAGTATCTGATATTAATTTATCTTTAAAGTCGACTTCATATTCAGGATTGTCGAGCAAAAGAACATCATTATATATACCTGATATTTTTCCGGCAGTCCATTCAAAATCTTTAAATCCTAATATTGCATTCGCAGGTAAAATATCGAAAACTGATTCACGTGCAACATTTGCGTTCTGCATATCAGGGATTATCTGAACGTGCTCAAGACGATCTTTCGACAATTGTGTCTCTATTTCAAATGTACGTATCGTATTCACTTCATCACCAAAGAAATCAATTCTGTATGGGAACTCACTCGAAAAAGAAAAAACGTCCATTATACTTCCTCGTATAGCATATTGCCCGGGTTCATAAACATAATCGACATACTCAAAACCAAAAGAGTCCAATTTGTTAGAAATCATTTCACGGTCTGATTCTTTTCCGGCAAAAATATCAAGCGTGTTTTTTTCAAGTGCCTCTTTAGAAACAACTTTTTCAGCCACTGCCTCCGGATATGACACAATGATCAGATGTTTATTATTGACCTGCAACAAACTCAGCGCTTCGGTTCGTAAAATTTCGTTAGCAGCATCTACCTGTCCGTATTTAACAGAACGTTTGTAGGCGGAAGGGAAAAACAGGATTCTCTCCTGTCCTAAAATCTGTGTGAGGTCGTGATAGAAATAACCTGCCTCTTCTGCGTCATTAAGCACATAAAGGAAACAATCGTCAGTTTTATGATAAAGCGAAGCGGCAAACATTGCATCAGACGAACCAAATAAGCCTTTAATATGCAAATTGCGATATTTACGTAAGGCATCAACACTTGCCCCGATATTTTTATGAGATTCAAAAACCTGTTGTAAAGTAGATAAGTTCAATATAATACGTATTTTATATAATTATAGATGCTAAAGTACAAAAAGCGAGCCATAAATGATAAACATTAGTTAATAGTTTTGCGTTTATATTAAAAAATATATGACAATTCGTCACATATTTGTCATATTTTTTGATGCCTGATTTTTGGCATGGCATTTGATCAATGTAATATGTCTTTGTTAGAATGACAAATTCAATGTTAAAACAGATTAGTAAATTTAATAAATAAAAATAAATATAATTATGGGAAAAATAATAGGAATTGACTTAGGTACCACAAACTCTTGTGTTGCCGTAATGGAAGGTAACGAACCTATCGTTATCGCCAACAATGAAGGAAAACGTACAACTCCTTCAGTCGTAGCATTTATAGAAGGTGGAGAACGTAAAGTAGGTGATCCTGCAAAACGTCAAGCCATAACAAACCCTGAAAAGACCATCTATTCAATCAAACGATTTATGGGCGAAACATGGGATCAGGTTCAAGACGAGTTGAAACGTGTTCCTTATAAAGTAGTAAAAGGTGACAATAACACTCCTCGTGTAGACATTGACGGTCGTCTTTACACTCCTCAAGAAATTTCAGCGATGATTCTTCAGAAGATGAAAAAAACTGCTGAAGATTATTTGGGTCAGGAAGTAAACGAAGCTGTTATCACAGTGCCCGCATACTTCAACGACTCGCAACGTCAGGCTACTAAAGAAGCCGGTGAAATAGCAGGTCTTAAAGTAGCACGTATTGTTAACGAACCTACTGCAGCTGCTTTAGCTTATGGTCTCGATAAAACAAACAAGGATATGAAAATTGCTGTATTCGACCTTGGGGGCGGTACTTTCGATATTTCAATACTTGAATTAGGCGACGGAGTGTTTGAAGTAAAATCTACTAACGGTGATACGCATCTTGGTGGTGATGACTTCGATAATACAATCATTAACTGGTTAGCTGAAGAATTTTTGAAAGACGAAGGTGTTGACTTGCGTAAAGACCCTATGGCTTTGCAACGCTTGAAAGAAGCCGCTGAAAAATCTAAAATAGAGCTTTCAAGTACTACTTCGACTGAAATAAATTTGCCTTATATCATGCCTGTCAACGGTGTGCCTAAACACTTAGTTAAATCATTGACACGTGCTAAATTTGAGCAATTAGCAGATCACTTAATCCGCAAATGTATCGAACCATGTAAACAGGCTTTGAGTGATGCCGGTTTGAAAGCATCTGAAATTGACGAAGTGATATTAGTGGGTGGTTCAACACGTATACCTGCTGTACAAGCTGAGGTTGAAAAATTCTTCGGTAAAACTCCTTCTAAAGGTGTTAACCCTGACGAAGTGGTAGCTGTTGGTGCTGCAATACAAGGTGCTGTTCTGACAGGTGAAGTAAAAGATGTGCTACTTTTGGATGTTACTCCGCTTTCATTAGGAATAGAAACTATGGGTGGTGTTATGACAAAATTGATTGAATCTAACACAACAATACCAACCAAAAAAAGCGAAACATTCTCTACTGCCGCCGACAACCAGCCTTCTGTACAAATCAACGTATTGCAAGGAGAACGTCCGATGGCACGCGATAATAAACAAATCGGTGTTTTCAATCTTGACGGTATACCTGCCGCTCCACGTGGAGTACCTCAAATTGAAGTAACTTTCGATATTGACGCTAACGGTATTTTAAGTGTATCTGCTAAGGATAAAGCAACCGGCAAAGAACAATCTATCCGTATTGAGGCTTCATCTGGTTTGAGCGAAGACGAAATAAAGAAGATGAAAGACGAAGCTGCTGCTAATGCTGAAGCTGACAGAAAAGAAAAAGAACGTATAGACAAATTGAATCAAGCTGATGCGGTAATTTTCCAGACTGAAAAGCAATTGAATGAACTTGGCGACAAGATTCCTGCTGATCAGAAAGCTCCTATCGAAGAAGCATTGAATAAGTTAAGAGATGCGCATAAAGCTCAGGATCTTGGTGCTATTGATTCTTCTATGGATGCTCTTAACAAACTGTTGCACGAAATGAGCCAAAACATGTATAACCAACAAGGTGGTGCTAATGCAGGTCAGCAACAAGCAAACCCTAACAATGGTCAACAAAATGGTGGAGACGATGTTACAGATGTTGATTTTGAAGAAGTGAAATAATTAATTATAAACTGTTTGAATAAATAGCCGGCTAATATTTAGTCGGTTATTTTTTTATCTAATTCTTGAAATATATATGTTCAATCTTTACTTGTATAAAGAAGTTATGATAAAAAAAAGCTGATTCTTTAAAGAACCAGCTTTTATAATATGTATTTATTTGTTTAATGACCGCAACCACAGCCACAACCAGATGATTCGTGACCGCCACAGCCACAGCCGTCAGATTGATCACCACAACCGCAGCCGCTTCCACAACCACAGCCTCCTGATGCTGTAAGTGCAGCAATTTCCTCCGGAGTAGCTTCACGTACAACTTGAATTTTACCGCTGAAATGTAATGTCTCACCAGCTAATGGATGATTAAAATCCATCTTTATAGTCTCATCACCGATTGATACAACAGAACCATTCAAGCGATTTCCATTTGTATCCATCATTGGCAATACGTTACCTTCAAAAACAACTTCTGTATTCAATTTGCCGTCTTGTTCAAACATACTACGTGGTAAATCTACAAGGTACTCATCATCGTACTCTCCGTAAGCCTGATCGGGCGATAGATCAAAATTAAATGTATCGCCTTCTGATAAGTTTTCTAACTGTGCTTCAAACGCCTCAAGCATGGAGCCTGTTCCGAAAACGAATTCAAGAGGCTGCTCAACAGTAGCTCTTTCCATTAATTCAAGTTCTTCGCCTTCACCACCTACATTGAGATCATAAGTAAGGGAAACAAATTTATGTGTTGAAATCTTCATCTTTTATTGATTTTGATAAATAAATAGTTTTAATTAATATATTGTATGTTACAATTATGCAAGTTATTTCAATATTGCAATAACCGTACTTGAATAAATTACCAAATCTTTGTGTTAGGGATCATTTTTAATGTACCTAATCCGAAGCCTACTCCAAACTTCACAAAAAACTGTCGTTCGTCACCGGTCACATTAAAATCATAACCGGTCTTAACATAAAAGCATTTATAGTCTAAATAAATGTTCGGAGTCAACACGATACCATCTTTACCATGTCTGAAATTGAAAAGATAACCTGCATCGCACCCAACTAATATTGTAAAAGGATGATTGTTAAATAAAGATTCACTCAAAAATGAGGAAGCCTGTATCGGTTTAATATTCAATCCAGCCACAGGAGAGCTACCGCCCGTATAGTCAATACCACTGGCAATAAATGTATTAAGGCTATTCTTTTTATGAAATACGGGGTATGACAAATTAGCAGCAAACTGTACATCATTAGCATGTTTTGCATCTGCATACATAGCACCTATACCTAAAAACTGAGCTGAACCAGTCAAAGGTATAGTGATGAAAATCAGTATTAATAATATATGCTTTATATTCATTCTATTTGAAAATGACTACAAAAATACATTTTATTTTTTAAATCAACTCTATATTATTATTAACAGGACTTATCATTCTTCTTTTTCAAGAAGCACATCTTTTCTCGATTTACTGGTGGTCACTAAATATACTCCTACAAATATAAATAGAGCTGATACCAATTTCTCTATTGTAAAACTATCCATTCCAAAACAGATAGCTACTATTGAAGCGATAAGAGGCTGAACATTAGTATACATGGATATGGTTGTGGCGCGTATACGTCTTTGTGCCAATGGTATGAGTAAATATGTGAAGAAAGTAGCTCCAAATAAAACAAATAACAATGCTAAAAATGGTTTTGATTCATTCTGATAGAAAAGATGAGAATGCACCAAATCTTTACCCCATAAAGGTAAAGCTACAATTGCAGAGGTAAGAAACATCCATTTCATCATTGTTATTGGAGAATATTTTTGTGATAATGGACGCGTTATAACCAAATAAAGCGAATAAAATAATTGCGCTCCTAAAACCGCAAAATCACCTGTCAGATTGTTATTGGCAACAATTTGACTATGTGTACCTGTGTAAATTAATAATATAGCTCCCAAACCGCCTAATAGTACCCCTCCTACTTTTTTAAAGGTAATAGGCTCTTTTAATATTATTGCTGCAATAACCATCGCAAACAGCGGACTACTGGTGGTAATCAGCGAAGCATCAACCGGCGAAGTCCGGCTCAATCCGAATGCAAAAAGTCCCTGATTAAAAAGCATACCGCTAAGTCCGCCGCACATCAGAATTAATAAATCCTTTTTCTCTACTTTCTCTTTCGGCATAAAGAATGAGACGATCCAAAATGCAATTGCGGCAAAAGTCATACGGGCTGTAGTCATCGCAAAAGGAGTCATGTACCCACCAGAATATATATATTTATTGATGGGTATGTTAAGACCAAATGCTGTCATTACTGCCAGCATGATCAGATGCCCTTGTGTCTTTTTTGATAGAGCCATATCGATTTAAAGAGTCAGCTTATATAATCATCAAATAAATAATATACAGCGAAATAATTATTCTTAAGAAATTGCGATTGTTAGTACTTATTATAACTTACAACTTCATCAAAATCTTTACGTTTCTTTTCTCGCAAAGGTTGAGCCGGATAACCGATAACTATATCAAGAACGATGCGCCTGTTATCCGGCACATTCAACAATTTTTTCATCTTGTTCTCGGCAAACCAACCTAATATACAACTACCAAGATTTTCAGCTTCGGCCGCCAAACAAATGTGTGCCGCAGCAATACCAATATCGAGAAACGCAAAATGTTTATCTTTTACAATACCTCCTATACCCGATGTAAGGTTTACCTTTTCTTCAACAACAACTATGTGAACCGGAGCTTGTTTCGTAAAATGGTTCATATTCAACAGTCTTGCTGAAGCCGCATCGGCTACCTTGTTTTTCAATTCGGGTTCGTCCACCACTATAAAATGCCACGGCTGAGCATTACATGCGGAGGGGGCATTTCGGGCAGCTTCCAGAATACGGTTTATAACTTCCCTATCGACTTTCTTTTCGGTATCGTATTTGCGGCAACTCTGACGTTTAGTCACAATTTCGTAAAATTTAGATATGTCTTGTAGCATTTTTTGAGATTCTGATCTTGTGATTTATTTTACTAATAGTATGGAATGTTGCCTGCAAATACTGATCGGATTAAAATTGATTTAAACGGCTGATGTATTTACCGAGAATATCAAATTCTATATTGACAACCGTTCCTTTTTTTATACGATGGAAGTTTGTATGTTCCCATGTATAGGGTATTATTGCCACCTCGAACGTATTATCTGTCGGGTTGCATACTGTGAGGCTGACACCGTTCACCGTAGCAGACCCTTTATCAACTGTAAAATAGCCTTTTTTAGCCATTTCACGGTCAAATTCATATTCAAAACTATAATACCAGCTTCCATCTGCTTCGCGTACATCTTTACAAACAGCTGTCTGATCAACATGTCCTTGCACAATATGTCCATCTAAACGTCCGTTCATCAACATACTTCGTTCAATATTCACTTTATCCCCAACTTCCAATAATCCAAGATTTGATCGATCAAGGCTTTCCTGAATGGCAGTAACTGTATATGTGTCATCGTCAAGGCTTACTACGGTTAAACATACTCCGTTATGTGCAATACTTTGATCAATTTTCAACTCATTCACAAATGAACATTTAAGCGTCAGATGTAAATTACCATCTTCCTTTTGTAACCGTGTCACAACGGCGGTTTCTTCTACTATTCCTGAAAACATAATTTATCTTTATATTTATTTCTGCAATTTATTATTTACGGCATCTTTTAATTGAGCCAAAGCCTTTGCTAATATTGAACGAGGCGAACCAACATTCAAACGCATAAATCCTTCCCCACCCTTACCAAACATAGTACCTGTATTCAGCGCTAATTTGGCTTTATTTACAAATAAGTCTTCGAGTTGAGGCTGTGACAAGTTTAAGTCCCGGCAATCAAGCCAGATCAGATATGAAGCATCGGGAATCATTGCTTTTATCTGAGGAATATTTTCTTTTAGATAATTATCTACAAATTGAATATTACCCCATATATATTCTTTTGCTTGTACAAGCCATTCTTCACCGTGCTGGTATGCAGCCTGAGTTGCAGTGTAAGCAAATATATAACCTTCTTCCAACTCAAAACTCTCAAGATAGGCATGGAATTTATCGCGTATCTTTTGATTAGGAATAACGGAAAATGAGCTGACTATACCTGCTATGTTGAATGTTTTGCTCGGAGCCATAAAAGTTATGCTATTCATCGCCGCTTTATCCGATACTGTCGCAAATGGTATATGTTTATGACCTTTATGCGCCAAATCGGCATGTATCTCATCTGAAATAACCAACACATTGTTGTCATAACAAATTTCAGCCAGATCAATTAATTCCTGTTTAGTCCATACACGCCCTCCGGGATTATGTGGGTTACAAAGAATCAAAATTTTAGCCCCGAGAGCTATTTTCTTCTTCAATCCTTCCAAGTCCATATAATAACGATTCTCTTTGAGAATTAGTTCATTATCTATGACCTCCCGATGTTGTAAGGTAGGGATGATACGAAAAGGATGATATACAGGTGGCTGAATAATTATCTTATCATTTCGATCGGTAAAACAACTTACCACGAAACCTATACCTTTAACGATGCCCGGTATAAAACTTGTCCATTCCTGCTTTATCTGCCAGTCATGATGCTTATCAAGCCAGTTTCGGATAGAATCATGGTATTCCTGCGATGGTCTTGTATAACCGAAAATGCCATGTTGAGCACGCTTGATTATCGCATCAATTACAGCTGGAGGAGCTTTAAAATCCATATCCGCCACCCACAACGGTATCAAATCCGAACTTCCATAACGTTCTTGCAAAGCATCAACTTTCAGACAGTTTGTCCCATTACGGTCAATTATCTCATCAAAATTATATACAGCCATTTTATATCATGTTTAGTTAACTGTACAAAAGTACAAATTAAATAATTTGTTTATGGTTTTCTATTCTTTATCTTTGACTTAAAAAGACACGATGAAAGAGAAAATTTTCATAATTGTATTAATTTTTACAATTGTATCGGGATGTAAGAAAAATAGTAATGCACCCAAACCTTTAGATGAGAATAATGTTGAGCAACTGAATGATACTGTTTCTGCTTTAATCAAGAAACATGCGCAAGGAAAAGATAGTCTTGCTCTAAATATGGCTTTATTATATACAGATCAGATCCTGACAATTGACACGGTAAAAGCGAATGAATTTAAAAATTACAGCACTAAAATTCAAATATTGGAAATGATGGGTAGAGCAAGAGAAGCGTTTTTTCTCAGAACTAAAATTTTGCCGAAAGATCCGAATAATTTCGACAGGTTAATGTATAATGCCATATCTGAAAAAGTAGCCGGAAAAGCCGATTTATCCGATAATTATTTCAATCGAGCCATGCAGATATGCGACAGCATTTTGTCAAAGAAGGACAGTACTGACATAATCGTACATAAAATTATGATTTATACTTATAAAGGGGAAAATGATAATGCTAAAAAGTTCTTGGATGAAATACTAAAAAAAGAACCAAACAACATGATATTAAATCAATTAAAAAATAATTACGACAAACAATCCAACGAAGTAAACGCTTGGTTACAAAAATTGAAATAACGAATTTTCGATACAAAGAAAGGGGGTGATTATTGATCACCCCCTTTCAGTTTTAGCCTGTACTAATAATTATTTACGGTGTGCCAGATAATCCGATACCCCTTCATGAGTAGCCTTCATAGCTTTTTCTCCTTTTTTCCAGTTAGCCGGACAAACTTCGCCATATTGTTCTGTAAACTGAAGAGCGTCAACTAAACGAAGTACTTCGTCAACACTACGTCCAAGAGGCATATCGTTAACGATTTGATGACGTACGATTCCATCTTTGTCTATCAAGAACAAACCGCGATATGCTTGAGGTGTGCCGACAAATACATCTTCGCCTTGCTCGTTGTAATCGAAATTACCCGCAAGCACATCATAAGCAGTAGAAATCATAAGTGATTGATCTGCTACCAACGGATATTTTACTCCTTGTATACCACCTTCATTCTGAGGTGTCTGCAACCATTTCCAGTGACAGTTTGCAGAATCTACTGATGCACCAACCACAGCTACATTGCGAGATTCGAATTCTGCCATTTTATCTTGAAACGCAAGTAATTCAGTAGGACAAACAAATGTAAAATCAGCAGGGTAAAAGAAAAATACGACGTATTTTTTACCTTTATACTGATCAAGTGAGAAACCTTCAACTATTTCACCACCGTTAACTACTGCGTTTGCTTTGAATACTGGCGCATTTTTACCGACTAATACTGACATAATTTATTATTTTAAATTGTTAAACATATTTACTAATCGCAAAGATAAAAGGTTTTTCACCATAAGTCAAATAGATAATTACATGTAGTTATAAACACAATCTATAAGCATAAATCAAACTATAAATTACCTAATATGACAATAAAAACTTTATCGACCCAAAAACGTAGATACTCTTAACGATACCTCATTGAAAATACTGAATATTATTGAAATATGTTGTACATTTGCATCCATATAAATGATTCATCAAATAATATTTTAAGAAAATCATTTATTTAGTATTCAAAAATCAATAACTCTGAAAATTGAAAAATGATAACAGTTTCTAATTTAGGAATTCAGTTTGGAAAGCGTGTGCTTTTTCAAGATGTGAATCTCAAATTTACGAATGGTAATTGCTATGGAATAATTGGAGCTAACGGTGCCGGCAAATCAACTTTCCTTAAAATACTGAGCGGCGAAAAAGACGCTACAAGCGGAAGTTTCTCGCAAGCTCCTGGCGAAAGACTTTCTGTGCTGTCGCAGGATCACTTTGCGTTTGACAACCAATCAGTCATGGATACCGTATTACAAGGACACGGCTTACTTTGGGATATAAAAAATGAAAAAGATGAACTTTATGCCAAAGCAGACTTTACAGATGCTGACGGTTTACGCGCTTCGGAACTTGAAGAAAAATTTGCAGAATTAGAGGGTTGGAATGCCGAAAGCAATGCTGCCGCCCTATTGAGTGGTTTGGGTATATCCGAAGATCTACACTATCAGCAGATGGTAGATATGAGCGGTAAACAAAAAGTGCGAATACTTTTGGCTCGTGCTTTATTTGGTAATCCTGACAACCTTTTGCTCGATGAGCCGACCAACGACCTCGATTTAGATACTGTAATGTGGTTAGAAAACTATTTGGCAAATAACTGCGAAAACACCGCAGTTTTAGTAGTTTCACACGACCGCCACTTTTTAGATTCTGTTTGTACCCATACAGTAGATATTGATTTCGGTAAGGTAACCATGTTTGCTGGAAATTACAGTTTCTGGTACGAGTCAAGCCAATTAGCATTACGTCAACAACAACAACAAAATAAGAAAGCTGAAGAAAAGAAAAAAGAACTTGAAGAGTTCATTCGCCGATTCAGCGCAAATGTGGCTAAATCAAAACAGACCACCAGCCGCAAAAAAATGATTGAAAAACTAAATATCGAAGAAATCAAACCTTCATCCAGACGTTATCCCGGCATCATATTCAGTCCTGACCGTGAACCGGGCAATAAGATTTTGGAAGTGAATGGATTGAAAAAAACTGTTGAAGGCGTTGTGCTTTTTGACAATATCAGCTTCAATATAGAGAAAGATGATAAGGTTGTTTTTCTTTCACACGATCCTCGTGCCATGACTGCATTCTTCGAGATAATCAACGATTGCATGAAACCCGATACCGGTACATTCAGTTGGGGGCAAACAATTACGACAGCTTATCTACCACTCGACAACAGCGAATATTTTGATGTTGACATGAATCTGGTTGAATGGTTGTCTCAATTCTCGGACGATACAAGCGAAATATACATAAAAGGTTTTTTAGGCAGAATGCTATTTTCGGGTGAAGAAGTATTAAAAAGTGCAAAAGTTCTGTCGGGAGGCGAAAAGATGCGTTGCATGATTGCTCGTATGATGCTTAAAAGTGCAAACTGCCTCGTTCTTGACTCTCCAACCAATCATCTTGACTTGGAATCAATTCAGGCTTTCAATAACACGCTGATAAATTTTAAAGGTAATGTATTGATGTCATCGCATGACCATGAATTTATCCAAACTGTATGTAACCGAATCATTGAGCTTACACCAAACGGAGCTATTGATAAGATGATGGATTATGACGATTATATAACATCTGATGATATAAAAGTATTACGAGAAAAAATGTATAAAATCTAAGACTCTTTATCATCCATTGTTAAAGATATTCAAAAGCTATTTGGTGAACGATCGTTAAAGCTAAATTGTTAACCAAATAGTTTTTTTTATCTCTAAATTATGGAAATGTCAACTATAAACGATCCTAAATTACTAAAATTACTTGTAGCTATTCAGCGTGAAGAAATAACAGAAGCTTTGGTCTATGAGCGGATAGCCTTATTTGTTAAAGACCCTTACAACAAAGAGATTATTAATAAGATTGCAGCTAAAGAGCGTACTCATGCTTTAATATGGGAATCATACACTAAAAAGAAAATCTCTCCCAATCGTTTCAAAATTTGGTTTTACATAATCTGCATACGTTTTTTTGGTTTGACTTTCGGAATTAAACTCATGGAAAAAAACGAACAACACGCTGCACTTGATTATCATAAGCTCGCAAAGATTATTCCGGAAGCCGAACGCATAAAAATTGATGAAGAAGAGCATGAAAGACAACTGATAGATATGGTTAAAGATAAATCGCTCAACTATCTCGGCTCAATAGTGTTAGGTTTAAATGATGCTTTAGTTGAATTGACAGGAGTTTTAGCCGGTTTGACCTTCGGGCTTCAGAATTCAAATATGATAGCCTCCGTCGGAATTATCACAGGCATATCTGCTGCCTTTTCAATGGCAGGTTCGGAGTATCTTTCGGCAAAGACCGATGGAAACAGTTTTAAGAAATCATTTACCGCATCATTATATACCGGATTGGCTTATGTTATCACAGTTGTTATGCTAATATTGCCATATCTCTTAATCAGCAATGTTTACACAGCATTAATCATTACTATACTTCTGGCAATCACAATTATTGCCATATTTAATTTCTATGCATCCATAGCCAAAGGATATTCTTTTAAACATCGTTTCTTCGAGATGACAGCTATCAGTCTTGGGGTTGCCTTCATCAGCTTCATTATAGGTATAATCGTCAAACAGGTATTTGGAATAGATGTGTAATTTTTTTTAATAAATTTGCAATCTATTGTTATATTCTTTTCCTTTGATTGATTTTATATGAATATAAGATGAAAAAATTGCTTTTTTTGTTTCTGTTAATTCTGCCGAAGTTAGCAACTGCACAGATGTTTGGGGTTGGTGCTCAATGGTCGGAATTTGACAGAATCAACTTCAATACTACCCTTTCATGTCCTTACAAAACCAACATTGGCGATAAGTTAACATGGTCTTTAGGAAGCCGGATCGACTATGTGTCAGGAAACCCTAAAGTATCAGGACTTAATGTAAAGCCACTTTCGTTCGATTTTACGACAAGTGACTTTTACCTTATCAAACCCGTGACCATATTGGTGGGTGCTGATGCGGGATATAATTTCAATTTTAATCATGGTAATAGCGGTATTGTCCTGACTCCTCTTGTCTATCTGGATTATACTGCATTTTATATTAAATTCGGATACGACTACAACACTTTTAAAAACGAAGGGAACTTCTTCGTTCGTTTTGGAGTTGGCATTGGACAAGGCTTATTAAAGAAAATAAGCTTTTAATAATCATTTAAGTGAATTTGTGAAATGAAGATAGCAGCACTTGTTTCTGGAGGTGTCGACAGCTCTGTAGTAGTTCGTCAGCTAAAAGAACAGGGTTATGATCCGACAATATTCTATATCCGTATCGGAATGGAAGATAAAGATGGGTTTATTGATTGCCCATCAGAAGAAGATATTGAAATTACAACCTTTGTAGCGCGCAAGTACGGTTGCAAGATGGAGATTGTTTCGTTGCACGAAGAGTATTGGGAAAATGTTGTCAGTTACACCATTGATGCGGTTAAAAGAGGATTAACCCCCAATCCTGATATGATGTGCAATAAACTTATTAAGTTTGGTGTTTTTGAACAAAAATGGGGGCATGAATTTGATAAAATTGCGACCGGGCATTATGCTACAACAACCGAGTTAAATGGTCGTACATGGTTATCGACAGCTAAAGATCACGTGAAAGATCAGACGTATTTTCTTGGTCAGATTAGCTATCTGCAGGTTTCAAAACTTATGTTTCCTATCGGCAATTTATTAAAAAGCGAAGTTCGTGCTATCGCCGCAAGCGAGGGTTTGCCATCGGCGCAACGTAAAGACAGTCAAGGAATATGTTTTTTAGGAAAAATCAATTACAACGATTTCATTCGTCGTTATCTTGGAGAACAGAAAGGTCTTATTGTTGACATTGCTACGGGTAATGTATTGGGGGAACATAACGGTTATTGGTTTCATACTATCGGTCAGCGCAAAGGACTTGGTCTAAGTGGCGGACCTTGGTTTGTTATAAAAAAAGACACCAATAGAAATATTATCTATGTATCCAACGGATACGATCCTGATAAACAATATGGCAAAACGGTAAATTTAGCAGGGTTTTCATTTATCACAGAAGATGTATGGGGAGATTTTGAGGGCACAAAAGATGTTACATTCAAAATAAGACATACTCCCGAATTTACACGTGGCTGCATTGAGAAAATCGGCGATTTATATCGTATACATTCAGAAGACAAGATTCAAGGCATAGCAGCCGGACAGTTTGGAGTAGTCTATGATGCCGAATCCCGTTTATGTTTAGGTAGTGGTATGATTGTTAATAGTGAATAAATCTTATTTCTAATAATATACATCAAGATGTTTATCATCGAAAAGATTCAGCAGATAGAATTCGTGGATATTATCGAGTTCTTAGGCACAGTTGCCTTTGCAATTAGCGGTATAAGATTAGCTTCGGCAAAAAAATTCGACTGGTTTGGTGCATTCGTCATAGGTTTTGTTACTGCAATAGGTGGGGGTACTTTGCGTGATTTATTACTTGATATAACTCCTTTTTGGCTTCATTCAAGTGTCTATCTTTGGGGAACAGTTTTAGCTTTTGTCATAGTTTTATGTTTTAGTAAACATCTGGTACATCTTAATAATACAATATTCTGGTTTGACTGTATCGGACTCGGATTGTTTGTTGTGGTAGGCTTTGAAAAAGCACTGGTACTCAATTACCCATATTGGGTATGTATATTCATGGGTATGGTCACAGGTATTGTTGGAGGTATAGCACGCGATATTTTTATCAATGAAATACCAATTGTTTTCACTCAGGAACTATATGCTGTAGCTTGCATTTTTGGAGGCATAATATTTAGTGTATTGGTATTTTTCAATGTTGATTTGGCTTTAAGTGAAATCATCGTAGCAATCTCTATTATTGCCTTCCGTATTATAGCCACTAAATTCAATTTGAAACTGCCTACCCTAAACGGAGAGGATTCTATTTAACTGCGAGCTATATCAAGCATCCACCGGGCAGCATTTAAACCCATATTGCTCATTGTATCATAGCTTTGCAGTGCATTTTGTTTAACTTTTTCGGATTCATTCTGCCCAAAGTTCAATACAAGATATTTATTGTATTCTACTGTATGCTCAGGGTGTCCCTGAAATGTAAGAATATGATTTCCTATCATAAAACTTTCGTTCGGACAAAATTCGCTTGTTGCAATAAGTTCAGCCCCGCTTGGCAATTTTATAACCTGATCGTTGTGATTATACAAAAGCTGCATTTTACCGTTAGGAAAATAAGTTAAGGCTCTATCGGATACAACCGTTGATTCGTGTATACCTATCCCCCAACCTTTACCTGCGGGTCTAACATTCCCGCCTAATGCTTGTGCTATTGCTTGATGACCGAAACAAACTCCCACCAAAGGTATTTGCTGTTTGTCGGCTTTACGAATAAATTGCAAAAGTTTATTTACCCAAGGCTTATCATCATATGCACCTGAATTACTCCCTGTTATCAAATATAATTCGTTCTTATTTAAAATTTCGGGTAATCGGCATTCAAATGCATTATACACGTTATATTCAATACCATTTTCAATCTGATTGAACAAGTTCATAAACATCGATTGATAAGACGGTATATTATTGAATGGAAAAATATCTGAAAACGTATCGCAGAGTAATATATTTATTTTCATAATCTTTTTGATTTAAAGTGATTATAATGCTTTCACAATAACTGAACTCTTAACTTCAGGTTTTACTGTAATTATACGTAGTTGTACACCATCCCATACCTCAAAAATTATATCTCCATTATTCTTCTCGCTAACATATGGTCTGAAACTGTAGAGATAGGAAAACAATGCTTGATATTCAGCTTTATCCATTTCTTTAGCGACTTGTTTATAACAATCTTTTCGCCAAAACATACAATCGGTATAACCCTCTGAATTAGTAAAACGTGTAGAGGTATCACGATATTTCATTGTTTCATTTATAAATGCCCGATATCCTTCGGACAACGAATCCCATGTATACTCAAATTTTCTACCGTTAATTTTCTTAATAATATACCCTTCTCTTAATCCGGCTTTGTATGCCGGAGATTCGGGATCAACATCACGAATTTTAGCAAGATTTTTTGAGTCGAAATAGATTCCTGTATAATTATAATTACAGGTTTGTACATCGTAAACATATTCATTTTTAGCTGTATTGTAAGGATATTGTTTTAAGATAAGTGGACAATTAATAGCAATATATTCTTTCAGAGATAAATCATTTGACACAAAATCCTTTATGCTACATTCCCATATTTGTGTCATTTTAGTTGAATCAATGTATTTTCTATCATAAAAAGTTATACCAAATTCAGCGATATAAGGAAACTGTGTATTATCTGATTGATTATTAAAACTAATGATTGGGAGTTTCATCATTTTTTGTTTACGTGTATCAAATCTCCATGTTTCAGAAGTTAAATTATTTGTATCCGAAGGATTATATTGAGCGTTTGGATAATAAGAATAAAAAGGTTGTATGATTATGTCAGGGTCAACTGTATCGCGCACCATACCACGACGTTGCAATTCATGATCAAGAATAATGGTTAAAGAATCATCAAATTTCTGATTGTCTCCTTTGTTTTGAGAAAAATCATAACTTTTATAATCTGTGTAGTTAACATCCGCTTTTGTATCAAGTTTAAGCGGTAATTTAAAAGTTTGATGATTAGTATCTTCAAGGCTGTAAAATGAGTATATATGTGATAGATTATATTCGCTGATACTATTAGGATTGATACATTTCCGCTGAATGGTATATTCTTTGAAATAAGTACTTACATTACGAATGGTAAATCTGACTTCCGGGTCTATTTCATCGAAAAGCCATTTTGCTATGGTTTGATTATCCCGTAAATAAGTGGCTTTACCATTGATCTCCATAATTATATCTCCGACCTTAATTCCGGCTTCTTCAGCAGCTGAGTTAGGTTGAATATCCGTTATGACTAATTCGCCATATCCCCAAGAAGGATTTTTGCTGAACTCGAAAGTGATCCCATAAATACAATTTTTGTTATAATCTTGCGAAAAAAGGGCAGGAACAGTCAGAATAAATATTAATATGAGTAGTGATATTTTTTTCATCTGGAAATATAATTTAATATGGCATCATAAGATATCTGGCACAAAGATAAAGTTTTAAGGTTAATATTTTTAATGATTTAATATTGAGTAAACAAAATATGCGACAATTTTAGTATTGCCGCATAAACGATTATAAAATAACACTCTTTGAACAGTTTTATCGTAACTGACTGACTAATCTTTTTACAACTGAACACATTTTAGGATAATCTATTTCCATTGACAAAAGAAGTTTATATTGCGCATGTGCTCGAACAAGATTGTGCTTTTCATTTTTTACTTTATAATAATTATCCCCATCAATGTAATCCATCAGAAAACGCAATACTTGCTCGAAAGTAATGTACTTCGCAGAAAAGGCAAGATTTTCAATCTCAGGTTGAGTTAGGAAATTTATTGCTTCCGACAAATATCCAGATGTATATGCCTCGAAGAAATCCATCTTCATATATACGTTTGTAAGTGTTTCATCGTCTTCAAGTCCGTTATTTGTATATGAACGGATTGCATCTCCATAATCATTTAAACATGTACTGCTAAGCACAGTATCAAGATCAATAACGCATAATACATTATCAGCTTTATCAAATAATATATTGCTTATTTTAGTGTCATTATGTGTCACACGAGTAGGAATTACTCCCGATTCTACTTTTGACCAGAAATCAAGCATTTCGTCACGACGGCTTTCAATCCAATTTATTTCTTTTGCCACTTCAGCTTTACGTCCGACAGGGTCTTTGGCTAATATTTCGTCCCATTGCTTAAAACGATAACGCATATTATGAAATCCGGGCAATATATCAGCCAATGGTTCTTTCATATCGGCAAGCATCAGTTGAAACTTACCGATTCCTTTACCGCCCTGAGTTGCAAGATAAGGAGAATCGGCAGACTGATAAGTAACTGTGTCATCAACGAAGATACATGCTGCCCAATATTCATCTTGCTCATCCCTGTAATACAATTTACCATCTTTAGTAGGCGTAATAGTCAATGCTTCACGCAAGGGATCACCATCTTTTTCTATAATCTTTTTTTTAAGATGAGTTGTGACTTTATTTATGTTCTCCATCATGGCAGGAATATCGGTAAAAATATTCTTGTTCTTACGTTGTAAGATATAATTAACCGATTGACCTTCCGTAACGACTAAAAAAGTGTCATTTATTAACCCTTCGCCAAGCGGACGAATTTCTTTTACTACGCCTTCAAATGCGAATTGTTTACCAATATGTGTTAAATCAAAATTCATAATATAATTGTTATTTTTTTCTTGATGATTAGATTAAAACATAAATGTATTAGTTATTTCGGCAATTTCAAAAAATTTCGGTTAAGTAATGTATCTTTGTGATTATTTATAGCTTACAATAACAAATAAGAAATAATGAGTAAACTTACATTTTACATAGCACGTCATGGGAAGACATTGATGAACACTCTTGATAAAGTGCAAGGATGGTGCGATTCTCCTTTAACTGCTGAAGGACGATTAATAGCCGAAGATTTGGGGCGTGGTTTGAAAGACATAACATTTCGTTCTGCTTATTGCAGTGACCTTCGTCGTACATTAGAAACAATCAAACTGGTTCTGAAATCGAAAGGACAGGATGACATGCCTATTACTGAAATATACGGATTTCGTGAGGCGTGTTTCGGTTCTTTCGAAGCCGACTTTAATCATTTCATGTGGGGAAATGCTGCATTATATCTTCATTACCCGACGCTGGAAGATATGAATAAAGCCATATTCAATGGTGAAATCAAGCAATCGGAAGTATTAGATACTATCAAAGTCTTGGACAAAATGGGAATGGCCGAGAACTTTGAACAGCTTGAAACCCGTACGCAGGCTGCTCTCCGCCAAGTGGCAGAACAGGAGCTTGAAAAAGGTGATGGCAATATATTAATTGTGGCTCATGGTATGAGTATAACGGCAATGCTTTACAACTTGGGCGGAAGAGAGAAGATGAAGAGCTTTATGGACAACGGAGCTGTATGTAAAGTCATATTCGAAGATGGAAAGTTTTCAGTTGAATCGATGTGCGATATGAGTTATATCGAAAAAGGTAAGTTGCAACGCATACAACAAGCATAATACGAAATAATGAATATCAACTAAAAAAGCCTTTAGAAAAGAATCTAAAGGCTTTTTTGTATAGAATAACAACAATTTAATCGTTTATCAAAGAGAATAATTCTTCGGCAGCTTCACGAGGACCGTCTTTAGCACGTCCTTCAATAGCAAGCGAAGTGTGCATTTCGCCGATTTTTACACCTGCGTCACGCATATCTTTAAAGTAAGAACGAACTAATTTTTCAGTCTGTTCCTGTTCCTGTACGGGACCGAAAGGATTAGCAAAATATGATTTCACAAGTCCTTTTTCTGTGGTAGTACCTTTAGCTTTACGTGCACCTGCTTCAAATACTTTTATGGCTTCGTCAAGATTATCGTAAATCAAAATCTTCTTATCTGCTTCATTGTAGTTATTGGCGTAGAGGAAATAATCTACAGGGTAACCTCTTGATATAACTTCATACGTAGAGATCGGTATTGTAACTCGTGCATTGACCCTATCCATATTTGTATAAACACCTTTATCAAGTTGCGCATAAGCATAAGAAGGGTCAAGGTCATCAACACGCACAAAAGCTCCAATCTCAGTACCGTATGCTTTTATTGTTCCATCTTTTTCCTTAACCAAATAACCCATATCATCGAATATAGTACGCATGTGGCGTATATAACTTTCATTCAATGTACGGAAGGCTTCAAGACTTTCAGATTTTCCTGCACCGCTATCCCCCATGATGATGATATTAGCTTCTTTACCATTCTTTAGTACAATATTAACCATCGCACCGTGGATAGGCAATCTGCCATTATCAATTTGTTTAACATTATGCAATGTCAGCAACATTTTCTTCATGTAGCCGAAATAATCTATATCATCACAATAATTAGCATACCCAATCATTATGTCGTTTTTCTTATCCTTATAATAAAATGCACGCTTTTCCTGAATTCCATCAGGGTAACCAAATACATAGATCATATCAGGTTTTTTCCCGATATATTCATCCTCTAAGGCGATTTCAAAAAGATTAGCCAATGTTATTCCATGCACCATATAGTCTTTATGGAAATAAACGAATGTCAGCATCTGCCCCACTTTGAGAGGAAATACAATCCAATCTTCATCGTTCAATACGATATTCTGCAACGGATTCTCTTTATGTTCTTGGAAAATGCCATCACGCGTATTCTTTTTAGTATAGGCGATGAAAGGAGGCTGTATAACTACTTTGCTGATAAACGGAATAGAAGCTAATCCTTTATATTCAACCGGGCAATTCCAGTTTATATTGTTTAATGTCAAACCAGCCATAGCACCTGCTGTTGCCTGACGGAAAATACGGTTAGGATGACCATTTACGGTTTGTTGTACTCTGCGTCCGGTAGCAAGAATCAATTCGTTGAACATACTATTTGCCTGAATAAAACGTACATTCTGCAAACCGTCGCCAACATGGTTATTAGTAACAAAAGCATAACGTTCAAGCTTCATCCAATAAGTGAACATCAGTTCTGTTACTTCGATAAATAAATCTTTGTCTTTAAAGAATATGGCGTATTTACTATCAACTTCAATAACCTCATTTGTGTTAAATACTGTCAATAGTTTCAGGACATCAATAAGTGAGTTTATTAGCTCATCTTCAGAATCAAAATTACTGATGTAATGTTCATATATAACAACCTCATCTTTTTTAATAACTTCTTTTATGAATGATTCGATGAATCGCCTAAAACCATGGCTATTCAGTAACTTCTGTTTTGTATCACAATACTTCATAGTAAAGTTAATCATAGCTTTACCCTGTGACAATGTAAATTCCTGTAACATATTGTTTATTATATAGTTTGAAGTTAATATTTATAAAACGGTATTTAGTGAAACCTAACAAAGGTATAGAAAAAAATCTAATCAGGGTTTTAATAAACCATATAAATAAATCCTAAATAAAATCGATTGTTAAATAAATAAATAAAAATGAATCAAAGCTGAACAATTATGATATATAGTTGTTTCTTTAATAAAACAAACGTTATTTTTTAAACTAACACATTATGGCTATGGCTAACTCAAAAATCACTTCATTATTAGGAGATCAAAGTGAGTATTTATTAGGACACACTTGTAAGACTATAGATAAAAAATTAATCCACGCCCCAAGACCAACTATTATTCAAGACATATGGTCTGATTCAGATCGTAATATTCCTACATTAAATAATATGCAGCGCCTGTTGGGACATGGTAGACTTGGAAATACAGGCTATGTGTCAATTTTACCGGTCGATCAGGGAATAGAACATACTGCAGGTGCGTCTTTTGCGCCTAATCCTTTATATTTCGATTCTGAAAACATCGTTAAATTGGCTATTGAAGCAGAATGTAGCGGTGTAGCTTCAACTTTCGGTGTACTTGCATCAGTTGCCCGCAAATACGCGCACAAGATACCTTTCATCGTAAAAATTAATCATAACGAGCTTCTCACCCATCCTAATACACCTGAACAAATACTTTTTGGAACTGTCAAAGAAGCATGGAATATGGGAGCATGTGCTATTGGTGCAACAATCTATTTCGGATCGCAAGATAGCAGACGTGAAATCGTTGAAATAGCCAAAATGTTTGAATATGCGCATGAATTAGGTATGGTAACTATATTATGGTGCTATCTCCGTAATGATGGATTTAAGAAAGACGGTGTGGATTACCATAGTGCAGCAGACCTTACGGGACAAGCTAATCATATCGGCGTAACTATTAAAGCGGATATTGTAAAACAAAAGCTCCCTACAAACAACGGAGGTTTCACAGCCATCAAATTCGGCAAAACCGACCCACGTATGTACAGCGAATTGTCAACCGACCACCCTATTGACCTTTGCCGTTATCAGGTTGCAAACGGATATATGGGACGTGTCGGATTAATCAATTCAGGAGGTGAATCTCATGGTGCTTCAGACCTTAAAGATGCCGTATATACTGCCGTTGTAAACAAACGAGCCGGTGGTATGGGTCTGATATGCGGACGCAAAGCATTCCAAAAACCGATGAATGAAGGTGTAGAACTGATTCAAACAATTCAGGATGTCTATCTCGACAAAGATATAACACTTGCATAATAAGCAAAAGTGTGTTTTTTCATAGTATAACTTAAACGTAGTAGAAGAGGTTTTGCGTGATGCAAAGCCTCTTTTCATATTCTGTAATAAGCCATATAATATTTAGCCACATTCTTTGACAATAATTGAATATTCAACATGTCCGAAGCCTCGGCAATTCCTTTTATAGTACCGTCATTGTAAATAATATCGATGCTATCGTCAATATCATTATACATATTTGTTGTGATAGAACCCGATGAAAACAGATATGAAGCTTCATATTCTGTAATACCAAACTGTTTAGCATAAAGAAACGTATATTCTTTAACAATACTTGCATCAAAAGGGTCATTTGATACTTTTATTTTAAATAAACGACGATCAACGAGTGCTTTGCTCAAAGTAGATAAAACAAAGTCCTGAGATTCACTCCAGACTTTCAACGCGCACCAGATATCATTATCATCCAAATTAACAAACTGCTTCAAAACCTCTTTTGAATATTCTTTGAAAAAAATTGCGTTGATATCATTAGCTAAAAAATACAATAATGCTGGAGAGGCAAACAACCGATGCCCTGACATGGTTAATTCTTTAGCTCTGCGCAACGTATTTATCAACATTTTTTCGGCTGCCACAGCAGTTTTATGCAGATATACCTGCCAATACATCAATCTACGAGCCATCAAAAAGTTCTCAATCGAGTAAATACCTTTTGCTTCTACAACAAGACGATCGTCTCTAAGATCAAGCATTTTGATAATTCGTGCGGAACCGATATTTCCTTCAGTGACACCCGTAAAAAAGCTATCACGACGCAGATAATCCAACCTATCGACATCTAACTGACCGCTAACCAACTGATGCAGGAATTTTTTAGGATAACGATTTCTGAATATATCTATACATAAATCCAATTCACCGCCAGTTTCTTCGTTCAGGCTTCTCATCAAAGCCAATGAAAACTCTTCGTGATAAATACCATTTGTCAATGTATGTTCCAAGACGTGCGAAAAGGGACCATGCCCCACATCGTGCAACAAAATAGCTGCCATTGCTCCATTTGCCTCTTCATGAGTAATCTCATGCCCTTTCAACCGCAAGTTATTGATTGCTTCGCTCATCAGATACATAGCACCGATTGAATGGTGTAAACGTGTATGTTGTGCGCCCGGATAAACAAACGAAGCTAAGCCCAATTGACGAATGCGATTCAGTCGTTGCATAAATGGATGTTGCAAGATAGCATACAAAAAATTATTCGGAATGGTAATAAATCCAAATACGGGATCATTAATAATCTTTTTCTCGTTGCTCATACAATGCAATTTATTTAGTTACCAAAGATAAAAATAAATTCCCGTCCCACGTTGATACTTTTCAGAACACAGCATTAATAGTGCATTTTGAGACACGAATAAATTTCGGATAAAAGACAAAAAGTAACAAAGTAAACAGTTTTACTGAATATTTCTATAATAGTATTTTCTTATGCCATTCCCTATCAACACGATACAATCTAAAGATAAAATGTAAGTGAAAAGATAATATTCAAATGAATTGATAAATTATAAATTCACGTAAATGAAAACCCTATCTTTGCATATATAAAATTGAAACAGATGGAAAAGGCATTTAACGATTATCTGGTAAATAACAATTACGAACACTTCGATCTTAAAGCTGTGTTATTCGATATGGACGGCGTTTTATACGATTCCATGAAATATCACGCTCGCTCGTGGCACGAAACGATGAATGAATTTGGGATAAAAACGACTCCTGAAGAGTTTTATCTTTACGAAGGTATGGTTGGACGGGAAACCATCAATTATATTATAAAAAGAGAATTAGGCAGAGAAGCCACACAAAATGAAAAGGATAAAATATACCGCCGTAAAACTGAATTATTCGGCCAGTATAACAAAGGCGAACTCATTCCGTACGCATACGATTTTGTCGAAAAGATACATAATCAAGGCTTGAAATGTGTAGTAGTTACCGGTTCAGGTCAACCTACACTGATCAACAAATTAGAACAGAATTTTCATAATCTGTTTACTAAAGACAAAATTGTTACGGCATTCGATGTAAAGCACGGAAAACCACACCCTGAACCTTATCTTACAGGGTTACAAAAAGCAGGAAATATCGAGCCATATCAGGCAGTAGTTGTAGAAAATGCACCAAGAGGGATTGAAGCGGCAGTAGCAGCAGGGATATTCACAATAGCCATTAATACTGGACCTATACCCGATCATGTGCTATGGGAATCGGGAGCGAATATTGTCTTACCGTCTATGGAAGCATTGTTTAATAATTGGGATAGATACAGCATTGAATTTACAAAAAATAAAATGCCATGAAAAAAGGATAGCATCCCATTTTCATAGCAGAAAATTAATTTATTCTGTAAATTGATGATACGATTAAAAGGTCAAGAGTAAGCTAATTTATTATTTTACCAACCAAAAGCCTCTTCATTTCCCCAAATTCCCTGAGCTCGCATAACTTGTTCGATAACATCGCGAGCCACTCCTTGACCTCCTTTACAATAGGATATATATTTTGCCACAGCCTTAACTTCGGGTGCTGCATCAACAGGCGCAACGGGTAAACCAACACGTTTTAAGACAGGAATATCGGGCAAATCATCGCCGATATAAACAATTTCTTCGGGTTCAAAACCAGTCTTTGAAATATAATCGTTGAAATCATGTATTTTGATACGTGACTTCATGTAAATATGTTCGATCCCCAAACGTGAAAAACGGAGACGTACAGCCTCTGAATCTCCTCCTGTGATAATTGCCATGCCTAAGCCCTTTGAGATGGCATGATTTATTGCAAAACCATCTTTTATATTAACCATACGCATTGGCACACCATCATCATTTAAAGGGATTGAATCGGGCGAAAGAACGCCGTCAACGTCAAAAATCAATGCTTTTATCTTTGTGAGATCAAAATTGATTGTACTCATAAATCTTTTTTAACAATAGAATGGTTATCGTGTATATCTGAACTAATCAATTTATATATTTCTTTTACCCTTTCATCATCAATAATGGACAAATGTTTATTCATAACATTCGTGTCATTCCTCATAGCCGGACCTGTCTGAGCCTCAAATGGGGATAATGTATGCACCTTGGCACAAGTTTCGTCAATAAGAGGCAAAGCTATATTAAATGGTAATCCTGCCTTTTCAAGAAATTTTTCGGACAGTGAATACATATAATTGGTGAAGTTACATGCGAATACACCGGTTAAATGCACATACATACGTCTGTCGGAAGACAATTCCATTACTTTGTCTGATAATTCGGATGCCAAAACCCCAATCCGTTTCAATGCTTCAGAGCAATTTGCTTCGATAAACAAGGGTATATCCTGCCAATTAACACTTCTATTTTTACTGAACGTCTGAAACGGATACAAAACACCGTAACTTGACGCATATCCTTCAAAAATGTTCAAAGGAATACTTCCTGCAGTATGAATCCAAAGCCCATTATTGGGTGATAACTGTTTGATTAAATCGGCTAAAATGGAATCTTTAACACTAAAAATATACAAATCGGCTTCGGTTGTGACTTGGGCAATGTCAGTACGATAAGACGCATTTAGGCCTTGAGCCAATAATCTTGCTGAATCCTCGCTTCGGCTGTAAACCTGCACAATATCAAAATTGTGCTTATGAAGCTCGGCAGCTAACTGTGTAGCCACATTTCCCGCACCGATAAACACAACTTTCATATCCTATTTCTTTTTAGCCGTAAATACCATAATAAGTCCCACAACAACTAATGCCAACGGAACAAGGTATTTAGAATATACATTTATCCAACCAAGGAAAAAATCGGCATTCAGAAAAATGCCTACTGCCAAAAATATCCATCCCATCGCTTTCTTGGGTTGTGTACACAAGAAAACAATGCCCGCTATCAGAAAAAATGCTCCTATACTGATTAAATTCCTACCGTATGGAATCTGTGCAAGAATACCGATTTTATCGAGTAAATACAATAGCCCGAAAATCAGAATAGTCACTCCATAAGACAAGCGATCGTTTGATACATTTGAAGCCATAATTCAGTATTATTTAATATTTATCGATATGTATTTTTTCCCATTGCAGTTTATCGTCATCGTAAGGAGGTCTGTCTTGTGCCTTATGTCCGAACACCATAATCGATAGTACTTGCATGTGCATAGGAACATCCAGTAAATCCTTTACATATTCTTCAGCCGAAACATTTTCGTTTTCGGTCATACGGCCTCTTATCTGAATCCAGCAACTGCCAAGACCAAGATCTTCTGCCTGCAACTGCATCATATAAGAAGCTATACTCGTATCTTCGACCCAAATATCACTTGCAAAAGGATCTGCCAACACCACAACTGCCAATGCACAACCTGCAACAGGTTTACTGCCAAATTTCTTACAGCCCGCTAAACGTTGCAGCATATCTTTATCTTCTACTACCACAAATTCCCATGGCATCTTATTCTTTGACGACGGAGATTTCAGCGCAGCTTTTAATATCGTTTCAACTTGCTCGGGAGTCAATAATTCGTCGGTAAATTGACGTATACTCCTTCGTTTTCCTATTAATTCTTGAAAATTCTTCATTCTGAATCATTGTTAATCTTCACGCCAAAGTGTGTTATCAACCAAATCACTTAAATCTTTATGTTGCTTAACTCCTTGGGTTGAACTTTTTCTCAATAAAATATTTAATGTTTGTATAATAATCTTCACATCAAGGGTAAATGAATAACCATTGACGTAAAGTAAATCATATTTAAGTTTATCGCCTACCGAAGTGTTATACCTTCCTTCAATCTGAGCCAGTCCTGTTAGTCCGGCTTTAACCCGATGACGCAAATAATATTCAGGAATTTCCCGACTGAATTGGTCTACAAAGAAAGGTCTTTCAGGACGTGGCCCAACGATGCTCATGTCCCCTCTGATAATATTAATTATCTGAGGAATTTCGTCAAGACGTGTTGTCCGTAAGAACTTGCCAAAGCATGTTATACGTTTATCATTTTCATTTGCCAACACAGGTCCTGATAATGCTTCTGCATTCTCAATCATCGTTCTGAATTTATAAATCCTGAATATCTTTCCGTCCCTTGTAACCCTTTCCTGCGAATAAAAAGCAGAGCCACCGACTTTTAAAATCAGATAAACTATCAGCCCGGGTATCAAAAATATTATGAATGCTAATAAGCATAGTAATACATCAACAATACGCTTCATCATGTTGTCAAGTGGGGTAAGACCAAACTTATGTACATTCAACAACGGAGAATCATCAATTTGTGTAAATTTTGCGTTAAAAAGGAATATTTCAGTGTTTCTTGGTTCATATAATACCGTCATAGAATTCTCTACACAATATCTTACAATTTTTTGCTTAGTGTCTTCATCTATATCTTCGGTTAGAAATATAACGTCGCATTCCTGCATATACTCTTTGAGTTTTTTATTTTCGGGAGCACAAATATGACGTATACATGACCACATCCCATTTGCTTTTATCAGCTTATATGCCAACTCTTTGGCTTTTCGATACCCGATTACCAGGACTGTCTTTTTCTTATTATGCCATAAATAAACTTGATTGATAAGCAAATGCCATAAAGCTAACAAGAATATTTGCAATAAAGAACTGATAGCCATTACACTTCGCGGATAAGCAAAACCACGGGCTAAAAAACTGATAGCTGTTGTAAAACCGAATAAGAAAAAAACAGTAAGAAAGCCTGTGTACGCAATACCAAAAAAAGAAAAATCTTTTGGCTTATCAAACTCCATCACATGTGATATAATCAGATATGCAATTCCGATGAATGGAGATACTTTCAGAAAAGAATACCAATTATCCGTAAATGCATCAAGTGAATCACGTAGCCAATAGAACGAAATCACAATGGATAAATATACGATACACAGATCCACCAAAGGAGTCAGCGTCACAAATAACCTATACTTCCCTCCTCTCATCACAACTGTTGAATTTTTGGTGCATAATATTAGATCCTGCCATATTCGTTATTTCTTTTTCCTTGATCTTTTAGCGGGGCTTGCATCTGTCGAATTAACTATATTCTGACAATCTTCGTATGTCATTTTTTCGACATCTGTATTTTTAGCTATGCGGTAATTTGTCCCTTTGTAAGCCAGATAAGGTCCATATCTGCCATTCAGCAGTTGCATATCTGTGTCATTGTCAAAAATCTTGATAACCTTTTCTCGATCTTTACGTCGCTTATCTTCTATCAGTTGCACGGCATCGTCAAAATTAATACTATATGGATCGGAATCTTTTGGCAATGAAACGAATTTACCGTCATGTTTGACATAAGGGCCGAATCGCCCGGTTGATACCGATACATCTTTGCCTTCGTACTCACCTAAGCTACGAGGCAGCTCAAACAACTTCAATGCTTCTTCAAGGGTAATACTTGAGATAGACTGATTCTTCTGCAAACCGGCAAATTGAGGTTTTTCTTCTTCTTCCTGCGTTCCAATCTGCACCATAGGCCCGAAACGACCGATTTTCACTGATACCTGTCTTCCAGATTTGGGATCAGTGCCAAGTATCCGTTCTCCGATTTTATGTTCAGTCTGATAGTTAGAGGCTGATTCAACTGTAGGATGGAATACCTTATAAAAATTACCCATCATTTTAGTCCAATCTTCCTGCCCTTCTGCAACATGATCGAATTCTTTCTCCACTTCAGCAGTGAAATTATAATCCATAATATGCGGAAAGAATTCTGTAAGAAAATCATTTACTACAATACCTATATCTGTAGGGATGAGCTTATTCTTATCAGCTCCCGTTATTTCAGTTTTCTCTTTATCATTGATTTTTCCGTTTTTAAGTGTAAGAACAACATACTTACGTTCTTTACCTTCAAGATTGGATTTTTCAACATATTCACGGTTTTGTATAGTTGAAATTGTGGGCGCATAAGTAGAAGGACGACCGATACCTAATTCTTCAAGTTTCCGCACAAGTGAGGCTTCTGTGAATCGTGGAGGATGCTGTGTGAAACGTTCTGTTGCAACAATTTCTCCAAGATCAAGTAATTCTCCCTTTTTTACCTGAGGCAACAAACCCGATTCAGCGTTTTTATCACTATCATCATCGTCATTACCTTCTAAATAAACTTTCAGAAATCCATCAAATTTAATGACCTCTCCTTCTGCCTGAAATTTCAGATTATCGTTCGATATAGCAATGTTTATGATTGTTTTTTCTAATTCTGCATCAGCCATCTGCGAAGCGATTGTACGTTTCCAGATCAAGTCATACAACTTTTTCTCCTGTGCCGTACCGGCTACTGTATGCTCTTTCATATAAGTCGGTCTTATGGCTTCATGCGCTTCTTGTGCTCCTTTACTCTTGGTAGAGAATTGACGTGTTTTTACATACTCCTTACCATAAGATTTTTCAATTTCAGTTTTAGATGCATTCAATGCCAAACCTGATAAATTGACCGAATCTGTACGCATATAAGTAATGAAACCTGATTCATATAATTTTTGAGCCACCATCATCGTCAACGAGACAGGAAACCCTAACTTGCGTGAAGCCTCTTGCTGCAATGTGGAAGTTGTGAAAGGAGCAGCAGGAGATTTCTTCAAAGGCTTGGTTTCGACATTATCGACTTTGAATGTAGCTGACTTTAATTTTTCAAGCAAATCCAATGCTTCCTGTTTAGTCTTCAACCGGCTATTTAAAATTGCTTTTATGTCGTTATGGCTGCCGTCTGCGTTTTTTTGCGTGAAAATAGCAACAACTCGATACGACGCTTCAACTTGAAAGGCTTGTATTTCGCGCTCACGTTCAACAATAAGTCTTACGGCAACTGACTGTACACGACCTGCGGAAAGGGCGGGCTTTACTTTTTTCCATAAAACGGGAGAAACTTCAAAACCGACAATACGATCTAATACACGGCGCGCCTGTTGTGCGTTTACCAAATTTACGTCTATCTTACGCGGGTTTTCCACTGCATGCAAAATAGCATCTTTTGTTATTTCGTGGAATACAATTCTGCGCGTCTTATCTTCTTTCAGGTCAAGTGTTTTATATAAATGCCAAGATATGGCTTCTCCCTCGCGGTCTTCATCGGAAGCGAGCCAAACCATATCTGCAGCTTTAGCTGCTTTCTTAAGTTCTTCTACAACTTTTTTCTTATCAGCAGGAATTTCGTATAATGGTTCGAAATCATGGGCAATATCAATGCCAAGGTCTTTTTTCTTTAAGTCACGAATATGTCCGTAACTTGACATTACCTTGAAATTTTTACCCAAAAACTTCTCAATAGTTTTCGCTTTTGCCGGAGACTCCACTATCACCAAATTTTTTTCCATACCTCAATAACCTGTTATTATTATAGAATAGTTTTCTTTTAAAGGCAAAAATAGTGAAATTGTTTATAAAAAATACATTAATATATAATGACATGGCTTCCTGAAATTCATAAACGAGCATAATGTACTGATTTAATGACTATAAAACAAACATAACGACATTGCTTAATATTATTCTATAATTTAGCTATAACGTAGAAATTTACCTAAAGCAAATCAGATTTAGAAAAAATAGTCACGAAACATCATAGTCAAATGAAAAACAGTCAGACTATTTTGTTGATAAGGATGGAATCTACTGCCCTGCTCCATTCTTTCTTTATAAGCTGACAGCTTATAAGGATTATTTACGCATATACATAAAAAATGATTATATTTGTGACAATTTTTTAATGCTGAAAAAAGACAAAATATGGCTAAGAAATTTGCAGAATACAACAAATTCAATTTATCGGAAATAAATAAAGAAATATTGGATAAATGGAATAAGAATAATGTATTTAACAAAAGTCTGGAGATAAGAGAAGGCGCTCCTTCATTCGTTTTTTACGAAGGGCCACCATCTGCTAATGGCATGCCCGGCATTCATCATGTTATGGCACGTACCATTAAAGACATATTTTGCCGATATAAGACCATGAAAGGTTATCTCGTCAACCGCAAAGCCGGATGGGATACACACGGACTTCCTGTTGAGCTTGGTGTTGAAAAAGAACTCGGGATAACCAAAGAAGATATAGGTAAAAAAATTTCCGTCGAAGCCTATAACAAAGCCTGTCGTGAAGCTGTGATGCGTTATACCAATGAATGGGAAAAGCTGACGCAACTAATCGGTTATTGGGTAGATATGAAAGACCCGTATATAACTTACGACAGCCGTTATATAGAGACATTATGGTATTTGCTAAAAGCTCTATATGAGAAAGGATTTTTATATAAAGGATATACCATACAACCTTATTCACCTGCGGCGGGAACCGGTCTTAGTTCGCACGAATTGAACCAACCCGGCACTTACAGAGATGTAAAGGATACAACATGTATCGCCCAGTTTAAAATAAAAGAACCTAAATCTGAACTGACAGGTTTCGGCACTCCTTATTTTTTAGCTTGGACTACTACCCCGTGGACTCTTCCATCCAATACAGCATTGGCAGTAGGTCCAAACATTGAATATGTAGCTGTTCAAACCTATAACCCTTATACAAGTGAGAAAGAAACAGTTGTAGTTGCTAAAATATTATTTAATAATCTGTTTAACCCGAAAGCTAAAGATATAGCTTTAGAGGACTTCAAGCCGGGTGATAAATTAATTCCGTATAAAATAGTAGCCGAATATAAAGGTTCGGAATTAGCAGGCATGGAGTATGAACAGCTTATACCGTGGGTTAATCCAGGAACAGGTGCATTCAGAGTGATAACAGGCGATTTTGTAACTACCGAAGACGGTACCGGTATTGTGCATATAGCTCCTACTTTTGGTGCGGACGATGCCAAGGTTGCGAAAGCAAACAACGTGCCTGATATGATGCTGATCGACAAAGACGGTAATCTTCGTCCGATGGTCGATCTGACCGGAAAATTCTTCAAACTTGAAGATTTAGATCCTGATTTCGTCAAGAACAATGTGAATGTTGATTTATATAAAGAATATGCAGGGCGTTATGTAAAAAATGCTTACGACAGTACATTAACTGCTGACGACGTGACACTTGATATTGATATCAGTGTGATGTTGAAACAACAGAACAAAGCATTTCGTATCGAAAAACATGTTCACAGCTATCCACATTGCTGGCGTACCGATAAACCTGTATTATACTATCCACTCGACAGTTGGTTTATACGTACAACAGCTTGCAAAGATCGTTTGATTGAACTTAATTCAACAATAAACTGGAAACCCGAATCAACCGGCTCAGGACGTTTCGGAAAATGGCTCGAAAATTTGCAAGACTGGAATTTAAGCCGAAGCCGTTATTGGGGTACACCGTTGCCGATCTGGCGCACCGAAGATGGTAAAGAAGAAAAATGCATCGGTTCAGTTAAAGAATTATATGCTGAAATGCAGAAATCTATCGAAAAAGGCTTTATGAAAGAATTGCCTTGGAAAGATTTCGAATTAGGTAACCTCGATAAAGCAAACTACGAAAAAATAGATTTGCACCGTCCGTATGTAGATAATATTGTTTTAGTATCTGATTCAGGACAACCGATGAAACGTGAGTCAGACCTTATAGACGTTTGGTTTGATTCAGGTGCGATGCCGTTTGCACAGGTTTTCTATCCGAACATAAGTGAAGAAGACTTCAAAAAAGTATATCCTGCCGATTTTATAGCAGAAGGTGTCGATCAGACCCGAGGATGGTTCTTCACACTACATGCCATATCAACAATGTTCCGCGACGAAGTATCGTTTAAAAACGTTGTATCAAATGGATTGGTACTCGACAAAAACGGAAACAAAATGTCGAAACGTTTGGGCAATGCCGTTGATCCGTTTGAAGCGATCGAAAAATATGGCTCTGACCCCTTGCGTTGGTATATGATAACCAATTCTTCGCCTTGGGACAATCTTAAATTCGATATTGAAGGAGTTGAAGAAGTACGACGTAAGTTTTTCGGAACACTTTATAATACTTACTCATTCTTCGCACTTTACGCCAATGTAGACGGATTTAACTTTACTGAAAAAGAAATACCGATAAATGAACGTCCCGAAATAGACCGTTGGATAATTTCATTACTCAACTCGTTGGTTAAATATGTTGATGAATGCTATAATGATTACGAACCGACAAAGGCAGGACGTGCAATATCAGACTTCGTAAACGATAATCTCAGCAACTGGTATGTAAGACTTAACCGTAAGCGTTTCTGGGGCGGCAAGATGGACAACGACAAACTATCTGCTTATCAGACACTTTACACTTGTCTCGAAACCGTAACTAAATTAATGGCTCCTATATCGCCATTCTATGCAGACAAACTTTATTGCGACTTGGTTTCAGCAACTGGACGCGAAGAAAATATATCTGTCCATTTAGCAGATTTTCCACATTTCAACGAAGACGTGATTGATAAAAATCTTGAAGAACGGATGCAGATAGCACAAGATATATCATCTATGGTATTGGCATTACGCCGTAAAGAAAGTATAAAAGTACGCCAACCACTGCAACAAATAATGGTTCCTGTCATAGATAATAAACAACAGCAGGATATTGAGGCTGTAAGTGAATTGATTCTTAATGAAGTCAATGTTAAAGAGCTGAAATACGTTGATAATGCCGCCGGAATATTGGTCAAAAAAGTCAAACCTGACTTTAAAAAGCTGGGTCCTCGCTACGGTAAAATAATGAAGCAATTGGCTGCAGTTATTCAAACGATGGATCAGACAGCTATAAATACGTTCGAGAAAGAAGGTAATTATACATTTGATATTGACGGACAAAAGGCAACAATTGAGCTTGGCGACGCAGAAATAATTTCGGAAGATATACCCGGTTGGCTTGTTGCCAACGAAGGCAGATTAACTGTAGCTCTTGACGTAACAATCACTGATGATTTACGTAAAGAGGGAATAGCTCGAGAATTAGTCAATCGCATTCAGAATATTCGTAAATCAAACGGACTTGATATAACTGATCGGATAAATGTCAAGATATCAGAAAATGAACAAATAACCGATGCTATTAATGAATATAATAATTACATTGCGACTCAAGTACTTGCTGATAAGATTGAACTAAAACCGATAGTTAATGGTTTAGATATCGACATGGATGATTATATTTTAAAAATTTCGGTAGATAAAATTTAAAAATACAATTATTAGTGTGTAATATTATACTAAACTTATAAACTGAAAAGTTATGGAAACAACAGAAAAAACAAGATACAGCGACGAAGAGTTAAACGAATTTCGCCAAATTATTCTTGATAAACTTAACAAAGCTAAAGATGAATACGAGCAATTGAGAGCAGCGATAACTAATACCGATGGCAACGATGTTACCGATACATCGCCAACATTCAAAGTATTGGAGGAAGGAGCTTCTACCCTGTCAAAAGAAGAAGCAGGACGCTTAGCCCAACGACAGATGAAGTTTATTCAGAATCTGCAATCAGCTCTGATAAGAATTGAAAACAAAACATACGGAATCTGCCGCGAAACGGGTAAATTAATACCTAAAGAACGCTTGCGGGCCGTACCACATGCAACTCTCAGCATAGAAGCTAAAAACAGTGGTGTTAAATAGATATATTTAAAAAGACATAAATAGCCGACGAAGAAAAAACGGAACGCGTGTGTTCTGTTTTTTCTTCTGTTGCTTTAAAAAGAACGATCCACAAACTATGAGTAAAAAGTCCAAAGGAATCACAGCAATACTATTAATAATTGCTGTAATAATTATCGATCAGGTCACCAAAATATTGGTCAAAACCAATATGTCATTATACGAGTCCATCGAAATCACGAATTGGTTCAAAATCTATTTCGTAGAAAATCCGGGTATGGCATTCGGCATGCAAGTGGGTGGAAAATTATTTCTTACGCTTTTCCGCTTAATTGCTATTTGTCTTATCGGTTATTACCTGTATTGGCTTATTGAGAAGGGATTCTCTAAAGGATATATTCTTTGCATTGCCCTAATATGGGCAGGAGCATTCGGCAACATAATAGACTGCGTTTTCTACGGAGAAATATTCTCCGCAAGCTATCCAGGTCATGTAGCCTCATTTGTACCCATAGGAAACGGATATTCGGAGTGGTTACACGGCAAAGTTGTGGATATGCTCTATTTTCCGCTCGTAAATGGTACATTACCATCGTGGTTTCCATTCTGGGGAGGCGAAGATTTTATATTTTTCAGTCCGATATTTAACGTAGCCGATTCAGCTATTACGATCGGTATATTCATTCTGATAGCCTTTTACCGCAAAACACTGAATACATCTTTTGATACTAAAAAATCCTGAATTAGATCTTTATTTATATATGAGCAGAGTAATTATTTTACTATTCTTAATTCCTGTCATAGGACTAATTTCATGCAGTAAGAAACCGAGGTATATCCTTTCGAGTGAGAAAATGGAGGATGTACTCTACGATATACAACTTGCACAGACATTATCTGACGATTATGAGATAGGATTATACAGAACCGAAGATAAAGAAGCTCTTATTAATGATGTATTTTATAAACATCATATAACTAAAGAAAAATTTGACTCTTCGTTGACATGGTATTCTGATAATATGGAAGATTATAAAAAAATAAACGATGCTGTCACACAACGATTAAAAAATCAAATTGAAATATTAAGAACGACTACTGCCAAACGTTACGATCGGAATGATTCACAGCTTATGCCAATAACCTTCACATTGAAACCCGAAACTCCTTTATTAAGTTTTGCATTAGATTCGAACATGCTACGTAATATTGATTTAACATTAATTGATTGGCATTTTAAAGCATTAGGTGCATCCAGGCGCAATCAAGCTGAAGCCGTAATAGAATATACTTATCCTGATACAATTGTGGAGAATGTTGTAAAAATTGATCACAATCAAGAATATACTTTAGCTAAACCTGATTTAAACAATAATCTCAAAAATATAGCGGGTTATATCAGATTAGTATCAAAAAATATGGATTCTAATATATTATTGTATAATATAAATTACATGGATTCAACAATCAAAAGGTAACTGCAATTAGTGCAAACATTTAAAGATATTGTTTTTCCGAAAATTTGTTATGCAACGGTATTATTCGCATTATACATTTATCTATCCCGATAAAATATTTAAAAATCACATTGTAACCTTAGATAAATTTAAACAAATCGTCTCTTGTCAACCATTCAATAAAGAAACAGCACATACTTTTTTTCATTCAGGTATTCTTTTTTTAATTCCGGTTTCAATAAATGCAACCCCAATCTTAGTTGACAACTTGAAAAACAAGTTATTGACAGAAATAAATAAGCAAAATACAGAGTTAACTTGTCCCACACCAGATTCTTATAATGTGTACGATGAAAACCTTAAATTGATTATTATCAACAAGTATCAGATAGATTGATAAAAAGTAATAAATAAAGTTAATGATGCAACATCACAGATAGTATTGCATCTTATTATATATTACTTAAACTCAAAATATCATGATTAAGAATTTCATAAAATCGGCACGATCGAAAATTGAGTTTTGGCTTGGATTTGATGATGGAGATTTGAAGTATTTAATTAAAGAATACTTGGAAAAAGGAAGATAATTCGTCAATTTTCATTTTTGTTCATTGTAGTCCATCGCCTGAAAAAACTTTACTACATTTACTCTAAAATCTTTTGATTATGGAGATAATAGAAACATTTCTACATCCGAGTGCTTGGATGGCACTTCTGACATTAGTATTTCTTGAGATAGTATTGAGTATTGATAACATTATTTTTCTATCAATAATGTCATCGAAGCTTCCGACCAAAGAACAAGGAAAAGCCCGTGTCACAGGATTGTTATTAGCCATGCTTTTCCGCATTCTGCTACTATTTGGTATATCGTTGCTGATGCGACTTAAAAAGACGATTTTCTCGTTTGACACAACCTTTATTGACGGTTCTGTATCAGGACAAAGCATAATAATTTTTATCGGTGGAATTTTTCTGCTGTACAAAAGTGTAACTGAAATTCATCAAAAATTAGAAGGTCATAGCGAAGAAAGTAATATTAAACCCAAAAGGACGAGTTTTTGGGGCGTTATTGTTCAAATAGTAGCCCTGGATATTATTTTTTCATTCGATAGCGTGCTGACTGCCGTAGGAATGGTAAGTTTCAAAGAATTTGGATATGTAGGGGCAATGACAATCATGGTTTTGGCAGTTATAGTAGCTGTAACAATCATGATGCTGTTTTCAGGACCTGTAAGTAAATTTGTGAACGATCATCCGACAATCCAGATGTTAGGATTGTCATTTCTGATACTTATAGGGGTAATGCTTTTAGCAGAATCAGCTCATCTCTCCCATCTCAATATATTCGGAAGCCAAGTCGGCGAAATACCTAAAGGATATATCTATTTTGCAATTGCTTTCTCTTTACTTGTTGAAATGCTGAATATGAAACTGAGAAAAAAGACTAAACCCGTGCAACTTTACGATTCTGAAATAGTTAAAGATAAAGAAAAAAAATAAAATATTGGGGGGACGAAAAATTTTGTCCCTCTTTTTTATATGAAACAAACATATTTTTATTAATTTCAAAAACTAAGTATATTTCTGTAAGATCATCTCTCCTCCATCGTCAGATTCAATTTAAAAATATGACTCATTTACCGGCGTTTATCAACGACCTGGCTATTATTCTTATAACGGCAGGTATAGTAACTATTATTTTCAAATGGCTTAAACAACCAATTGTTTTAGGCTACATTGTTGCAGGATTCTTAGCAAGTCCCTATATCACGTGGCTACCCAGTATAAGCGATATGGAAAATGTAAAAATCTGGGCAGAAATTGGTGTCATTTTTTTACTTTTCGCTTTAGGGTTAGAATTCAGTTTCAAGAAATTAATTGATGTAGGGGGTACTGCAGCCATCGCTACCTTTATCAACATGGGTTCGATGATAATTATCGGTTATATCGTCGGAAAATTGCTCGGCTGGTCGTTTATGAATAGCATATTCTTAGGAGGAATGCTGTCAATGTCGTCCACAACAATCATTATCAAAGCATTCAACGACATGGGATTGCAAAAGAATAAGTTTGCAGGCATAGTGTTCGGAATGCTCATTGTCGAAGATCTTGCGGCTATTCTGATGATGGTGTTGCTTTCAACATTAGGGGTTAGCAAGAAGTTTCATGGAATGGAGCTGTTTGACGAATTGCTGAAGCTGATGTTTTTTATACTCGTCTGGTTTGTGTTCGGAATATTCATCATACCCACTCTGCTCCATAGATTAAAAAAACTTCTGAACGATGAAATTCTGTTAGTAGTTGCGGTAGGCATGTGTCTGGGGATGGTACTTTTTGCCTCATCAATCGGATTTTCAGCACCACTCGGCGCTTTCATCATGGGATCGATATTAGCCGAAACCATTGAGTCGAAGCATATTGAACATTTAATCGAACCTCTCAAAAATCTATTCGGTGCAATATTTTTTGTTTCAGTAGGCATGACGATTAATCCGATAGTCATTAAGGATTACGCTTCTACGATTATTTTATTGACCTGTGTCGTTCTGGTCGGACGCGTCGTATTTGCTACATTAGGAGTTATGGCATCAGGACAGGGAATACGTATTGCAACCCGAGCTGGATTCAGTCTGGCCCAAATAGGAGAATTTTCGTTCATAATCGCCGCTTTAGGTATGAGTTTAGGCGTTATAAGCAAAACATTGTACCCTATTATCGTAACAGTATCTGTCATAACAACTTTCACAACACCATATTTCATCAGAATGTCACCTACAGTTGCTAATTGGCTTGAAGGACACACACCCGATAAGTGGGAGAAACTAATAAAAGGATATGCGGCATCAAGTTACAAAACTGTAAATAAAAGAAATGATTGGATTAAATTGTTAAAGAGTGTACTGATCTTTGTTGCAATATACTTTGTTGTCTGCTTCGCTATTTTATTGCTTTTCCAAAAATACATCACCCCTTTTATTATCAAAAATATACATGATACATGGGGAGCAATATTAGCAGCCATTGCCACAATAGCCGCTATGGCTCCTTTTATGCGTGCAATTATGATGAAGAAGAATCGGTCCAAAGAATTTAAAAATCTCTGGAATGACAATAACTTCAATCGAGGCGCACTCATATCGTTGATAGTTTTCAGGATCGGACTATGCGTTTTGCTTATTCTGATGGTTTTAATACCTCTATTTCCGAGCATGACCTTGCTTATGGTTATAATTTCTCTTGCAATCATAACAATGGTTATCTTCATACAGGGTTTCAAGACACAGTCACGCATCATAGAAGCCCATTTCATGGAAAATTTAAACAGTAAGCAGATGTTGGATGAGAGTAAAGCCGCTATTTTACCGACGGTTGAAAATGATTTACTGTCTAAAGATATTCATATCGAAGAATTTGAGATATCGCCTTTATCCCCAATTATCGGAAAAACTTTGAGAGAATTAAATTTCAGACAGAAAACGGGTGTAAACATAATAACTATAATTCGGGGAGGAATTAAAAATAATATTCCCGACGGAAAAGAATACCTTTATCCATACGATAAGATTGTAGTCTCAGGTTCTGACGAGGAAATTCAAAACTTCAGCAACCAAATTGAAGTTCAAAATGATAATATAGCTCAAATCAGCCATAAGAAAAACGGAAGAGAACATCATATTCGTTTATCACAATATATTGTTGAACCCGGCTCAGAAATGATAGGAAAGTCTATTCATCAATTAGAAATACGTGAAAAAACCGAATGTATGGTTATTGGCATTGACCGAAGAGGTATTTCATTGACAAGTATTACTCCGCATCTGAAGTTTGAAGAAGGCGATATACTCTGGTTGGCGGGTGAAAAAGATAAGCTAAATGCCTTTGAAGCTAATATAGAACATAATACTTCAATCCATCAAAAGAATAATATTGATTAAGATAATTAGTTTTAATACATAATTGCTTCAATGTAGCATCCGAAATGAAAGTTTTTATGTCTCATCATTTAAAAATTCAAAACTCATCACGAATGAATCACTTCAACCAATTTAAGGTATGAAATTCAATAAGAACAAATTTCGTAATTAATTCTTTATTAAATTTTTCAATAACTACTATATTATGTCAAAACTCTTTTCTCCAATAAAGATAGGTTCGTTAGAACTAAAAAACAGAATTATTATGTCACCGATGTGCCAATATTCGGCAACTGATGGTTTCGTCAACAATTGGCATTTCGTACATTATGCGACAAGAGCAGTGGGTGGATGCGCCGCCATCATACAAGAAGCAACCGCTATATCGCCCGAAGGGCGTATATCTTATGGCGATTTGGGTATATGGAAGGACGAACATATCGAAGGTTTGCTCAAAATCACTTCTTTTATGAATCAGTACAGAGCTATACCTGGAATACAGTTAGCGCACGCCGGACGTAAAGCCAGTTGCGATTTGCCATCGCACGGAGGTGGACAGCTTAAAACAGGTTCTAACAGTTGGCAAACCGTTGCTCCGTCAGCCGTTCCATTCAATAATGACGATAATGCCCCTATTGCTTTATCTAAAGAAGGAATAATGAACGTAATCTCCCAATTCAGAACAGCAGCAATCAGAGCAATCAAGGCAGGATATAGAATACTCGAAATCCATGCAGCTCACGGCTATCTGATACAAGAGTTTTTATCTCCACTGACCAATAAGCGTGACGATGAATATGGAGGCACTTTTGAAAATCGTATTCGATTTCTTCTGCATATAGTTGATGCCATAAAAGAAGTCTGCGGAGCAGAACAATCGTTATGGGTACGTATAACAGCTACTGACTGGGTAGAAGGCGGTTGGGATATTGATGATTCGGTAATGCTTTGCCGTATATTAAAAGAAAAAGGGGTAGAGCTGGTTGACGTTTCCACTGGTGGAAATGTTCCGCACGCCCATATACCTATATCACCCGGTTATCAAGTAAAATTCTCCGATGAAATAAAGAAACAAACAGGATGCTTAACAGGTGCCGTGGGACTGATTACAGAAGCTCAGCAAGCCGAAAATATTTTATCTGAAAACAAGAGCGATCTGATATTCTTAGGACGTGAACTAATACGTAATCCGTATTTTGCATATAAAGCAGCAAAAGAACTAAATGCAAAAATAGAAGTCCCTGCACAGTACGATAGAATGTTTTAAGCATTCTATCGTGGGTTAAAGACCGACACTTTCGCGCAAAAAATCAATCGATTCGAATATTTCTTCTTTTCGAGCCTCTTGATTGATCTCTATCTTACCGATATCGGACAAAAACGTAAAGTTTATATGATCAGCCGATACATTCTTTTTATCGTGTTTCATATATTCAAACAATTGCTCGTAATCGTCACAATCAAAAGGAAAACCGGCATAATTGTCTCTGATAAAATAAATGGTAGGATAGAGTTTTTCTTTTGGAAAACCACAGCGCAAGTGTGACATATATAATTCACAGACAATCCCCCACGCAACAGCAAAACCATGCGGAATTGGCTTCTCTTTGTGATGTGAAAGGCTTTCGAATGCATGACCGACTGTATGCCCTAAATTAAGAGCCTTACGTATCCCTTTTTCAAACGGATCTTCGCTGACGATGCGCTCTTTTACCGAAACTGATTCAACTACCAAACTATTTAATCTCGGATAATCTATTTCGTACGTATTAAACGAGATAATGGATTTCCACGATTTATCACTATCCAACAAACTATGCTTTATCATCTCGGCAAAACCCGATAAAAAGTTCGTATGGTCAAAAGTTCTGAAAAAATCAGCGTAGATCAGCACGAACTCAGCCGGAGAAAATACCCCTATCTCATTTTTTAATCCTTCAAAATTGATTCCTGTCTTCCCTCCTACCGCAGCATCCACCGCACCTAACAAAGTTGTGGGAATATTAATAAATTTTATGCCACGTTTGAAGCAAGCCGCCGCAAATCCGCCTATATCAGTCAGCAAGCCACCGCCTAAATTGATAAGTAAAGAATGCCTTGTAGCCTCGTGTTTTGAAAGATAAGACCATATTTGCGTCAATGTATCAATATTCTTATACTCTTCGCCCGATCCTATTATAATTTTGCCTGCCTTTTTAACGAATTCATTATCAGCCAGCAACGGTAAGCAAAATTTATCTGTATTAATATCCGTTAGAACAAACAATTTGTCGAAACTTAGTTTGCTCAACACATCGTTCAACACATAATTCAAATCCGAAACTTCAATTATTTTCTGCATAAGGCAAACATATTTTATTACCAAAGATAATCAAGATTATTTATACTTCTGCAAATACGCATTATGTTAAGTGCTTATTTCTATTAACATATGATAATGATCCATACCAAAATCTATTTTATGATCTTATCAGTTGCAAAAAATTATTTTTTTGTTTGATTTATTGAAAAAATGAAATATCTTTGCTTCTATTCAAACAAATTTATATGAAATCATATAGTTCATTAATCAGCATTATTATTCTCCTCTGGAAATTTTCAAGAGTGAGTTTTGCTGTATAATCAACTAACAAAATAAAACGAAAGCCTTTCTCACTCTTGATGATGAGAAAGGTTTTTTTGTTAAAAGAAGGTATTATTAAATAAAAGTAGAATAAGTATGGAAAAGTTATTTATTTTCGACACAACATTAAGAGACGGAGAGCAAGTTCCCGGCTGCCAGCTAAACACCATTGAAAAAATAGAAGTGGCAAGATCGCTCGAAAGTCTCGGAGTGGATGTGATAGAAGCAGGCTTTCCGGTTTCGAGTCCCGGCGACTTCAATTCCGTTGTCGAAATATCTAAAGCCGTAACTTGGCCTACTATATGCGCGTTGACACGTGCCGTACAGAAAGATATTGATGTGGCTGCTGAAGCTCTCAAGTATGCTAAAAAAAAGAGAATCCATACAGGCATCGGAACTTCAGACTATCATATTAAATACAAGTTCAATTCTACACAAGACGAAATTATCGAACGGGCGATCGCAACCGTGAAGTATGCAAAAAAATATGTGGAAGATGTGGAATTTTATGCCGAAGATGCCGGACGAACAAGCAATGAATATCTTGCCCGTGTTGTACAGGCAGTAATAAACGCCGGTGCAACCGTTGTAAATATTCCTGATACAACAGGTTATTGCCTTCCCACAGAATATGGCGAAAAAATCAAATATCTTGTAGATCATGTAGATTTAAAAAATGCCATCTTATCAACACACTGTCATCAGGATCTTGGTATGGCAACTGCCAACACTATCATGGGTGTGTTAAACGGCGCACGTCAGGTAGAAGTTACCATCAACGGTATTGGCGAACGTGCGGGTAATACATCGCTTGAAGAAGTGGTTATGGCAATACGTAGCCATAAAGAGCTGAATATAGAAACAAACATTAATACGCAGAAAATATATCCTATCAGCCGTACGATTTCGAACCTGATGAATATGCCCATTCAACCTAACAAAGCTATAGTCGGGCGCAATGCTTTCGCCCATTCATCTGGTATCCATCAAGACGGGGTGTTGAAAAACCTGTCCACTTACGAGATTATTGACCCGAAAGATGTCGGTATTGATGATAATGCGATTGTTTTGACCGCACGAAGCGGACGAGCTGCGCTGAAAAACAGATTAAATCTTTTAAAAATTGAGGTTAACGACCTTGAGTTGGCTAAAGTATATCAAGACTTTCTTGAACTTGCCGATAAGAAAAAAGATATCACGGACGAAGATGTGCTGATACTTGCGGGTAAAGAAACCAACGGAATGCACCGCATCAAGCTCGAATATTTACAAGTGATATCGGGCATCGGAATACGTAACATAGCAAACGTAGGATTAGATATAGCAGGCGAAAAATTCGAGGCTTCGGCAACAGGTAATGGACCGGTAGATGCAGCCATAAAAGCAATTAAAGAGATCGTACGCCGTCAGACAACCATACAAGAATTCTTGATTCAGGCGATAAACAAAGGCAGTGACGATACGGGTAAAGTGCATATGCAAATAGAATACGAAGGACAAATTTATTATGGTTTTTCGGCAAACACAGATATTGTCGCAGCTTCAGCAGAAGCATATATAAACGCTATCAATAAATTTGTGAAGTAACGACAAATGTCTGAACCGAAGAAATATCAATACATAGACAGCTTGAGGGGAATTGCTATTTTACTTGTTATACTTGTTCATATAGCCACCGTACTCGGATTCATGTATTATCCGCAATTTAATGAACATCCTATTTTTGCAAAATTCGTTCATAACGGCATGTATGGAGTTCTGTTATTTTTCATATTAAGCGCTTTCACTCTGATAATGTCCCATTATAACAGAATCGGCGAGCCGCACAGCACACGCAGCTTTATAATAAGACGTTTTTTCAGAATAGCACCTATGTATTATCTCGCCATTGTCGGAATAACATTTCTAAAATTCATAAAAACAGATGCACCTCTGTTCGGATTGATGAATATCCCTATCGGAAACCTACTTAGTGAAATATTCTTTATAAGTGCGTTCTTTCCACAATATATAAATCAATACGTACCCGGAGGATGGTCTGTTTCAGTAGAGTTCATATTCTATCTTTTCGTTCCGCTGATATGTAGTAAGATTAAAAATCTGAATTCAGCATTGATTCTCATTATGTCCCTCGTAAGTCTGTCGGCCATATTCTCATCTTTCATCGAGACAAAACATTACGATCTGAATTTCATTTTATTCAATCCAATAATCCAATTACCGGCGTTTGCATTGGGAATATTTATCTATCTATTTTTGAACAAAGCAGAAGTTGGCTTTAAAAAGTTTACTTTAGTATGCCTGACCTTGTTTATTTTTGCATTCTGTTATACACCTATACCTTATAATTTTCTGATAGGTTTAGGTTTCAGTATGCTCATTGTGATACAAAGCAAATTTAACTTTCGATTATTATCAAATAAATTACTTGCATCCATCGGGAAAGTAAGTTATAGTATGTATCTGATACATTTTATAGTCATTTACGTCTTGATCCGTTTAAAATTAACTAAGGTCAGCGAAATTTCTGACTTTAAAACATTTCTATTTAACTTTATAGCAATGTATTTGATTGTAGCAATTATAACCTTCATATTAGCCGGCATAACGTATAAGCTAATCGAGATACCCGGACAAAACTATGGACACAAATTAATAAATAAATTGAACTTAAAAGATAAATTACAGACAACTAAAAAATGAAAACATTATTTGACAAAATCTGGGATGCTCATGTAGTATCGACAGTTGAGGATGGGCCTACACAATTGTATATCGACAGGCATTTTTGCCATGAAGTTACAAGTCCGCAAGCCTTTAACGGACTAAGAGCAAGAGGACTTAAAGTATTCCGTCCGAAACAAACGACTTTAACAGCAGATCATAATACACCAACTATTAATCAGGATCAACCCGTTAAAGACCCGGTTTCAAAAAATCAGCTCGATACATTCGAGAAAAATGCAAAAGAATTCAATCTTCCATATTTCTATCCATTAGGCAACAGAAAAAACGGTGTTGTTCACATCATCGGTCCTGAAAACGGTTTTACACATCCGGGAATGACAATTGTATGTGGCGATAGCCATACATCAACTCACGGAGCATTCGGAGCAATTGCTTTCGGTATAGGAACAAGTGAGGTTGAAATGGTTTTGGCAACCCAGTGTGTATTTCAAAGCCGTCCAAAAACAATGCGGATAACTTTTAACGGCAAATTGGGTAAATGCGTCACAGCTAAAGATATAGCTTTATATATGATTTCAAAACTGACTACAGGTGGAGCAACAGGCTATTTTGTAGAATATGCCGGCGAAGCAATCCGGAGCATGTCGATGGAAGCACGCATGACACTGTGTAACCTGAGTATAGAAATGGGAGCTCGTGGAGGTTTAATAGCTCCTGACGAAACTACATTCAAATACGTAGAAGGACGCGAATTTGCCCCTAAAGGCAAAAATTGGGATAAAGCATTGGCTTATTGGAAAACTTTGAAAACTGACGAAAATGCAAAATTTGATAAAGAATTGACTTTCGAAGCTTCTGACATTCAGCCGATGGTTACTTATGGAACAAATCCGGGAATGGGTATGGCTATAAACGGAACAATACCTACTCTGGATGAAATTGACGAAGCGGGACGTATTTCTTTTCAAAAATCAATGGACTACATGGGATTTAAGCCCGGAGAGAAGCTCGAAGGAAAAACCATTGATTATGTATTCTTAGGAAGCTGTACAAATGGTAGAATCGAAGATTTTCGTCTATTTGCCAATTTTGTTAAGGGCAAAAAGAAAGCAGACCATGTCGTTGCATGGCTCGTACCCGGCAGCCATATGGTAGTTGACCAAATTAAAGCTGAAGGATTAGACAAAATTTTAGAAGACGCAGGTTTTGAATTGAGAGAACCCGGATGTTCGGCTTGTCTTGCAATGAACGATGACAAAGTTCCGGCAAAAAAATATGCTGTTTCAACATCGAACCGTAACTTTGAAGGACGTCAAGGTCCCGGAGCTCGTACAATATTAGCAAGTCCTTTAGTTGCCGCAGCAGCTGCTGTTACTGGTAAAATTACAGATCCAAGAACAATTTTATAATTAAGACTTGTTAAAAACGGCAACAAATATAACTCGCAAAAAATTCAAAAAAATCATTGGTTGCCACTCGTAACAAACACAATAAACGAAATAACCATTATGGAAAAATTTACAATATTAACTTCCACTTATGTACCACTTCCAATTGAAAATGTGGATACAGATCAAATTATACCTGCTCGCTTTCTCAAAGCCACAACTAAAGACGGATTTGGCAATAATCTATTCGCTGACTGGCGATATGACAAAGAAGGCAAACCTAAAAAAGATTTTGTGTTGAACAACCCTACCTATAGCGGACAGATTCTTGTTGCAGGAAAAAACTTCGGAAGTGGTTCGAGCCGTGAACATGCGGCATGGGCAATCGCCGGATATGGTTTCAGAGCAGTAGTATCGAGCTTTTTCGCAGATATATTCAGAAACAATGCATTAAATAACGGCGTACTGCCGGTTGTGGTTTCTCCGAAATTTCTTTCCGAACTTTTCGATTGTGTCAATAAAGACCCTAAAGCAAATCTGACCATCGACCTTGAGAATCAAACCATCAAGAACAATGTTACAGGAATTTCTGAAAAATTTGATATCAACTCGTATAAAAAAGAATGCCTGCTCAAAGGTCTTGACGATATCGACTATTTATTGTCAAGAAAAAATATGATTGAAGAATTTGAGAATAAAGCTATTATATAAAAGAGTTTTAATCAACCTGATTTTAATAAATGAAGTTGAAGAAAATCTACTGAAATAAAGCGCAACTGAATTTGTAATATAATTTGTTTTATTCGTTTAATTTATATCAGTTAGCTACTATTATAATATATGTTAGAAATAATGGATACTACCCTGCGTGACGGGGAACAAACATCGGGCGTTTCTTTTTCGGGGCAGGAAAAGTTGCATATCGCTAAACTTCTGTTGTCCGATTTAGGAGTTAACCGCATTGAGATAGCATCGGCACGTGTTTCAGACGGAGAGTTTGAAACAGTAAGCAAGATTGCTAAAGTTGCCACAGACGCAGGGATGATTGACCGGATTGAGATTCTTGGCTTTATTGATGGCGGACAATCCTTAAAATGGATCAAGGAAACAGGTTGCCGAAACATCAATATGCTGACCAAGGGTTCATATAAACACGTTACTGAACAATTGCGCAAAACGCCGGAACAGCATCTCAACGATATTAAAAACGAGGTTGAACTTGCTGACAAAATGAATATCGGTGTAAATGTATATCTGGAAGACTGGTCGAACGGGATAATGAATTCGGAAGATTATGTCTATTACATGATGGACAATCTGAAAGATTTACCGATAAAACGATTTATGATTCCCGACACTTTAGGCATACTAAATCCACATACTACATGGAAATATTGCCGTAAAATGTTAGCACGTTATCCTGATTTACACTTCGATTTTCATGCCCATAACGATTACGACCTTGCTGTTGCCAATACAATGGTAGCTGTTGAGTTAGGAGTGAAAGGCGTGCATTTAACCATGAACGGACTTGGCGAACGAGCAGGAAATGCCTCATTATCAAGTACCGTCGCTGTTTTACACGATCAGCTCAAAATACAAACTTCAATTCATGAGAATCAAATTAATAAGGTTGCAAGAGTTGTAGAAACTTATTCGGGACAGATAATAGCAGCTAATCAGCCCGTAATAGGTGAGAACGTATTTACTCAATGTGCTGGAATCCACGCCGATGGCGACAACAAAAACAATCTGTACTTTAATGAATTGATGCCTGAACGTTTTGGACGGATTCGTGAATATGCCATGGGTAAATTGTCAGGCAAAGCCAATATCCGAAAAAATATTGAAATGTTGGGCATTGAGCTTGATGACAATTCAATGAAAAAAGTTACCGAAAAAGTTATTGAATTAGGAGACAAAAAAGAAATCATCACACAAGGCGATTTACATTATATAATTGCAGACGTGATGAACAATGCAAAAGAGGCTGAAATAAAAATATTATCTTATGCTTTTAGCCTGACAAAAGGATTACGCCCGACGGCAACAGTAAAAGCTCGTGTGAACGGTAAGATTTATGAAGAAACCGCACCCGGAGATGGACAGTATCATGCTTTTTCAAAAGCTATGTGGAAAATGTTCTCCAAACTCAATAAGCCAAAACCCGAATTATTGAATTATATGGTTTTTATTCCGCCGGGAGGACGTACCGACGCTTTGGTGCAAACAATAATCACATGGCGGTTTAAAGATAATGAATTTAAAACTCGAGGTCTTGATGCAGATCAGACAGTTGCAGCAGTAAAAGCAACTGAAAAAATGCTTAATATCTTGGAAGAGATGTAAATTAAGAATGAATATTGAGGATATAGATAAACTTCTAAATAATATATTATGAAATTAAATATTGCGATTCTACCCGGAGATGGAATTGGTCCTGAAATTATAAAACAAGCCCTGCGAGTGACTGAAGCTGTTTGTGAAAAGTTCGGACACGAATTAACTTATAAATACGGTATTGTCGGCGCATGTGCCATTGATAAAGTAGGCGACCCCTACCCTGCAGAAACCCATGAATTATGTATGTCTTCAGATGCAGTTCTATTTGGTGCAATCGGCGACCCTAAATTCGATAATAACCCTTCGGCAAAAGTACGTCCGGAGCAAGGATTACTGCGTATGCGTAAGAGCCTCGGACTATATGCCAATTTACGTCCCGTATCAACTTTCCCGACTTTAGTTCATAAATCGCCTTTACGTGCTGATCTTGTTGACGGTGCCGATTTTATGTGTGTCCGCGAATTAACAGGCGGACTATATTTTGGTCGCCCCCAAGGACGTAGTGAAGATGGCGATACAGCCTATGACACTTGTGTTTATAGTAGGGAGGAAGTCGAAAGAATATTACATCTTTCTTATAAGTATGCACGCATGCGCAGAAAAAAACTGACAGTGGTTGATAAAGCAAACGTGCTATGTACTTCACGTCTTTGGCGTCAAGTAGCCCAAGATATTGAAAAACAGTACCCTGATGTAGAAACCGAATATATGTTTGTCGATAATGCCGCCATGCAAATTATACAATGGCCTAAACGCTTCGACGTGTTGGTTACTGAAAATCTTTTTGGAGATATATTGACTGATGAAGCTTCTGTGATAACTGGTTCATTAGGAATGCTGCCTTCAGCATCCATAGGAATCCATACTTCCGTGTTTGAACCTATACACGGTTCTTATCCGCAGGCTGCAGGAAAAAACATTGCCAATCCATTGGCTACCATATTATCTGCAGCTATGATGTTCGAGTATGCCTTCGATTTGCAAAATGAAGGTACAATTATACGTAAAGCTGTTGCAGCTTCTATGGATGCAGGCATAGTTACTGAAGATATTGCTTCAGGCAATAAAGCCTATTCAACATCTGAGGTTGGCGATTGGATAGTAGATTTTGTAAAAAAATAATCTAATTACTATAAGGTATTCTTCTATGCAGATTGCAAATAAGAATACCTTATTTTATATTATTAAAGCATTAAAAGCACTTTTGTTAAATTTTTCTTTAACCAGCTTGAACAAAAAAAATTTTGCTTTGTTAAAATTAAATATGTTTTTTTAAATCTTCTGTGTCTTAATTCTATTTTAAACATAAGGATTTGATTAATAAATTTAATATAAACTGATTATGAAAAATGATTTAATGGATGCTGCTCGCTCCGCTGTTAAAAATTGGTGGGTATCACTGATTATCGGAATTTTATCACTCGGATTGGGTATAATTTTCCTTGCAAAACCTTTAGATGCTTTAATTACATTGTCAATTCTTTTTGTAGCCGGCTTTTTAGTTACCGGATTGTTCGAGATAATTTTTGCCGTGTCTAACAAAGACTCACTCAATGGCTGGGGATGGACGTTGGCAAGTGGAATAATTGACTTGCTTTTAGGTATATTATTATTCTCTACACCCGGAATCACACCTATGATTATGGCTTATTTTGTAGGCTTCTGGATCATGTTCCAGTCAATCTGGGCAATTGGTATGTCATGCGAGCTTCAGAAAATAGGCGTAAAAGATTGGGGATGGCTGTTAGCTCTGGCTATACTTGGTATAATATTTTCATTCGTGTTCATCATGTCACCAGCTTTCGCAGCTGAATTCATTGTAAGTTTGGCGGTTATTGCCTTTATATTATACGGTATATTCAGAATTTATCTTGCCTTTAAATTCAAATCAATTAAAGACAGATATACTAATCCAAGTCATTAAGCATACTTATAAATAAGTAAAAAAACACTTACTATCGTTTATTTCTCAAATTATCTATACAACGGTAGGAGTCAGCGAAAGATATATTTTACTCCCCTCCCTCAAGAGGGGAGTATTTATTTATAAAAATGTAACTTTGCAAAAAAACAAGAATCTGTTACGTTTGTTACTTTTTAATAGCATTTCTTATTTTATACAGCATAAGATTTGTTTAAATATCAGGTAGATGAACTATAAGCAAACCATAGAATATTTATATAATCAATTACCCGTTTTTCAAGAGGTAGGCGCATCTGCGTATAAAGAAGGTCTTGATAATACTTTAGCGCTCGATGATTATTTCGGGCACCCTCATGGCAATTACCGTACTATTCATGTTGCCGGTACTAATGGCAAAGGTTCGACTTCACACCTTTTAGCTGCCGTATTACAACAATCAGGCTATAAAGTCGGGTTATACACCTCACCTCATTTGGTAGATTTCCGTGAGCGTATCCGTGTAAATGGAGAAAAGATAGCAGAGCAATATGTAGTTGATTTTGTAGAAAAGCACCGCAAATCATTCGAACCTATATATCCATCATTTTTTGAATTGACAATGATGATGTCATTTTGTTATTTCGCGGATATGAAAGTAGATGTGGCGGTCATAGAAGTAGGTTTAGGAGGCAGATTAGACAGTACAAACATAATAACTCCCGATCTGAGTATTATCACGAACATAAGTTTTGATCATACTCAGTTTTTAGGAGATACACTCGAAAAGATAGCCGGCGAAAAGTCAGGCATTATGAAAAATAATGTACCAGTAGTGATCGGCGAAACAGTACCTGAAACCCGTCCTGTTTTTGAATTATGCGCTGAAAGAACAGGCGCTCCGCTAATATTCGCCGAAGAGGGGAATTATATTTTGTCGGCCGAACATGATAGCCAATATTGGATATTTGAATCCAAACATTACCCGCATCTGAAAGGAGAATTAAATGGAAATGTACAAATTAAAAATGCTGCCACTGTACTTTGTGCCATCGAGCAACTACAAAACAAAGGATATATTATACCTCAGAATGCGGTTTACGATGGGTTTGCACACGTCGTAGAACTTACGGGTCTAATGGGACGATGGCAAGTATTAAAAGAATCTTCACCTAAAATAGTTTGCGACACTGCACATAATAGCGGAGGAATGCAGTATATTGCCGATCAGCTAAAGAACGAAACTTATGAAAAATTGCATATTGTTATTGGCATGGTCAATGATAAGGATATAACAGCTATATTGAAACTTTTGCCTAAGAATGCGATATATTATTTTACAAGAGCTTCAATAGCAAGGGCACTCGATGAGAAAAACTTGCAAAAACAAGCCGAAGGTTTCGGGTTAAAAGGAAATACATATCCCACTGTGAACGATGCTTTATTTTCAGTGATGAGGTCAGTTGGTGAAAATGATTTCATCTACATTGGAGGTAGTAATTTTGTTGTAGCTGAAGCACTTGAATCAAAATATATTGGATAAAGCATGAATATAAGTTATCTGATACTTGCCCATAATAATTTTGCACATCTGACACGCTTAATTGACGCATTGGATGATGGTTGCAGCAGGTTCTATATTCATCTTGACAAGAAAGTTAAAGAAGATTACATAAATTCTAAAGACGAAGTTTTTATAATCCCCGAACGCTTCGACATTAGTTGGGGAGGCTACAAAATGGTTGAAGCTACACTGGCTTTGATGCGTTACGCTTATAATCATAGAAGTACAACCGATTATTTTATTTTGATCAGCGGTTGTGATTATCCTATCAGACCAAGAAAATTTCTATACAACCAATTAAATCTTGGTAAAGAATTCATAGACATTTCGCCCATGCCCGCCCCTTATAAACCAATTGAACGCTTTAACAAATATTATTTTGAGTACGACAGGCGTAGATTAAAATTCTATAATCCTAAATTTTTAGTTGAAGTTCTTCTTAAAAAAATTAACATTAAGCGTAAAATACCTTTTACATTATATGTTGGTACACAGTGGTTTGCTTTAACACATGACTGTTTGGAGTACATTTTATATACACTTGCAGGTAAAAATCCGTACGAAAAATTTTTCCGTCACTCACTTGTACCCGATGAAGCATTTTTCCAGACTATTATCGGTAATTCTAAATTTCGTGACAATACGGTAGCTAATCTTACCTATACCGATTGGCAGGTTCCTGTACCTCCCGCTCGAATAATTGACAAGCATATAGATTTTCTGAAAACAAATATCAAATTTGACGATGAGTATGGGCAACGCTTTCCATATTTCGCCCGTAAATTTGATGATGACAGCACAGAAATATTACAACGTATTAGAAATGAGTTGTGGTAGAAGGCTTATCTTCGATTTTGGTTAAAAGGTCAGGCAATAAATCTCTAATATATTCTCGCTTCATATCTTCAGGTTTTAAAATCTGATCATTCCAGATAATCAAATCAATATCAATTATAACCTTCCCATCTGTTTTATCTGTGACCAAACGACCCATTTTCTGCTCTAAAGCTTTCAAAACAGATATTATACAATCCTTATCTTTTTCAGTGTATATAAATATAAGTTGATTTAAAAAATCATCTTTATAAACAGTTCCATAAGGCTCAGTAATCGAAGTTTTAGAGAAAGTAATATCTTCAAACTCCATCTTCAGCAGATTTTGACATATGCCAAGATTAAGCTCCTTATCTTTGTTAGATCCGATACTTATCAACCCTTTATTCATATCGGTTACAAATATATATTGCTTTTTTGGATTATAACTATCTTTGTTGTAACATTAAACTAAACGAATTATGAATTTTATAGCAATTATACCTGCTCGCTATGCCTCAACACGTTTTCCCGGTAAACCATTAGCTGATATGGGAGGCAAGCCGATGATACAGCGTGTTTATGAACAGGTTCAGAAAGCAGTAACCGAAGTATGGGTGGCAACAGACAACGTTTTTATATTTGAAACTGTCGAAACATTTGGAGGAAAAGCTATTATGACTTCCGAAAAACATCGGAGCGGAACAGATCGCATATTCGAAGCTTATGAAAAAATTGGCAACAATTATGATGTGGTCATTAATGTACAGGGTGACGAACCCTTTATTCAGCCAAAGCAAATTGAAACCCTTATGAAATGTTTTGATAATGAAGATACTCAACTGGCTACACTCGTTAAACCATTTTTAAAAGAAGACGGTTTCGAGACCTTATTTAATCCTAATTCACCTAAAGTTGTGATAAATAAAAATAATGAAGCTATCTATTTCAGTCGTTCCATAATACCATATATTCGTGATGTACATCACACTGAATGGCTTGACAAGCATACCTTTTATAAACATATTGGAATGTACGCCTATAGAGGCGATATCTTGAAAGAAATCACTAAGTTACCGCAATCTTCGCTTGAAAAAGCCGAGTCACTTGAACAATTAAGATGGATCGAAAACGGTTATAAAATTAAAGTCGGATACACCGATACAGAAACATTCGGAATCGATACACCTGAAGACATGGAAAAAGCTTTAAAAGAGTTAAAATCATTAAATTAGCTAAAACACTTAAGTTAAGTTATCGACAATAGAGTATAAATAGAATCTATAATATCGCTAATTTAAACAGTTTTTCGTAATTTTGCAGTTTGTATTTAACCAAATAATATATGCAGAACTATATACAATATAAAATGGGAGTCGACATTGGTTCGACAACCGTTAAAATTGTAGTTTTAAACAATACAAAGCAAATTGTTTATAAAACCTATCGTCGTCATCACGCAAACATTCAACAATGCCTTATTGAAGAATTACAAACCGTATTGAATAAAATGCCTGATGTACTATTCAAAATCAATATCTCAGGTTCAGCAGGTATGGGTGTAGGCGAACGTGTAGGCATCCCGTTTGTGCAAGAAGTAGTTGCAGCAGTTGAGGTCGTTAACAACGTTTATGGCGAGGTACACACATTAATTGACTTAGGCGGCGAGGATGCCAAAATGGTATTCTTTGAAAACGGCCGTCATCCAGATATACGCATGAATGGCAGCTGTGCAGGTGGTACAGGTGCATTCATTGACCAAATGGCCAGTCTGATGAATATATCAGTTGAAGAGCTTGGCATTAAAGCACAGAATTATGAGAAAATATATCCAATAGCATCCCGTTGCGGAGTATTTGCCAAAACTGATGTTCAAAATCTTATAAGTCGTAATATACCTGTAGCAGATATATCAGCATCCATACTGCATGCAGTCGCTCTACAATCAGTTACAACATTAGCAAGAGGGTGCGAAGTCGTACCTAAAATAATATGCATCGGAGGTCCGTTAACATTTATCCCCGCTTTACGAAAAGCTTTTGTTGATGTCTTGAAAATTGATGAATCAGATATGATAGTACCCGATAATGGAGAATATTTTCCGGCTTGGGGATCTGCATTATATGAAAAAGAAGACACAAAAACATTCGATTTGAATGAGTTGATCGTCAAATTATCTGAAGCCACAACTCAAAATCAAAAAAACGCATTACCAGTTCTATTCAATAATGAAGAAGAATATACGGCGTGGAATAAAAACAGAAGCATTAAAAAACTTCAGTTTAGAGAATTAAAGGAAGGCGAATCAGTCAATTGTTTTTTGGGAATAGATTCAGGTTCGACTACGTCTAAAATTGTGATAATGGATGCTGATGCAAATATTATCTACCGATTTTATGATGGCAACGAAGGTAATCCCTTAAAAAAAGTAATGGAAGGTCTTTCTTTATTTTTTGATGAAGCCGAAAAGAAAAATATAAAAATAAATTTCTTATCCTCTGCCGCAACGGGCTATGGAGAAGACCTGATTAAGTCAGCTCTTGGACTGAATCATGGTATTGTGGAAACAATCGCCCATCTTTCAGGAGCACAATATATCGACCCGAATGTCTCTTTTATATTAGACATCGGCGGACAAGATATTAAATCGATATTTATTGATAATGGAACAATATCGAACATTGAATTAAATGAAGCCTGTTCTGCCGGTTGCGGGTCGTTCCTGCAAAATTTTGCTTCAACCCTAAATATACCTTTAGCAGAGTTTTCGCATCAAGCATGTCTGGCAAAATACCCAAGTGATCTTGGTTCACGCTGTACCGTGTTCATGAATTCTAAAGTAAAACAGTCACTACGTGAAAATGCAGGAAACGATGATATAGCAGCAGGTCTTGCTTATTCAGTTGTCAAAAACTGTTTATTCAAAGTTCTTAAAATATCCAATCTGAAACAATTAGGAGATAATATAGTTGTTCAGGGAGGTACTTTCAGAAACGATGCTGTCTATCGCGCGCTTGAAATGCTGTCAGGCAAAAACGTAAGCTCTACCGATTATCCCGAATTGATGGGAGCTTTAGGAGCTGCTTTATATGCACAAAGGATTTATAACAAAGAACATTATGAATCAACTTTTCATGGAAAAGCATCTCTACTTGATATAAATACAATAGACACCAGAGAACTTACGTGTAAAGGCTGTACAAACCAATGTTCTGTACTTCGGTTCAGGTTTGACAACGGCAATACCTGTTATGCCGGTAATAAGTGTGAAAAAATATTCTTTAATAAAGACAAAGGCGATGTTAAAGGATATAACGCTTTTGACCGTAAGAATGAAATATTGTTTAACAGAGCTGTCAACGCGGATAATATACAACGTGGTCGTACAATTGGTATTCCCCGCGTTTTGAATATGTTCGACAATTACCCTTTCTGGCACACACTTTTAAGCGAATGCGGTTTCAATGTCCGCTTGTCGCCTGAATCAACTTTTCCACTCTATCAAAAGGGAGTTGGCGGAATCATGTCCGATAATATATGTTTTCCCGCCAAGTTGGTACACGGGCACATATTGGCTTTAATAGAACAAAAAGTCGATCGGATATTCTATCCGCTTGTACCTAAGGAACAAAAAGAATTTGAAGGTGCGGGAGACTCCTTCAATTGTCCTGTGGTAAGTGGATATCCAGAAGTTATCGAAAGCTCCATTAATCCAGAAAAGAAATATGGTATTCCGTTCGATCATCCTGTTATAAACTTCCGCAACGATAAAGTATTATTCAAGGGATGTTATGAATATTTATCGGGCTTAGGAGTTTCTAAAGCAGTTATAGAGAAAGCATTTAAAATTGCATTGAATGCTAAAGATGACACTAAACGGCAAATGTACAATTATCAAAAAGAAATACTTGACGATGCCGTTAAAAATGGTACCCCTCTTTTTATTGTGGCAGGACGCCCCTATCATGCCGATCCGCTAATACATCAAAAAGTTGGTCAGATATTATCCGATTTGGGTGTGATCGTGTTAACAGACGATGTCTTCCGCAAACCTGAAAGCGGAGGATTCGGTAAACTCAACATTGTTTCTCAATGGTCTTATCCGAATCGTGTTGTGCAAGCTGCCATGGAAGTAGCTAAGTTGCCACAGAATATACAATTAGTACAGCTCAATTCATTTGGTTGCGGTCCTGACTCATTTTTTATGGATGAGACACGTGACATCCTTAAATCCGTTGGCAAAAATATTACAGTATTACGTATTGACGAGATAGCCAGTCCCGGCTCGATAAGATTACGTTTACGTTCGCTTGTTGAATCATTGAAAGCTGCCAAAATTAACGAGACGAAAAAGGTTGCTGAATATAAAGGTTATTCTGTTCCATATACAGATGCTGACAAGAATAAAACAATCCTTATTCCATGGTTAGCTGATTTTCTCAATCCTTTTGCTCCTGCTTTAGGTGAATTAATGGGATTGAAAGTTGCTAACTTACCTAAGTCCAACAAGGTTTCCGCTGATAAAGGTTTGATGTATGGAAATAACGAAGTATGTTACCCTTCAACTTTAGTTTTAGGGGATATCATCAATACTTTGCAATCGGGCGAATATGATTTAAAAGATGTTGTAGTGGCTATAACACAGACTGGTGGACAATGCCGTGCGACTAATTATATATCACAGATTAAATCAGGCTTAACTAATGCAGGATTCAATGACATTCCTGTCATAGCTCTAACGTCGGGTGAAACTTATCAGAATGGCGAAAGCGGCTTTTCGCTACCTTGGAAAAAGATCGTTAAAATAGCCGTTCCGCTCGTCCTGTTTGGCGATGGTCTACAACAAATGCATAGTGCTATATCAGTCAGAGAGAAACGTAAAGGAGACTCTCAAGATGTATTTGAACTCTATATTGAAAGAGGAATTGACGCAGTGAGAGCTAATGATCCTAAGACATTATTTCGCTTACTGAACGAAGCTGTGGCTGATTTCAATGCTATACCAATTAATGATATTGAATATTCTCGTGTAGGGCTTATCGGTGAGATATTTGTAAAATATAACAACTACGCACAAGCCGGAATCAGTGAATGGCTCAGGTCTAAAAATGTTGAAGTATCTACCCCACCATTACTCGATTTTCTTTTGCAGTTTTTTGTTAATACAAAAGTAAATGCCGAAAATGGTACTACTGACGGAGCTACTATTTTTGAGAAATCATTGATGCCTATAATATGGTCTTATATCAATAATCGGGTCAAAAAATCGGAAAAGATTATGAAGGGATTCAAATATTACGAACCTTCTGAATCTATTTACGCCAAAGCTCAGGCTGCATCGGAGATAATAAATCTTTCCAATCAGTTTGGCGAAGGCTGGTTGATAGCCGGTGAGATAGCTCATTATGCGCGTAAAGGTGTTAACAAGGTTGTTTGCATCCAGCCTTTTGGTTGTATTGCTAATCATATTATTGCCAAAGGGGTTGAAAAGCGTATAAAAGAAGTTTACCCTAATATGAATATTTTATATTTAGATATTGATGGCGGAGTGGCTGAAGTTAACTTACAGAATAGATTACATTTTATGATATAAAAGATGAAATTCCTCAGACATCACGTCTGAGGAATTTCTATAAGATCAACTAAAAAATATCCATAAAAGAGGCTAAAGAATATTATTGTTTTTTACAATAACGGCAACACTGTTCATGAATACTATATCCTAATAATATACCCAAAATAAAGTCTTCTTCAGGACTTAGTAGATTTAAGGGTCTATCTTTACATATTCTGTTAGCTACATTCAAACACTCGCTCTTACCGAAAAATACGTTCATATTACCATTTCCAATTTTTTGGATCATATATGAAATTGTATTTTTCTCGAGGCGCCTTTTCACTTCATCCTCCGTCGATACCGGTAATGTACAAAGCATCATGTCCCGTACTCCCTTTCTGTATTCGTAAATGAGATGATAAAAAACACGCATCATAAGAAGCCGAAGTTTTTAGATTTCTTTTTTAAGGTCTTCTACCCAACATGCAATACGCTGATCTGTCTGATCAGACTCATTATCATTGTCGATAGGTAATCCTACAAACCGACCGTCTACAACTGAATCAGAACCATCGTAAGTATAACCTTCTGTGCTTACCTGACCAATTATTGTACAGCCTTTATTTTTGATTTCGTTATATATTTTACCGATAGCATCGCAAAATGTATCGCTATATGATGCTGAATCGCCACAACCAAACAAGGCAACTTTTTTACCATTTAAATCAGCTGATTTAACTTTTCCGATAAAGCTATCCCAGTCGTCCTGAAGATCGCCATATCCTAATGTTGAAGAACCGAATAGTAAAACATCATAAGCACCGAAATCTGCTTTAGCATTAGATACATCATGAAGATCAGCTTTGTCAACGTTCAACGCTTTTGCTATCTTTTCTGCAACTTCTTGAGTATTGCCCGTTGTAGAGCCATAAAAAATTCCTATATGAGCCATTTATATACTTTTTAATAGTTTATAATTATTACAAAACAAAGTAACAGTATATATAATTGGTCAACAATACCAAGAAATAATGATTTATAGTCTAATACGTACTCATTTATAAGTATATAAGCACTGATATAAGACTCTAAATCTTTTGATATACAGCTATATGAACACTCAACAGGATGTAATTATCCGAAAAGTTGCCGGAAAGCCTCTTCTACTTTACGCACTTCTATTATCTCAATATTAGTTTTTGCAGTAAAGCCTTTCAGATTATTTCTGGGTATAAGAATACGGTTAAAGCCAAGCTTTTCGGCTTCAAGGATGCGTTGCTCTATCCGATTGACAGGACGTATTTCTCCCGACAATCCGACTTCTCCCGTCATGCAAACGTTACGTTCAACAGCGATATCGAGATTTGAGGATAACACGGCACTAAGGACAGACAAATCCATCCCGGGATCGTTGACACGCAAACCGCCTGCTATGTTTAAGAATACATCTTTCTGTATCAGCTTAAAGCCTGCCCGCTTTTCAAGAACCGCCAAAAGCATATTCATACGGCGGATGTCAAATCCCGTAGCTGAACGCTGTGGTGTACCATAAGCCGCTGTGCTTACAAGTGCCTGTGTTTCTATAAGGAATGGACGGATACCTTCGATAGCTGCGGCAATGGCTACCCCACTCAATCCTTCATGATTCTGCGTTAACAGAAGTTCTGAAGGATTGCTAACTTCCCTCAATCCATTTTGTCGCATTTCATATATTCCCAATTCAGCAGTACTACCAAAACGGTTCTTAATACTCCTCAAAATTCGATACATATAATGCTGGTCTCCATCGAATTGCAAGACAGCATCAACTATATGTTCAAGAACTTTAGGTCCGGCAATGCTTCCTTCTTTATTGATATGCCCGATCAGAATGACGGGTGTGCTTGTTTCTTTTGCGAATTTGAGTATGGAAGCAGCGCATTCACGTACTTGTGATACACTTCCGGGCGAAGATTCTATATTTTCGGTGAAAATGGTTTGGATTGAATCTATTACCACAAAATCGGGTTGTAAGTTTTTTATGCTTACAAATATCTGTTCAAGATTGGTTTCACACAAAATATAACAATCTTCATTATTCGCATTTATACGATCTGCACGCATCTTCAGTTGCCGCGAACTTTCTTCTCCTGATATATAAAGTGTCTTTATTTTTTTCAGATTCAGAACTGTTTGAAGAATAAGGGTCGATTTACCAATACCAGGTTCTCCACCGAGCAAAACCAATGAGCCCGGTACAAGCCCGCCTCCAAGCACACGATTCAATTCTTCATCCTGTAAATCAATACGAGGATCTTCTCCGGCTACGACTTCTTTTATTTTTAAGGGCTTAGCTTTTACCGAGTCAAATATATCAGATGCTTTATTTTTAGCAGCCGAAGTATTGATAGACTCTTCAACATATGTGTTCCATTCTCCACAGATGGGACACTTACCTAACCATTTTGGTGAATCATTACCGCAATTACTGCAAACATATACTGTCTTTATCTTTACCATGCTACTTTTTTTGTTATCTTTTTATTATCATCAAGTTTCACGGTCACTATATATGCTCCTCTCGGGAATCGCGTTAAATCAGTCCAAAATATATTATTGTCAACTTTACCTGAATCGAATACCATTCGTCCCGACAGATCGGATATAGTAACCCAGTTGATTCTATTTATCCCATTGTTTATGCGTACGTTCAATTCTCCGGGCGCAACATATATATCCATTAAATTCATGACAATAACAGGTATTGTGATTTCTTTTCGCAAGCTATCTGTTATAGTCAAAGTTGTCTTTCCTAATATTATACCTTGCACTTCTATTTTCTTATTGTCAAGCAAGGTTGCAGTTGCTATTGATTGATCTGCAATAGTCAATTCATATTTTCCGTTCCCACTAATGATATCAATATCCGAGTTTTTATCTTTAGCTACCACAATTATGTCAGAACTTAAACGCAATGTTTTTGAAAGGGTCGGTGTAACGGTTACTTCTACCACCGCATTAATTCCGAACTCGTTTTGTACCGTTATTTTAGTACGCCCCGCCTTGATTCCATTTATACGAATCAGATTATTATTTATAACCTCAACAGTCGCTATTGAAATACTATCTGATATTGCTGAATATTGTCCATTTCCATTTAGGATATATACATCGGAACTGTAAGTGGCTTCTACCGATATTTCTTGCGAACTTAAAAGTAAATCAGATTTATCCAAGTTAAAAATACCTTCAAATTTTGTTTTTCCCGTATTATCAGGATCAAGATATTTTTTCATTTGTTGCTTAGAATCTGTATGATGACTCCAATGGTAATACATCTTTCCATAATAATCACTTCCGTAAGAATCGTAATTTTTACAGCTTGAATATCCTCCTGTTAAAGTACCAACAACAAGTCCTTTCTCATCAAACAGCGGTGCGCCCGATGAACCTCCTTCGGTACTTCCCATTGAATACTTTACTAGCCAATGAGCATTTTCTTCTGAACTTACTTTTTCGCCATCAAATGTTGTTGTATAGAGAGAGTTTTTAAACAGTGATATTTTTTTTACATCTCCACTTGGGTGGTGTATGACTGCTCCATTACTAATTGTATAATTTGTATTTTGTAAGTTCCATCCATTAAAATATACGACCCAATCGTCAGGTATAGTATCATTCATTTTTATTAAAGCTCCGTCTGTACCTCCATTAATGGGATTAAGGACTAACGCACTTGCTCCTTTTTTATATTTATAGGTTGGTCTTTCATTTTTATTATCACAACCCGACAATTCATAATCAAAAAAGAATTCCGTATTTTCAACATCAGAGGGCAGATTATTCGGAAAACAGTGTTGTGCTGTCAATACATAAGGTGTTTTGTCGTTGCGGGTATTATTAATGAGTGTACCCGAACAAAGATATGAACCTGATCTTGTGTTTATTCTTAATCTGACTACTCCTTTCTTTTGCTTCTGCCAGTTAAATCCTTCGGGACAATTAACATTGACCATACAAGGTCCCGAAGCATGAAAACCATTTAAATCTCCTATTTCGGACGATTTATATTTATAACCAAAATCTAAAGCCTCAAAACGAGGTTTTTCGGTAACATTTTTATCAGCTACATATTCAAATACAATATTATCCTGTGAAAACACTTCAAGAGAATAGGCTCCTCCTTGAGGATTGTCTTCATGCTTGTAAATCCATGAGTCAAAATCTCTCTTACTGATATTGTATATATGTAATGCCGCCCCTTTTGGAATGTAAAAATCTGAAAATCTTACAATCAACCCTTTTGCTCCGGGAACATTGAGTTCAAATTTCCAAGATTTGGTATTATCGGGATTATCTTTCCAAGTGCCAATATCAGCTAATTTGTATTTGAAAGGGAAATTTATGGATATACGTAAAGGCAAACCTTGTTTTTTATTCAGCTTATCTTCGTGTGCCAATTTTGTTTCGCTTAGTTTCACGTTTACAGATACTGCCGAACTATCCTTATTAAATTTATATTCTGCTTTTTGTGCAATAGTAAAAGATGTGATTAACAGATTAAATGTCAAAAATAATAGCTTATAGTATATTCTCATGCTTATTTATAAATTCAATTAGTTCGTGTACAAATTTGGGTGCGTCATCTTTTTTTACTAACTCTTCAGTTTCGAAAATAATGTGTGCTTTTGCATAATGATGCTCTCTGTTTTTAAGACTCTCTTCCACATACACATATAATTCTTCCTCACTTTTATCACGTATTAAGGGACGTTTATCTTTACATGTGTTCAATCGCTGAGTAAGAAGTTTGGGAGAGGCTTTCAAATATACAGTCTTACCGATGCTGTTCATGTAATCCATATTGTTGTGAAAGCATGGTGTGCCTCCTCCGCAAGAGATAACGACATTTTCAATATCGCCCACTTCTCGCAGAATTTTATTTTCTAAATCACGAAATCCCGATTCGCCGATCTCTTCGAAAATATCAGCAATATTTTTTTGATAACGTGCTTGTATATAGTGATCTATGTCAATAAAATCAAGCCCAAGTTCCTTAGCAAGTTCACGCCCTACTGTGGTTTTTCCGGCTCCCATGTATCCGATCAGAAATATTCGCATCATAATACTAATCCTAAAATCTTATCATACAAAAATAAGAAAAATACAAAAGGTAAGTATTGATTATTGATTTATTAGATGTCTGCCTCCTAAAGTATCAGTTTTTACACATATGAATGTGTCGGATTCCGGCTTCTATATATGACTCTCCTATTGGAGAGA
>CALYPL010000001.1 GCA_945273835.1 uncultured Dysgonomonas sp. | reverse complement strand
TAAGCCAATTGACGGATGTCGACAGTGTGGACACAAAGATAATAAGAGATAATCTGAGAAATTTCTTGCGTATGCAGTCTGCGAAACGTTACGATGAAATGGCGAAATTATTAGCTCCGAAATTGACTGATTTTGAGGGGCAAATAAATAAGTTACCAAAAGAAATAATTGATTCTATTAAGCATGATGCAGAACATAATAAAATCCAATCTGTGATTTATCGGACAACTTTAGATTCTGTATCAGTCCTTCGTGGCAAAGACAGCATATATTACGCTACGTTTTACATGTCGAAGGAGGTTAAGTATGCCAATCAATCAAAACTAAAAGGAATTATATTACATAAAGTGAATGCTGAACTGACTCCTCAAAAACAGATCAGAGCGCTTTATATTGTGGGCAATCAATAAATCGGTGCGAAGAAATTATCGATAAAGTTCTTTTGAATTTATGTATTGGTAAACCGCTTCAGGCAGAAATGCCTTCATCTCTTTACCTTCGCTGATGCTTTCCCTAATAAATGTCGATGAAATTTCAACTATCGGGGCATCAAGCGCCTCAACTCTGCTTTTGTATTTAGGAGGTATTGAAATGCGATATCCAAGACGAGGGTAAATTTTGATGCTGTAATTATCGAGGATTTTATCGTAATTCCGCCATTTATCAAACTCCGTCCAATTATCCGAACCGATAATAAGTGTAAAATTATGTTCGGGATAAGACTTTTTCAATGCATCGAGGGTGTTGACGGTATAAGATGGTTTCGGAAGATGAAACTCAAAATCACTTGCTTTGAACTGGGGATAATCTTGCAATGCTAATTGTACCATCTCAAAGCGGATCTTTTCATCCAATAAATTCTCGTCCGCTTTGAAAGGATTGCAAGGACTCACAAGAAACCATACTTCATGTATACCGGTAAATTGCGATACAAAATTAGCCAAAATAAGATGACCTGTATGTATCGGATTGAATGAGCCAGAAAATACAGCTATGTTCATCGTTTTAAAAAATCTTTAACTATCCCCAGAACTTCGGATTTTGCTATATCCAAATCCGTATTTTCAACAATGACATCGAAACGATTGGAAAATGCCAACTCAAGTTCCGCTTTTGCGATACGAGCCTCGATGACATCGGCAGTATCCGTGCCTCTGTTGATAAGTCTTTCACGTAAAACTGCAACTGATGGTGGTGCGATGAATATGGATAAAGCCTGTTCGCCGTAATGTTTCTTTATATTGCAGCCACCAACTACATCAACATCAAAAATCACGTTTCCACCGCTTTCAAGAATACGTGTTACTTCTGTTTTGAGCGTACCGTAGAATTTATCTTTATAAACCTCCTCATATTCTAAAAATTCACCATTGGCGATTCTTTCCTTAAATTCGTGAGGCGTCAGAAAATAATATTCAATTCCATGTTTTTCCGAGCCTCTTGGCAAACGGCTTGTTGCCGATATCGAGAACTGAAGATTTAAATTCTGTGCTAACAAATAATTGACAATTGTTGATTTACCTGCTCCCGACGGAGCTGAAAATATAATTAGTTTACCTTCTTTTCCTTCAGTCGTCATAACACATTCAATACCTGTTCCTTCATTTGTTCAAGTTCATCCTTCATTCTAACCACGATCTGCTGCATTTCAGCGTCATTCGATTTTGAACCCATGGTATTTACTTCTCGACCTATTTCCTGACAGATGAAACCAAGTTTTTTGCCTTGTCCCGATCCGGCGTTCATTGTTTCCTTAAAATACCGCAAGTGATTGGATAACCTGTTTTTTTCCTCGTTTATATCGAGCTTTTCAATATAATAAATCAATTCTTGTTCAAACCTGTTTTTGTCATATTCAACGCCTTCTAACTTTTGCAAAGCTTCAGTTATACGAGTTCTGACTTTCTCAATACGATCTTTCTCGTATGGTTCAATATCTAATAACAAATTGGATATATTATTGGTTTTCTCCTCGAATAACGATTGTAACATCTTTCCTTCCTGTTTACGGAAACTTAAAAGCTGATTTATCGCTTCGTTGATAGCCTCCGATACCTTTCTCCATTCGTTTTCATCGGCTTCATTTTGCTCATATTTCAGAACTTCGGGCATACGCATCAATACCTGAAACCAATCGGAAGGAACATCAATACCAAGATTCGAGGCGGTTTCTTTGATTTGTTTATAATAGCTTTCAATCACGTTCTGATTGATTTGATTAGCCGTATCAATGCCGATGTTTTCAACGTAGATAAGAAAATCCACCTTACCTCGTTCCAATCTGCGTGTAATGAGGTTACGGACCTCCATTTCCTTCTCCTTATAAAGATTAGGCATCCTCACATACAAATCGAGTTGTTTACTGTTAAGTGATTTAACTTCTACGGTTACTTTCCTATTTTCGAGTTCGGCAACTGCTTTGCCGAAACCTGTCATCGATTGTATCATGCGTTTACTTTTTAGTTTGCACAAAAGTACATAATTATTAAGTAGTTTGGACAAATATACCGCTAAAGATTATTATGCGTGCCAAAAAAATGGTTGGCTCGTATTTGCAAGATTGATAAGCTGCCTTGCTTTGCCTGCCTTATTTGCATAAAATCACTACATTTGCATTAATGGATAAATATGAACTGATAACGATATTAGGTCCCACCGCATCGGGGAAAACAGGTCTGGCATGTCAACTGGCATATAAACTTGATACTGAAATTATCAGTGGCGATTCCCGACAGGTTTATCGCTCGATGGATTTAGGTACAGGAAAAGATTTGGGCGATTATACGGTAAATGGTAAACAAATACCTTATCATTTGATTGACATATGTGATGCGGGAGATAAATATAATATTTACGAGTATCAGCATGATTTTCATTCTGTATTTGACCGATTGAAGGGACGCTCGCTTTTACCGATTCTTTGCGGAGGATCAGGTTTATATATCGAGTCGGTTTTGCGAGGCTATTCATTAGTCAACGTGCCCGAAAATAAAGAGCTGAGGGAAATGTATAAAAATCATACTTTAGCCGAATTGACCGCAATACTTGGCTCATACAAAGCATTGCATAACAAAACTGATATTGATACTGCGCAACGTGCGATAAGGGCTATCGAAATTGAAGAGTATAAGAAAACGCATCCACTTGAAAGCAATGAATTTCCGCCGATAAATAGCCTGAATATCGGTATCGACATTGATAGGGATTTACGTAGACGAAAAATAACGAATCGCTTGCGAACCCGCCTTGACGAGGGAATGGTTGACGAAGTTAAATCGTTGCTTCATAAGGGTATTTTACCAGAAGATCTTATCTATTATGGGCTGGAATATAAGTATCTCACACTTTATATACTTGGAAAATTGTCGTATGATGAAATGTTCTCTCAACTTGAGATCGCCATACATCAGTTTGCGAAACGCCAGATGACATGGTTCAGGGGTATGGAAAAACGGGGACTGAAAATATTTTGGATAGATTATAATACTCCTGATGACGAAAAAGTCGGTCAAGTAATAGAATTGCTTGGTAGATAAAAAAGCCTGATTCATATCAGGCTTTTTTTATTGTATAAATTTTAGAACAAAGCTTCGATATTTGAAGTAAACAATTTAACGGATAAAGCCATAAGGATAATACCGAAAAACTTACGCAGAATGAATATTCCACCAACTCCGACAATCTTCTTTACTATATTTAAGTATTTCAGTACTAAATAAACAATTATCATGTTTGCCAATAGGGCAATTAATATTTCAGTTACAGCATATTCTGCACGCATAGACAATAGTATGGTCAATGTTCCGGGACCTGCTATCAGAGGGAAAACGATGGGGACAAGTGTAGCAGAATTATTGTTTGAATCGTCATTTTTGAATATTTCGATACCAAAAATCATTTCAATGGAAATGAAAAATAACACCAACGATCCGGCTATGGCGAATGCCTCCACTGATACTCCGAAAAGATCAAGAATCCAGTTTCCAACAAATAAGAATCCCGCCATAATGATAAACGAATATAAAGCAGCTTGAAGAGCATTTATTTCTTTATTTTTCTGACAAGCCACAAAAATAGGAATACCTCCTACGGCATCAATCAGAGCGAATAATACGACGAATGCGCTGACTATGTTTCCAAAATTGAATCCCATTGTTAACTGTTTTTATTGCTTGCAAAGATATGCTTTTTGTATCAATGATAAGTTTTTTCAGTATGTTTAATCCATGACTAATTATATAATAATCCGTAAATATATAGCGAATGTAGTTTTATAATGTGGTGATCTTCAACGATTCTTTAAGATATGTGATTTTTTGTCAATGTTTTTTTTATCTATGCAGATTTTTTACTACACTCATTATTGATTGAAAAGATGCCGCAATAATAACATCGGTTTGATAACGTGCTTTTATAGCTCCTGTTTCCAACGATTGTTTCTATATTTGTCGATTCATAAACCGTTACTTACTTCCAAACGAATGTTGACTTGTATTTTTACTTAATTTTGTGGCAATAAATAAGGTTATTATAAAAATAATTAAAAGATAAAGAGCATGAAAAGATTATTATTACTCAGTAACTCAACTAACCCGGGAGAACCATATTTGGATTACTCTAAAAATAATATCAAAGATTTTCTTGGAAGTGAGCCTGTTGAGGCTTTGTTCATACCATATGCGGTAGTAACATTTTCGTACGATGAATACGAACAGAAAGTAAATAATGGTTTACAGGGAACAGGACACAGTGTTAAAGGCATTCATCATTTCGATGATACATTGCAAGCCGTAAAAGAGGCGAAAGCAATTATTATAGGCGGTGGTAATACATGGAAACTTCTGTCGTGTTTGCGCCGTAATGGATTGTTAGAAGCCATTGCAGCTAAAGTTGAGGCAGGAACTCCTTATATTGGATGGAGTGCAGGTTCGAATGTGTCTTGTCCAACCATATGTACAACCAACGATATGCCTATAATTGATCCCAAAGGATTTCAGGCAATAGGGCTTGTTCCGTTTCAGATAAATCCCCATTTCATGGAAGGACGACCTGCAAATCATGGCGGGGAATCGCGTGAAGATCGTATTAATGAATACATCATCGAAAATCGTGATATGTATGTTGTAGGATTGCGTGAAGGCACGATGCTTCATTATGAAAACGGAAAGATTAAACTTATTGGAAGCAAAACAGCTCGTATATTCCATTATGGACAAGAACCGAAAGAACTTTCGGTTACTGACGATTTTAATTTTCTATTATAGATAATGTTACTATTATTAGAAATTTTAACTACTTGGGGTAAATTTTTAAAAATTTATCCCTTTTCATTTTAAAACATAGATTTTCATTACAATGTCGCATTAGTTTGAAAAATCTTTTTTATTTCAAGTATTAATGCGACTCAGGCACGAACTTTACACCTGCAGTAGATGTTATTTTTAATAATAAAACAAGTATGCGTGCTTTTACTTATTTTTGGAAATTAAATAAAAACCTCAATTATGGACGATATTCTTTTTTTACAATACCCTAAATGCAGTACTTGCCGGAAAGCAGCCAAATGGTTGAAAGATAACGATGTTAAAGTTATTTCTCGAGATATATCAATTGATAATCCGGGTAAAAAAGAACTATTGGCATGGATTAAAAAAAGTAAATTACCCATCAACAAATTTTTCAATACATCGGGACGTATTTATAAAGAAAATAATCTCAAAGAAAAAGTAAAAGCAGCATCGGAAGATGAATTGCTCGATATTCTCGCTTCCGATGGAATGGTTGTCAAACGACCTATAATAGTCGCAGACGAGTTCGTATTGGTTGGTTTTGATGAAAATGAATGGGCAGCTAAACTGAAAAAATAATTTATGGCAGACAGAGTTCGTGTCAGTAATGAAGAAAAACCTGAACATACGCCTCGGAAGAAAAGCTTGATCAGGCGGATACTTAAAGTTATCATTTGGTTTTTTATCGGAGTAATACTTTTCAATTTGTTACTCTATATTTTATTATCAATCCCTGCAATACAGAACAAACTGGTCGGTTACGCCATTGATAAGCTTAAAGAACGTTTGAAGACCGAAGTGTCAATAGACGAAATACAGCTTCGTCTTTTCGATCATCTTTGGGTAAACGGCCTGTATATTGAAGATCTCCAAAAAGATACATTGCTTTATGCTAAAGAGCTTGACGTGCATCTTAACCCGTTGCAACTGCTGAATGATAAATTGCAGATAAATAGTATTTCTCTCGATGATTTCGTTATAAACGTAAATAAGAAAGACTCTCTTTCCGACTACAATTTTCAATTCATAATTGATGCTTTTGCAAGTGATACCACAAATCAAAAAGATACTACCACATCATCGTTGAAGATTGTTATTAATGATATAGCTATCGGTAAAGGCAGACTACGATATGATGTATTATCCGATACACTTACCCCCGGAATATTTAATCCCTCACATATTTCTGTAAGCGATTTTAAGGCTGATATTAATCTGAACTCAATTGATACCAAGTCACTGAATATTTCTTTGAATGAATTATCAGCCAAAGAAAAATCAGGACTCGAAATAAAACAACTGAATGGAAAGGTATACTCCAAAGGCGATCAATTGTGGACTAAAGGCTTGACATTGATGTTGCCAAATTCAAAACTTAGCCTCGATACCGCAGAATATAATCTGGCTGATAATACTTTTAAACTGACAACAAAAGTTGGCACTATATCTCCGAATGACGTAAAAGCTTTCATGCCTCAATTATCAGAACTCTCTGATAATGTTGAGTTGGATGCAGTCATAACCGGTAAATTACCGATGATTAATCTGAATAATCTGCAATTGAAATATGGAGAAGAACTTTTGTTAAAAGGAAACGCTTATATCGCCGATTATGAAAATTATGGAAAATCAGATATTCGTTTATCCATAGACAATTTTAAAGCCACTCCTGTTGCGATAACAGATATTGCACGGCTTGGCGATTCTACATTCGTGACACCAGATATTCTGACTAATTGGGGAACACTATACCTAAAAGGGAATATAGGTGGAAAGTTGAGCAACTTTACTACTAACCTCGAAGCATGGGGAAAACAAGGCGCATTAAACCTTGATGGAAAAGGATCGGTAGATACCACTTTCAATAAATTCGATGTAACGGCACACCTTGAGACCAAAGGTATCAATCTCGGAAATTTACTCGGACCTGAAACAGGTTTAGGCAAGCTGGCTTTGCGCATGGATATCAAAGCAAATCAGTCAAAATCAGATAATCTGACCGCTCAAGTACATGGAGTAATCGATAAATTGCAATATCAGGATAGTATAAATCTGAATAATATTCAATTAACTGCCAACTATGATGCAAAAGAAATAGGAGCGACAATAAATGCCGATATGCCCATAATTAAACTTAGAGCTAAGGTATCAATGACACAAGAAAAAGTTCCCGACGTCAAATTCAATATCAATATGGATAGGCTTCAGGTCAACCATTTCTATAATAACCCGAAATGGAAAAATCCGGTATTATCACTGTCAATGAATGGTAATATAAAAGGGCTTGACATTGATGCTATGACAGGCAACGTGGTTTTAGACAGCATTGATTTTCATGGAGATAATTTTGTATTCCGTCCCGATAAATTTACGTTGGATTTAATAAAGAACGAAGATAAGAACAGACAAATATCGCTAAAATCAGGCTATTTATCAGCTAATATATCAGGCTATTATACATTTGCCGCCTTATCGGACGAATTTTCATCTATAATTCACGGCTATTTGCCTGATTTAACAAATTCGAAGAAGATAATTCGCAAATGGCAAAACGATTTTACATTTGAGCTTAATATAAAAAACACCGAGAAGCTAAGCCAAATCTTTGATTTGCCCGTTGATATAATAGAACCGCTCACAATCAATGCCCATGTAAATACCATAAACAAGCAAATTGATATCAAAGGGAATGCTCCGCTTATAAACATGAGCGGCACACAAATTAAAAACACGATAATAACGATGAATGGCGTTGACTCTGCATTTCACGTCGCAGGAAAATCAATTATCGGAATGGAAAACGGATCGTATAATATAGGTCTCGACATAAAAAGTCAAGATAAAGCGATACATACTTTACTGAATGCATCCAGCAATGACACCGTATTCAAAATGAACGGAAATCTGGAAGCGATGATCAGATTCGCAAAAGACGCACATCGTAATCTGATTACAAAACTCAATTTGTATCCCACCAATATCAATTTGGGAAAACTAAAACTGCAGATGTTGCCGGCTACAATAACAAATATCGGCAGCCGTACCGAGATCAATAATTTCGGTATAGCCGTAGCACAGACAGGGAAAAAATATATGGGCATTGACGGAGTAATATCCAAGAGCGAGAATGATAGTGTATGCCTTTGGTTCGACAAAGCACAAATTGGCGATATACTATCCGCCTTCAATGTAAATACAATAAAAGCCGAAATAGACGGTACAATTCGTATTCGGAATGTTCAACAAGATCATCCCGAATTGCGGACAAAAGACTTTAAAATATCAGATATTGTCATGTTCGCCGATACAATCGGTTCTCTATATCTCGATAGCAGATGGAATAAAGACGCAAAAGGTCTTGAGATAAAATCTTTCTTAAGAAAAACAGATCGAACTATAGCCACAATGGCAGGTATGGTTTATCCACGTCAAGATTCATTAGATATGCATGTAGATGTCGATCGTTTCCCTGTCGGATGGGCACAACCATTTGTGGCAAGCATGCTTAACCGTTTAGATGGAAGTCTGAGCATGGGTATGAAGATTGACGGAAAGATAAGCACACCGCACGTAACCGGCTTTCTTGGTTTGAATAATGCTGCTGTGGGCATAGATTATACCAATGTAACCTATTATGTATCAGATACGATTAAGATTAATCCTGACTATATAGGCTTCAAGAATCTCAAAATCAAAGATAGTGAAGGTAATCTGGCAACCGTAGATGCTACCGTCACCCATAAAGATTTTCAGGATATGAAATATACCGTTAATATGCGCATCCCGCAAAAATTAATGGTATTGAATACCGTGACACGTACCGACAGTATGTTTTATGGCAAAATATATGCGTCAGGAAATGTTGACATCACAGGGAGCGACAAAGGCGTTAATATGTATTTGAAAGTAAAAAACGGTAAAAACTCAAATATAAATATAATCGTTCCTCAAACATCAGAAGCGGTAGACTATCGCAGCGTTGTATTCATAAATGTACCCGAAGAGAAAAAAATCATAACCCCTGCACCAGTTGAGGATGAATCGCTTCCGCTTAAAATGAATATGGATATAGAGGTTACACCTGATTTCCAATTAGGTATTTTGCTCGATCCTTTAACAAATACCACTCTTAAAGCCAATGGTAAGGGATTGATCAATTTTACTTACGATATGGCATCGGATAATATGACCACCTTCGGAGACTATACATTACACGAAGGAAGTGTCAAAATGAATTTACAAGGCATCAAGTCATTTGAATTTAAGATACAGGAAGGTGGAAAACTGAAGTTTGTAGGTGATCCGATGAATACGAACTTTGATATAACCGCTTATCGTAGGGTTAAGGCTGATTTAAGAACGTTGAGTAGCAGCTTTGAAGCTGATGGGGCAACGCGTACTATGGTAGATTGTGTATTAGGAATCAAAGGAAACATGAATAAAATGGAACTGACTTATGATATAAGTCTTCCTGATGCAGATGATGATACGAAAAGAAAAATTAAGAGTTTGATAAGTACCGACGAAGAAAGAATACGTCAGTTTGCCTATCTGCTTGCAACAAACTCTTTCTACAACCTCAGTGGCGGAGGAAGTACAGGAGGAAGCATCACAGATGGTATGTGGACAAATTTGGCTTCAAGCACAATTTCCGGCGCATTGAATGCCATGTTCGGCAGCATACTTGGTCAGAACTGGGAAGTAGGCACGACACTTGAATCCAACGATGGAACATTCTCTAATATGGATATGAGCGTGAACGTTTCAACCCGATTGTTTGATGACCGTCTTCGTTTGAAGACAAACGTAGGTTATCGTAACGATATGTATAATGGCGGACAAAACGAATTTATCGGTGATTTTGATGCCGAATATCAACTCAACAAGGCATGGGTTTTAAGAGCCTATAATCATACCAACGATCATTACTATCGTCAGGCAGCTTATACACAAGGTGTAGGTATTGTTTACACAAAAGATGCAAAGACACTTAAACAATTATTCAGGTTGTTTAAACGCCGACGTCCTAAGGATGAAAAACCTGCATCTGTCAATGTGGAGCAAAAATCCGTTCGAGGGCAGGCACATAAAGCTGAGGTAAAAACATCAGGAAGTAAATAAGAATCATATTCTTTTATCGAATGATGCTTTAGCGTGATGTGCAGAATATAAGAATAAGGTTAAGATACAAAATACAAAAAAGCCGGATTCATTTTAGAGTCCGGCTTTTACATTATTTTACTTCAAATTTCTGTTTCATATCTATCTCGTTTCCATCGGTGTCGTAGAAATGGTATTCCAGATATGCCAAATCCTGATTAGGGATAATCTTGAATCCGGCTCCATATCTCCATCTCCATTTCCATTTTAGGGACGGAAAACCTTGATTTATGAACGCTGCTACATATGGGTGCAGATGAAGCGTAAATTTCTTTATTTTTAGATCTTTGACCAAATTACTTATTTTGAGCCTTACCGTATCGGTAAACAAAATAGAGGGGCGTATTACGCCTTTACCAAAACAAGTGGGGCATGTCTCCGTTGTATTGATTTCCATTTCAGGACGCACACGTTTGCGTGTGATTTGCATCAATCCGAATTTGCTAAGGGGCAGGATGTTGTGTCTGGCTCTGTCGCTTGCCATGAGCTCCTGCATGCGAGTCATTAATTTATTACGGTGTTCACCGTCGGTCATGTCGATGAAATCGATGACTATGATACCTCCCATATCACGTAAGCGCAACTGGCGTGCTATTTCTTCGGCTGCCGCCAAATTAACGTTAAATGCATTATTTTCTTGTCCTGCTTCAGGAGTCTTTGTGCGGTTACCACTGTTTACGTCAATAACATGTAAAGCCTCAGTATGCTCTATAATCAGATATGCTCCATTTTTAAACGTCACTGTACGTCCGAATAATGCTTTAATTTGTTTCGTAATTCCGAAGTTATCGAATATTGTTAGGTCTCCGTTATAAAGTTTAACAATATCCTTTCTTTCCGGAGCAATTATAGATATATAATTCTTGACCTGATTATAGGTGTCTTTATCGTTTATATAAATATCCTGAAAAGAAGGGCTGAAGATATCACGCAACAAACCTACCGTCCTGCTTGATTCTTCGTAAATGATTGAGGGCAATTGTTTAGTTTTCTGGATCTTGGGCATGTTGTCATCCCATCGTTTTACCAGAGCTTTGAGCTCGGTGTCAAGTTCGGCAACCTTGATACCTTCTGCTACTGTACGAACTATGACTCCGAAGTTTTTAGGTTTAATACTTTGAATGAGCTGGCGTAGACGTGCACGCTCTTCCCTTGATTTGATTTTTTGCGAAACAGACACTTTGTCGTTGAAAGGGATCAAAACGATATATCGTCCGGCTAAGGATAATTCGGCCGTCAGTCGAGGACCTTTGGTCGAGATTGGTTCTTTGGCAATTTGTACCAGAATTTCTTGCCCTTGACGTAATACATCACCGATGGAACCGTCTTTATTTATGTCCGGCTCCATTTTAAGTTTGGAGATATTCGGGAATTTCTTTTTATCGGCAAGAGCCAGTTTGTAAAAATTATCGACAGATTTGAATTGTGGTCCGAGATCTAAATAATGAAGAAATGCTTCTTTCTTGTATCCTATATCCACAAAGGCAGCATTCAAGCCGGGCATAATCTTCTTAACTTTCCCCGCGTAAATGTTTCCTACCACAAACGATGCATCTCTTCCTTCTTGCTGCAACTCGACAAGTTTTTTGTCTTCGAGCACGGCAATGGAAATCTCGTTGGGTTGGACATTGACTATAAGTTCACTATTCATTATTTAATAACTATCTAAAATTATCTGCTTATATAAACAGACAAAGAACAAACTCATAATTTATGATTAAGCTTGTTCTTATATCTTTAACTTTCGGTAGTAAGATTTATTTAAATCTTACTTTTTCTTTTTGTGTCTATTCTTTCTCAATCTTTTTTTACGTTTGTGCGTAGACATTTTATGTCTCTTTCTTTTTTTTCCGCTTGGCATTTTAGTAATGTTTTAAAAAATTAATAAAATCTATATCGTTAATTATTTTTTTACCTGACTGATAAATGTCTTAGCAGGTTTAAATGCCGGAATAGCATGAGCCGGAATAATGATAGTTGTGTTTTTTGAAATATTGCGAGCTGTTTTTTGAGCTCTTTTCTTTACGATAAAGCTACCAAAACCTCTGAGATATACATTTTCGTTTTTGCTTAGTGAATCTTTAACAACTTCCATAAATGATTCAACTGTTTTCAAAACAGTTGCTTTATCAATGCCTGTATTTTTGGCTACTTCATTAACGATGTCCGCTTTTGTCATGATTTTTCTTTATTATAATAGTAACAAACAATTAAATTTTTGGAATGCAAATATATAGCTTTTTATTTACCTTTGAAACAAATAAATATGCTTTTTTTTAAAACACTGTTAAATAATAACCGTAAATGTTTCATGATAATAATCTCCGTCTAAGTAGTCTTATAATTAGTTGGTATTTAGATAATAAACGAGACTTACCATGGCGTAAAACTAAAGATCCGTACATTATATGGCTTTCAGAGGTGATTTTACAACAGACTCGCGTAAATCAGGGCTACAATTATTTTGTTAAATTTGTAACTAACTATCCATCAATTTATTATTTAGCTAATGCGCCTGAGGATGAAGTGTTAAAATTGTGGCAGGGTTTGGGATATTACAGCAGAGCAAGAAACCTTCATGCTGCTGCAAAAAATATAGTCAATAACTATAATGGAGTCTTCCCGATAGATTACAATGATGTTTTGACGCTTAATGGCGTGGGTGAATATACGGCTGCTGCCATTGTCTCTTTTGCATATGATTTACCCTATGCAGTAGTAGATGGAAATGTATATCGTGTTTTATCTCGAGTATTCGGCATCGATACACCGATCAATTCAACGCAAGGTAAGAAAATCTTCCGTGAACTTGCCGACCAGTTACTCGATAAAAGCAGACCGGGGCTACATAATCAGGCGATAATGGAATTCGGAGCGTTGCAGTGCGTGCCAGTATCACCAAATTGTACGATATGTCCCGCGACTGATTTCTGTGTGGCTTGTGCTAAGGATAAAGTGAAAGATTATCCCGTCAAACGGGGACGAACGAAAGTTCGGAATAGGTACTTTCATTATTTTGACGTGCGTTTAGATGATTTTACCTTTGTCCGGAAAAGAACCGATAACGATATATGGAAAAATTTATATGAATTTCCGATGATTGAGACTGATGAAAACATTGATACGGAAACTCTCCTGAAAAGAGATGATTTTATCGGGTTGTTTAATCAAAGCGGGATGAAGTCCATATCGCATATTGTGACAATGAAACATGTTCTGTCTCATCAGGTAATACATGCATCATTCTACAAGATACTTATTACTTCCGATAAGATTAAAAACGTCGATAAAATTCACTCCGATACTTTGAATGATTATCCTGTTTCTCGATTAATTCATCGCTATATCGATGAAATGATGTAAAATTAATTTTGTTAAATATAAAAGGCCGCTATAATCATAGCAGCCTTTAGTATTAGTATAGGACTAAGTATAAAAATTAATCTTTATTTTAAAGCATTAAGAAGCTCAGGCATCAATTGCCAGATCGAATTTTCACATTGTGCAGTAAAGATATTCTTATCTACATTGAATTTATCATCAGTAGCCACACCATTTTTCACAGCGGCTTTACCATATGGATGCACAGCTACCTTTTTACCGTTGGTCACACCTGCATTGTCGAAAATAACGGCTGCCGCACAATGACCGATCAACAATTTATTTTCTTTGTTGAACTCAGCGATAATCCCTACCGCATCTGCCATGGCTTTTTCATTGATTTTAGATCCGGGAATCATTGCGTCACCACATGAAAACACAAGTGCATCGTATTCTTTTTCGTGACCTTTGAGGTTGGCTACCACATCGTCAAGCACGATTGTAATACCCGAATTAGTCTTGATTTCTTTTTTGTCAGAAATGGCAAATGTTTTATACTGGATTTTATTTTCAAAAAAGGCTTCGAGATATTGGAACAATCCCATCCCGTTTACAGGGTCTGGAGCTATTACGGCTACTTTTTTTGACATCTTATTTGTTTTTAGGTTAAACACTAATAAATCTTATGGCTTTGTTGCTATAAGTTTAGTAAATATATGAAATGTTTGTTATAAATGCAAAAGCCGATAGACAGCATGAATGATAAAATTGTGTTGCCATCAAACGGATAGGAGAGAAGTAAAATGTGAATACTGAAATATATTGCCGAGGCTAAAGTTTCATATCCCCAATATTCGTATATTTACTTAATTTTGATTTTACGATTTTCATATTAATTATTGGATGAAAACACTGATAAATTTATTCGATGAGTGTTTTGAACGGTTTGGTAGCAGTATATTAACAGGATTATTTATCTTTCATGCGAGAGTTGCCAATATTCTTTTATCAATAAGACGGGAAGAGAGTAATGATATTCAGTTCGAAATATATACATATATTATAGTTTCGAGATTGCAATAAAAAAATACCCTCTGTCGAGAAAGTAGTAGTGCTTGATGAGAAGCATGAATATCTACCTGATGAAATGTTTGTGAAATATGTATGCAAGTTAAGAGATATTTTAAATAAAAAACCGCAATAGTCTAATTGATCGAACCCACGCAGTTGGCGGAAATGATCTGACAACAATAAGTTATACATCGGGTACAAAAACAGACCCAAAAGGAGTGATGTTTCAACAACGAAATTGTATGGCTAATTCAGAAAAAAGAGGTATAATAAAACTTGTGCCGGAAGACAGCCAGATAAATATATTTCTTTAACATTCCAATTTTTAATTAATGAAAACGGAAGATATAATCAATCATCGCTGCGGTTGGGCAGGAAACGATGAACTATATACCAAATATCATGACGAAGAGTGGGGCAGACAAGTTACGGATGATAAGATATTATTTGAATTTCTTATTTTGGAAAGTGCTCAAGCAGGATTGTCCTGGATAACCATACTTCGCAAACGTGAAGGTTACAGGCAAGCATTCAGCAATTTTGAGGTTGAAAAAATAGCAGAGTTTTCGCCTGATGATATTGACAGACTGATGACTTTTGAAGGTATAGTCCGCAACCGATTGAAAATTTCTTCCGCAGTAACAAATGCCCGCTGTTTTATCAAGGTTCAGCAAGAATACGGAAGTTTTTATAACTATATAATATCATTCTTCCCCCAACGGAAACAAATTAAAAATAATTATAAAAAACTCAGCGAAGTACCTGCTTCGTCGCCCTTATCTGATGCCATCAGTAAGGATATGAAAAAACGAGGGTTTAAGTTTTTTGGAACGACAATTTGCTATGCCTTTTTGCAGGCTACAGGTTTTATTGACGATCATCTTGAAGCATGTTTTTGCAATAAAGACCGTAACGTCCGTAGTTGATTAGTATGTTCAGATTAAATATTTATTGCTAAACCGTAAATGTATATATATAAAAAAAGGTGTCCAGAAGGGACACCTTTTTTGTTGATTGTATGTTGACTATTGAGTTACTTCTACCCATTTACCCGTCGTCCGACTTTGATATTCGGGACTATACATTGCTTCGGTTGTTATGGCAGGAAGGAAGAACCGTCCGCAATATGCAGCTTGTAGTTTCACCTTAAATGTTTTTGCCACACTTGACTGCAAATTATAGTAAGTATATACCCTGTCATCACGAATATCCTGATAAGTATAATTCTGTGAATCATCATTTGCGCCATACAAACGCTGATTAAATATTTCCCAACCCGATGGGAATATCTGGCTAAGTGCCATATCTGTCAGATACTGTCCAGAATTAACCACAACATAAGCATAGAACTCGGTACCTTGTTTGAGAGATTCAACGTTAATTTCTTTGCCATTATTATCTATGTAAGACACATGCATGTTTACATTATTATTCACGGCAGGGTTCATATCTTCGAGCGGTTTGGTATAACCAACAAGACGCACAAACAGGTTGCCTTGACTCTTGTTAGTTACTTTCACATGAATATTTGCCTGAGGCTTGATGCTTATTTCTTCAAACACTTTACTGGAGTTCGATGGCTTTTGCGCTACACCATTAAGTTCCCATTCGTAAGACAATCCGCCTTTACCCATTTTTTCGGCAAGTTTAGACATTGCAATAAGACCATAGGCAATTGTTTGGGTCGAAACATATTCTTGACTGAGTTCGTTCGCAACCTTATATGAAAGTTGTAAGGCCTGTTGCGTATTACCCAACAACAATTGTGTTTCCATAATCATTGCCATATCGCGAGCAGCCGATCCGTAAGTATCATTGTTGAACGAATATTTTTCAATAACATCCGATGTGCCATTTATGATTTTATTGGCAGCATCTTTCTTCCCAGTCAAAGCAAAGGCAGCTGCCAAACGCCAACGTGCTTGCACACTAATTCTGTCCATTTCTTTCAAACGGTTCATAGCTCCCAGCTCAGGCTGTTCAGCCAGTGCAAGTGTATATAGCCTATAGGCTTGTTGTAAATCGCTAATTGAGTAACTGTAATAAGAACGATACATATTATCACGCATATTCCAATTCTGTGCTGTTTTCTTCTGGAAATTTATCCACTTGTTTATAACAGTCGGCGATACTTCGTACCCTTTGCGTTTAGCTTCCAGCAGGAAGTGTCCGGCATATGACGAAACCCATTCGTTCACGTACGTAGATCCCGGCCAATATGAGATGCCTCCGTTACTTAATTGACGAGAGGTTAAGATTTTGATGCCCTCCTTAATTTTATAATCAATTTTTTCTTTCTCTTTTTGTGTATAAGGAGTAAACATACTTATGTAAAGCAGCGGGAATACCTGTGAAGTTACTTGCTCTGAACATCCATGCGGATAATTGTTCAGATATTCCATATTCTTGCTGAGATTGATACCCGGCATACGAGAAACTTCAAGCTTAACCCAATCTTCTTTTTGATAAGCATCCATACTGATGTCTAATTCGTCTGAATTCTGTGAATTTAACAAGACTTCTTTAGTTAATAATACAGGAGGATTTGGATTCCTTATTTCGATATCAATTGTTTCGTTGGCAATTTCACCACCTCCGGTAGCTTGTATCTGTACTTTCTCGAACCCGATTTTTTTAGCTACTTTAATTTTGAAGTAAACCAATTTATCTCCTGTTTCGGTAAATGATACCGATTTGCTTGTGCCGTCCGTAAACTGAAACAAACCGTTGGATTTTACGCTTACCTTAACGTTCTTAACTTTTTTATCCATCGCAAAGACGTTGACAGGTAACAAAATTTCTTCATCAGGTCCAACAACACGTGGTAGTGTTGAGATTATCATTAACGGATTCTTCACTTGTACCGTTTTGTCGGCACTACCATATGCACCGTTGCCATTACCACCCACAACCATAACACGTATTGAACCCACATATTCAGGAAGTTTGATTTTATGGGTATCCGTCTTGCCGTTTCCTAAAGTGAATGGTCCTAAAAATTTCACGATAGGCTTGAATCTGTTTATTGAATTTTGTTTAGCAGCTATGGCTTCGTCACCACCGACACTTAACAACGGACCTAATTTACCTGCCATAGCACCAACTACCATATCGTACATATCCCAAGTGCGAACCCCCAATGATTGGCGTGAATAAAAATCTTTCCATGCGTTAGGAGTCTTGAATGAGGTCAGATCAAGCAAACCATCGTCGACAATAGCGAGGGTATAAGTCATTTCCTTCTTTGTCTTCTCAGAAACAGAAACGGTAAATTCTTTTTCAGGATGTACTTCGTTTGGCATTGATATCACGGGTTCCAATTTCGTTTCATTATTCTCTACAGAAATGTTCATCACCCCATACATTCTTATAGGTAGATCGTTGTCAGTTTGCGCATGCGGCTGCAACAACGAAGCCCAGATATATAAGTTTGGCGCCATATTGGCAGTCACCGTAAATGTGTATTGACTGTCTTTATCGGCACTTGTTTTAACCCACTCTTTCGATATAATACCTGAACCATCCTCAAGAGTGAGCAATGCGCGTCCGTTAGAACTTTTCGGAAGTGTAACGGTAACTTTCTCTCCAACCTTATAAGTTTGTTTGTCAGTTGAGAAAGAAAGCATGGTTGCTCCACTTGCGTCTTGTTTGTTAGATCGTCCTTTTGAAGCAGGCCAATCAATATATATTATTTGACCGCTGGCATGTTCGTCTTGTTCATCGGTAGCCATAACAAGATAACGCCCCCAATCAGGATAGTTCACGCGGACTTTCACTTGAGCCTGACCATTGCTGTTGGTTTTGATATGTTTGTCTAATATTACTTCGGTGGAAGTATTATTTACGTATGACGAAAGGTTAGAAGATTCGCTGTTCCACCACCAGGACCAACCTAACTTATATACTTTTACGTGTAAATATTTATTTCCGACTGGCTTACCTTTTGCATTAAGAGTGACGATATTTATCGGATTGTCTACATCGGTTTCAAGCCAACCATATTCCTTATAGCTGGGATTTTTTATTCCTACATATGTAGCGAATGGAGAATAACTAACGGTTTGGCTATTAATACTTGCATCACCCCCGTTTTCAAACACTCTGGAAACGAAAGTTGCATTTAGCATACCCGGAGCGTTTGAGACATCAGGTAAGTTAGCATTTATATCCGCATTACCTGCTTCGTTGAGTTTTCCGTCGAATAGATTAAATTCTTCAGAAGAGAATTTATTTAAAGGATTTGTGAATGTATATTGTTCGTACCCCTTAAATGAATTTGATGCTGGTTTTAAGATAACCTCTACTTTGGCTTTCAGATTTGATGCAGGTGAACCGTGAAGCCATTGCGATGACAAGGTGCTCTTGAAATTCCTTGTTGAAGCATCAATAATTTCATCCGTATTCAGACGTATTTTTAATCGATTTGGTTTGACTGTCTCAATTCTGATATTCTTACTGAATGTGGCTCCTCCTACTTTAATGTTCACAGACCAAATACCTGTTAAAGCATCCGGCGGTGTAGCCATATGGAAACTATAAAATCCATTTTTACCGGAGTTAGCTATAAACTGGCGATAAAGTTGACCACGTGGATTAAAAAAGTCGAGTGAAACAGGATGATCTTTAGGTAAAGTTTTGTTCTTGTCGTCAAGTATGAAAGTGAGGTATATAGAGTCGCCCGGACGCCATACTCCACGTTCGCCGTAAATATATCCTTTAAGCCCTCTTCGGATCTCGTTTCCGCTAACATCAAAGTTGCTGAGTGATAATGACAGATTACTTGACATTTTGAGGTAACCTTTTTCTTTACCGTTTGATGCAACAATTGCAAAAGGCGTTGTACCCTTGTAATCAATATACGCAAAACCATCAGCGTCTGTTTTTCCTTTGCCGACTAACTGCATTTGATAATTATAGACATCGACATTTGCTCCCGATAAAGGTTTTGTTGTTAAGATGTCATTAAGAGCTACTAATATTTTGCGATCCGTACCAAGTTTGGCTGTTATACCTATATTTGAAGCCATTACCAAGCACTTGGTTGAGGTATCACGATAATAATATGACTTATTGCATGGGTTATCTCTTTGTTCCCAATCATAACCTTCCCAATCATAATCTTCATAATCGTAAGAGCCATAATAATTTGGATTTGGTTCATCCCACTTCGCCAATTCCTCTTCGCTAATTGTATCGAATTTTTCGAGAGTAGCTTCATCAGGAATTGAAGGGATAACTCCGTCACAAGGATATAGCGAATAATTCTGATTATACCTGAGCTCTACTTCATAGATCGCTCCGGGTTCCTGTTTTATCAATTGAGCAAGATCAAGTGAAAAATTATTCCATTCGTTGAGATTTAAAGTCGGGTCGGCATCAAGTCGGATACGTTTTTTCTTAATAAGACGTCCGAAGCGTTTCAACTCCCTAACTTCGCTGCCGTCAATATTGTCTGTTTGCAGAAAAGTGAGAATGTTGTTTTCATATATTCTATAAATCTTCACGTCGACAGCCCAAAGGTTGACGGCTTTGAATGGCACTACAAGATCCTTTGAGTTAGGTAAAATATTGCCGCTATTGATGAGTTTAACGTCCGGTTTGTGTTTTTCAAAAGCTAAGTTGAAAGTGTAATGTTTATCAAGGAATTTATTCTTTGAACTTCTTATCTCTTTATGTAAGTGCAGATTTATAGTTGAACCACCGCGATAGTTTTCTAAATAGATTTTCAGCACATTTTTTTGTATATCATAAGTATAGTTCTCCATATCGTTTATACTGATCAACCCATCTAAATTTTGTGTTGTGGACAACGGATCGCTGAATGTAATACGAATAGCCTCATTTGAGTCTTTTTGTATCCGCGTATCAACTATAATTAATTTAGATGTATTGATTTTAGGAATACTGATTTCTATTTTATCGGTTTTATTTATTCCGATGGGTTTGCCGTTTATATGAAGGGTGTATTTAACATCTTTATTTTTTTCACGCTTAAGACTGTCAATAGTAATGTCGAAACGACGTTTTATTCCTGATGGGGTGATTTTAATTTTCGCATTTTTCACATCATCTCCTGTCAGAGTCACCATTTTTTCCAATTGTTCAGGCTGAGTGTCATCAGCCAAACTCAAAGTTCCGGTTACTGTGTTCCAAGTAAGGTCATTTTCGTTCATTGGAGAATATGGCAATATTTCGGCTTTGAAGTTTTGCTCGGCCACGAAAAAATAAGACTTAAATTCCTTGAATTTAGAATCTACCTGCAGAATTTTGCTTAATTCAAATTTATATTCATATTCTTGTCCGGATTTGAGTTGCCCCGGATCCGGTACAAATTTTATGGTGCGTGTATTTATCCAGAAAGTTTTTCCAGTTATCTTAGGTGAGAATTTAAACAACTCTTCGCTTACTTCCTGATTCAGTTGTACAGATGGTATATCTTGTGTCAACTCAATCTCAATTTCAGAAGAAGAATATATATTGCCGACCGTGAAGGCTGAAATATATTTTGCAAACTCAGTATTAATTTCTTTATCCTTTACGCCTTTTTTACATGAATTTAAAAGGCATATAAAAAGAAATAAACTTAGAAGTGAAATAAGGGGTATTTTCCTGTTCATAATTTTAAAAAAATGTACGTTAATGTAAAGCTTATTATGATTAATTTCTGCAAATATATTCTTTTTTGTATTTAATTGTTAAGGTTTATGTTAAAATACATTATTTTCATAAAGTTAATCAACAACATAGTTATAATCATACTAAGGATGTTTAATGCTTTTTTAATAATAAGTACAATGCTAAAAGTCTGTATATTTTTGGCGATAAAGTTTTGCTAATCAATTTTTGCAGTATGAATTATCTTTATAATTGATGAAACTATTGATCGACTATTTTTTATAAAATCTCTGCAATAATGTTACTTATGTTACTTTTTTGAAGAGTTTATTTAATTTTATAATAATATTAAATTAGTGTCAGGTATTCTATATTTAGCAAAATTTCAATTTATGATTTGTGCCTAAAAATGTTACCTTTGCTTATATAGTTAATTATATTATGGATAATTTTGGATTTGTACGTGTTGCGGCTGCTACACCTGAGATCAGGGTAGCCGATTCCGACTTCAATACTGATAATATTATAAAGCTCATCAGTGAAGCTGAAAGTTGTGGAGTTGCAGCGATGGTATTTCCGGAAATGTGTATTACTGGCTATACCTGCGGTGATCTATTTCATAATGAAACATTGCTGAAAGGGGTAGAACAATCAGTTATGCGGTTGCTTGACTTTTTGAGGTCTAAATCAATTATAGTTATTGTGAATATTCCGATGACTGTTGCCCCCTCCCTATATGATGTTTCGTTGGTTTTATACAACGGACTCATTGTCGGAGCTGTTCCGAAGATTTATCTTCCAAATTACAATGAATTCTATGAGATGCGTTGGTTTGCATCGGGGACAGGTCTAGCAGAAAGAATGATACATTTCGCAGGTCAAGAATTTTTGATAAGTAATAATCTGATATTTGAAACACCTTTCATGCGCTTTGGTCTTGAAATCTGTGAAGATTTATGGACTCCCATTCCGCCATCGTGCAATTTATCACTGATGGGTGCAGATGTTATTTTCAATTCAAGCGCAAGCAATGAAACCGTTGGTAAGCACGCTTACAGACGTTCACTTGTCGCTCAGCAATCTGCCCGATGTATGAGTGGGTATGTGTACACATCGTCAGGTATTACAGAGTCTTCTACAGATTTAGTATTTTCGGGAAGTCGGTTAATCGCCGAAAATGGATCAGTGATTTCAGAATCACCCCTGTTTGAAAGTGGTAATAAACTCACTATTGCAGATTTGGATATTGATCGGTTGAGGCGTGACAGAATCCATAATTCATCGTTTACGGCTTCATTGCCGGGTAGAATTGCCGATGAAGTACGTACTATTTATATAGATAGTAAGCAAATTGTTACAGATAATATTGAACGTTACATTTCGCCTACACCTTTTGTGCCTTCCGATGGCGATAGCCTGAACGAACGATGTTATGAGATTTTTTCGATACAAACTTCAGGACTTGCCAAACGTATGAAACATGCCGGTATACCTGCTGCTGTGATTGGTATTTCGGGTGGTCTCGATTCAACCCTTGCCTTGTTGGTGGTGGCAAAAACGGCTGATCTTTTATCCATACCACGCGAACAGATTGTCGGTATAACAATGCCGGGCTTTGGTACAACAGATCGCACCTATGGAAATGCTATTGAATTAATGAAGGCATTAGGCATAACGATTAAAGAAATACCTATTTCAGATGCCGTTAATCTTCATTTCAGAGATATTGAGCAAGATCCCCATAAGCATGATATTACATATGAAAACTCTCAGGCTCGAGAGCGTACACAAATTCTGATGGATTATGCTAATAAAGTAAATGGTCTGGTAATCGGTACGGGCGACTTGTCAGAACTTGCTCTCGGCTGGTGTACCTACAATGGCGATCATATGTCGATGTATGCCGTAAATACAGGTGTTCCCAAAACCCTTGTCAGACGCTTGGTGCAATGGGTTGCCGAAACTCAGGTTTCTGAAGCAGTTAGGAATATTCTTTTAGATATAATTGATACTCCGGTAAGCCCAGAATTGCTTCCTGCGGATATAAACGGAAATATAAGTCAGATGACAGAAGATGTTGTTGGACCTTATGTATTACATGATTTCTTTTTGTATTACGTGCTACGCTTTGGCTTTGGACCATCAAAAATATTCTTCCTTGCCCGACATGCCTTCGCAGGTCAGTTCGATGATGAGGTAATTCTTAAATGGCTGAGAATCTTCTTCCGCCGTTTCTTTTCCCAACAATTCAAACGTTCATGTATGCCCGACGGACCTAAAGTCGGATCAGTCAATCTCTCTCCGCGGGGAGACTGGCGTATGCCAAGTGATGCTTCAGTTGCTTTATGGTTGAAAGAATTAGATAAAATAAGTTTAAAAAATTAATTTTTTTTGAGCTCTTTTAGGGTATTAAAACTTAAATGTTAAAACTATAAGTGCAGGATAACGAGTGAGTTATTCTGCTTTTTTTGTGGTTGCAAAAGCAACTGTTGCCTGTACAATATATTGATATACAGGTAAATATGTGTATATATTTTTGTGGGATAAGTTTTTCATAACTATCTTTGTCGCCATTTTTTAACTAAAAATAATTCAATCATGAATTTAAAAAATTTTGCAATATTATTGCTTATCTCTTTGTTTCATAGTGCTTCTGTGTTAGCAGGAGGCATTTTAACAAATACGAACCAGTCTGTACATTTTATTCGCAATCCGGCCCGTAATGCTTCAACGGAAATAGACGCAGCTTATACTAACCCGGCAGGTCTGGCTATGCTAAAAGACGGTTGGTACTTTTCATTCAGTAATCAGACAGCCTTCCAGACAAGAACCATAAACTCAACTGCACCTGTTTTTCTGCAGAACGGAGGTCAAAATGTCAAAGAGTTCAAAGGCAAGACTTCGGCACCAATTATTCCTAACTTACAAGCAGCCTACAAAAAAGACCACTGGGTCATATCAACTAATATTGGTATTGTAGGTGGAGGAGGTAAAGCTACATTCGACGATGGCTTACCTTCTTTCGAAGCTGCTATGGGCGCCGCCACTGCTGTAATTCAAAAAGCAGGCTATAAAGCCAATCGTTACGAGTTACAACAACATATGAAAGGCTCGAATATAATAATCGGGGCGCAACTTGGCGGAACATATAAAATTAATGAAATGTTTTCAGCATATGCCGGTTTCCGCCTGAATGTAGTGTCCAATTCATACAAAGGTTATCTACGCCGCTTGAAGATGAATGTAACACCTTCCACTTCTTCAGAATTTTCCGAATCTATGGTTTACGCTCAAGGAATATTGGATGCCATGGCAGCAAAAGCCGATGATAAAACTCGTCAGCTTTTGGGTTTGATGTCTAAAGCATCAAGTGACGAAGGCGCCAGATTAAACTGTTCGCAATCAGGGTGGGGGGTAGCTCCAATAATAGGTTTCAATTATAATTATGAAAACAAATTGAATATTGGTATCAAATACGAATTTAAGACCTCACTTGACGTAGAGAACGACACTAAAATAGATGATACTGGTATGTTTGGCCACGGAGTGAACACAGCGCATGATGTTCCTGCAATGTTTTCGGCCGGTGTTTCATATAAATTTATTCCGTCACTTACTGCAAGCATAGGTTATAATCATTTCTTTGATTCAGATGCAAAGATGCAGGATGATAAACAGAAATATGCAGGCGCTACAAACGAATATCTTCTTGGTCTGGAATATCAGATAGACCCTGTATTTCTTGTCAGTGCAGGAGGACAAATTACCCGTTACGGAGTTGAAAATAAATATCAGCGAGATCTTAGCTTCTCATGTAATTCCTATTCAATAGGATTGGGTGGTGCTGCTAATATAACACCGACCATGAGAATTAACATTGGTTATTTTTGGACTTCTTATTCAGACTATACTAAAGAACCCGGTGGAGGAATTTCGGGATTGGAAACCCAAAAAGATGTTTTCTCCCGTACTAACAAAGTGTTATCAGCTGGTATAGATTTCAGATTCTAAAGCTAAAAAATCTTTTTGCTATTCATGATTTCTCCAAGTTTTTCCATTTTGTAAATTGCTATTTAAGTCATTTTCTGAAGAACTTGGAGAAGAATAGCATCTGATAATCAAGAGCATTTTCCCAATATTCATAATTGTGCTTACCTGGTCGCACAATATAATCGTGAGGAATATTTTTTTTGAGTAGTTCCTCGTGAAGATTATTGTTCACCTCGAAAAAGAAATCATCAGTGCCACAATCAAAAATTATAGCCGGTTTATTCGGTACAATTTTCGTCGATTGGTTTATTACCGTATGGCTGTCCCATAAATCCTTATTTAATTTATAATTCCCTAACCAATCCTTAATATTCCAACTGTTCGGAAAAGGGCGTATGTCGACACCGCCACTCATCGAACCACAAGCTCCGAAAACATCAGGATGATTGATACCTAACCATAAAGCACCATGTCCACCCATACTATATCCGGTGATTGCTCGTCTTTTTGGTGAATTTATCGTGTTATAATTCTCATCCACATACTTAACAAGTTCTTTGCTTACAAACGTGTCGAACTGCATATTTTTGTTTATAGGACTATCCCAATACCAACTGTTTTGTCCATCAGGACAAACGAATATCATCTCCCATCTTCCGGCATCCTGAGGAAGAGATTTTTTTACTTTTCTCACAAAAGTATCGTATCTGCCGCCATGCCCATGTAAAAGATATAAAACAGGATATTTTTTTACTTTTTCAGTTTTGTCATAACCTGCGGGTAAAATGACAACATTTTTTATTATTCGTTGCATTTTGTTGCTAAAAACCTCAATTGTGTCTACCGTTTGTGATCTTATCGGGTTGACAATCAATGATAAAAAAAACAATATAATACTCGTAATTTGCCCTATTTTAAGCATAAATTCAGATTTTTTTATAATTATAAACAAAGATAAAGCCGGAAGAAAAAATAACAAATAGATTATCCTATCTATCGTATAACAAATAGATAATCTGTTATTTTTAATAAAAAAGTCTGACCAGAATTTTGTATATCTCATTGATTATCGCTACATTTGCGCCCTAAATAATGCATCGGAATAGTTTGTTTCAGAAGTAATCAATTGATTACTATGTAAATAAACGTTTCCTATGTGCTGTTTATAAAGGTAAATTTATAACAAAACTAACTGATTTTAAGTTTCAAAGATTAAAACAAGATGCCTACAATTCAACAATTAGTAAGAAAAGGACGTACTGTTTTGGTTGATAAGAGTAAATCTCGTGCGCTTGATTCATGCCCACAACGTCGTGGTGTATGTATTCGTGTGTACACAACAACTCCTAAAAAACCAAATTCAGCAATGCGTAAAGTAGCACGTGTGCGCTTAACTAACTCAAAAGAAGTGAATGCTTATATCCCCGGAGAAGGACATAACTTGCAGGAACACTCTATTGTATTGGTTAGAGGTGGTCGTGTGAAAGACCTTCCGGGCGTTCGTTATCACATTGTTCGCGGAACATTGGATACAGCCGGAGTAAACGGTCGTACACAACGTCGCTCTAAATACGGAGCTAAACGTCCTAAAGCGGGTGCAGCTGCAGCAGCAGCCAAAGGCGGAGCAAAAAAGAAATAATTTGCACGGCAATCCCACTTAAACACGCAATTTAATTAGTATTAAAACGGTTTAAGTTTATTGGATAGGCAATACAGGTTGAGTAAATAAACTCAGAGGAGTTTGTTGAAGACAGCTAAATTGACAACCAAAAACAAAAACAAATTTTTTAGCAAAAATGAGAAAAGCAAAACCAAAAAAGAGACAGATCCTTCCGGATCCTGTTTTCGGTGATGTAAAGGTTACAAAGTTCGTTAACCACCTGATGTATGACGGTAAAAAATCTACTGCATATACAATCTTCTACACAGCATTAGAAACCGTAAAAAATAAATTGCCGAACGAAGAGAAATCGGCATTGGAAATTTGGAAAACCGCTCTTGACAACGTAACTCCACAAGTTGAAGTGAAGTCTCGCCGTGTAGGCGGAGCAACATTTCAAGTTCCGACAGAAATACGCCCTGATCGTAAAGAATCCATCTGTATGAAAAACCTTATCCTGTATGCTCGCAAAAGAGGAGGTAAAACTATGGCTGATAAATTGGCTGCAGAAATTACCGATGCGTTCAACAATCAAGGTGGAGCATTCAAACGTAAAGAAGATATGCACAAAATGGCAGAAGCTAACCGTGCATTCGCTCATTTCAGATTTTAATTTAACGAAATAAGGAGTAAATTTAGACAATGGCTAAAGTTATTGATCATTTAAGAAATACAAGAAATATCGGTATCATGGCTCACATCGATGCCGGTAAAACTACCACCTCCGAACGTATATTGTTTTACACCGGTCTTACTCACAAAATTGGTGAAGTACATGATGGTGCTGCCACTATGGACTGGATGGAGCAAGAACAAGAGCGTGGTATCACAATTACTTCTGCTGCCACAACAACACAGTGGAAGTACGATAATGAGGCTTTCAAGATTAACTTGATCGACACTCCCGGACACGTTGACTTTACTGTAGAAGTAGAACGTTCCTTGCGTATCCTTGACGGAGCTATCGCTACATTTTGTGCGGTAGGAGGGGTTGAACCTCAATCCGAAACAGTATGGCGTCAGGCAGACAAATATAAAGTGCCACGCATATGCTACGTGAATAAAATGGACCGTTCAGGTGCAAACTTCTTCGACGTAGTTCGTCAAGTAAAAGAAATATTAGGAGCAACACCATGTCCAGTTCAAATTCCGATAGGCGCAGAAGAGCACTTCAGAGGAATTATAGACCTTGTTAAAATGAAGGCTATGTACTGGCATGACGAAACAATGGGTGCTGACTATGAATTAGACGAAATACCTGCTGAAGATTTGGCAGAAGCACAAGAGTGGAGAGAAAAAATGCTTGAAGCAGTAGCAGAATGCGACGAGTCGTTGATGGCTAAATTCTTCGACGATCCTTCATCAATCACAGAAGAAGAAATCCTTGCAGCACTTCGTGTCGGAACACTCGAAATGAAGATTAACCCAATGCTTTGCGGTTCATCATTCAAAAATAAAGGAGTACAACCATTATTGGATGCAGTTTGTAAATTCCTTCCAAGTCCGATTGATACATTGGCAATCGAAGGAACTGACCCACGCACAGATAAAATAGTAGTACGTCACCCAAGTCCGGACGAACCTCTTTGTGCGCTTGCATTTAAGATCGCAACCGACCCTTACGTAGGACGTTTGTGCTTCTTCCGTGTATATTCAGGAGAACTACCTGCAGGATCATACGTATATAACCCACGTTCAGATAAAAAAGAACGTATTTCACGTTTGTTCCAAATGCACTCAAACAAACAGAATCCGAAAGAAGTTATCGGCTGTGGAGATATAGGTGCAGGAGTAGGTTTCAAAGATATCCGTACAGGTGACACACTTTGTGATGAAAACAATCCGATCGTTCTTGAGTCAATGGACTTCCCTGAACCGGTAATCGGAATAGCAGTTGAACCACAAACACAAAAAGATATTGATAAATTATCTAATGGTTTGGCTAAACTTGCGGAAGAAGATCCAACATTCCGAGTACATACAGACGAAGAATCAGGTCAGACAGTAATCGAAGGTATGGGTGAGCTTCACCTCGAAATCATCATCGACCGTCTGAAACGTGAGTTCAAAGTTGAATGTAACCAAGGACGTCCTCAGGTTTCATACAAAGAAGCCATCACACAGACAGTAGAACTTCGTGAAGTGTACAAAAAGCAAACCGGAGGTCGTGGTAAATTTGCTGATATCATCGTTAAGATAGGGCCAGCAGACGAAGACTTTGATGGAGATTTGCAATTTGTTGACGAAGTTAAAGGTGGTAACATTCCTAAAGAATTTATCCCTTCAGTGCAAAAAGGATTCCTTGCTGCAATGAAGAATGGTGTTCTTGCAGGATACGCACTCGATAAACTTAAAGTTGTATTAGTTGACGGATCATACCATCCGGTAGACTCTGACCAGCTTTCATTCGAATTGTGTGCTAAAATGGCATTCCGTAACGCCTCAGAAAAAGCAGGTCCTGTACTACAAGAGCCTATAATGAAGCTCGAAGTTGTTACACCTGAAGAAAGTATGGGTGACGTCATTTCCGACCTAAACAAACGTCGTGGACAAGTAGAAGGTATGGAATCAAGCCGTTCAGGTGCACGTATCGTTAAAGCAAAAGTTCCGTTGGCTGAAATGTTTGGTTATGTGACATCGTTACGTACCATTACATCAGGACGTGCAACATCTGCTATGACATTCGATCATTACGAACAAGTATCTCCTTCTATTGCCCGTCAAGTATTGACAGACGTAAAAGGACGTGTAGACTTGATAAAATAATGCAAAAAGAACAGGTTACTATTAGCAAATGACTCTTAATAGTAGCCTGTGATTTTAAATACAAATTTTGAATAAATAATAACTAAAAGACCAGCATGAGTCAGAAAATTAGAATCAAATTGAAATCGTACGATTACACATTGGTTGACAAGTCAGCTGAGAAAATCGTAAAAACTGTAAAAGCTACAGGTGCAGTAGTAAGCGGACCAATTCCGTTGCCAACACACAAACGCATCTTTACAGTAAACCGTTCGACATTCGTAAACAAAAAATCACGTGAACAATTCGAACTATGTTCATACAAGCGTCTTATCGACATTTACAGCTCTACAGCTAAAACTGTTGATGCCTTGATGAAACTTGAATTGCCAAGCGGTGTAGAAGTCGAAATAAAAGTATAATAGCTTAATTTTTTAAGAGTTTAATTAAATAAAAAAGAGAAATGCCAGGATTATTAGGAAAAAAAATCGGAATGACATCCGTTTTCAGTGCCGAGGGAAAAAATGTTCCATGCACTGTTATCGAAGTAGGTCCTTGTGTAGTTACTCAAATCAAAACTGCTGAAAAAGACGGATACGAAGCCGTTCAAGTTGGGTTTATCGATAAAAAAGATAAACATACCAGCAAACCTGAACAAGGTCACTTCAAAAAAGCAGGAGTAACACCAAAGAAACACTTGGCTGAGTTCAAAGGTTACAAAGAATGTAAATTAGGCGATGTCCTTACTGTAGATGTTTTTAACGACACAGTTTTTGTAGACGTTGTAGGTACATCAAAAGGTAAAGGTTTTCAGGGGGTAGTAAAACGCCACAACTTTAAAGGTGTCGGTGAAGCTACATTAGGTCAGCACAACCGTTTGCGCGCTCCCGGTTCAATCGGTGCTTGTTCATACCCTGCAAAGGTGTTCAAAGGAACAAGAATGGCTGGACAGATGGGTAACGCCCGTACAACTGTTCAAAACCTTCAGATAATTAAAGTAATTCCAGAACACAATCTTTTATTAATAAAAGGTTCAGTTCCAGGAAGCAAAGGATCAATCGTATTAATTGAAAAGTAATGGAACTTAGTATATTAGATAAAAAAGGACAAGATACCGGCAAGAAAATAGCACTTAACGATGCTATCTTCGGTATTGAGCCTAACGATCATGTGATCTGGTTGGACGTTAAGCAATATCTTGCTAACCAACGCCAAGGAACACATAAATCGAAAGAAAGAAGTGAACTTTCAGGAAGTACACGTAAACTGATCCGTCAGAAAGGTGGAGGCGGTGCGCGTAGAGGTGACATCAACTCACCAGTATTAGTTGGAGGAGCTCGAGTATTTGGTCCTAAACCAAGAGACTACAGCTTCAAACTCAATAAAAAAGTTAAACAACTTGCTCGTAAATCAGCACTTTCATACAAAGCAAAAGACAACCAGATACTTGTAGTTGAAGACCTATCGTTCGATGCGCCGAAAACAAAAGATTTCGTAGCATTGACTAAGGATTTGCAAGTGGCTGATAAAAAGGTACTTTTCGTTTTGCCAGGTCAAAATAAAAACGTATATTTGTCGGCTCGTAATTTGCAGAAAGTGAATATTATAAGCGCTTCTGAACTAAATACTTACTCAATAATGAACTCAGCAAGTATCATATTGTGTGAGTCTTCAGTGGCTGTAATCGATAACCTTTTAAACAAAGCCTAAGGAGGTAGAATATGCAAGTATTGATAAAACCAATTCTCACAGAAAAGCAAACCGCAATATCGGAAAAATATCCGAATCGTTACGGTTTTCGCGTAGCTCCTTCTGCTAACAAGGTCCAGATCAAAAAGGCAGTAGAAGATATGTATGGCGTAACAGTAATATCGGTTAATACAATGAACTATGCCGGTAAAAAGAAAAGTCGCTTTACAAAATCAGGCGTTATAAACGGTAAAGTACCAGCTTTCAAAAAAGCAATAATTACCCTGAAAGAAGGAGAAGTTATAGATCTTTTTAGTAATATCTAAATAATAAAATGGCAGTACGTAAATTAAAGCCCACAACACCGGGGCAAAGACACAAGATTATTGGTACATTCGAAGAAATCACTGCTAGTGTACCAGAAAAATCTCTTGTTTACGGTAAAAAAGCGTCAGGTGGACGTAACAACACAGGTAAAATGACAATGCGTTACCTGGGAGGCGGACACAAACGTAAATTCAGATTTATCGACTTCAAGAGAACAAAAGACGGAATACCAGCCACCGTAAAATCAGTAGAATACGATCCGAACCGTTCGGCTCGTATTGCGCTACTTTATTACGCAGACGGAGAAAAAGCATACATGCTTGCACCCGATGGCATAGTAGTAGGTCAGACAGTGATGTCAGGAGCAGAAGCCGCACCTGAAGTAGGTAACGCATTACCATTAGCAAACATACCAGTCGGTACAGTAATTCACAACATTGAATTACGTCCCGGACAAGGTGCTAAAATGGTACGCTCTGCAGGAGTATTTGCCCAATTAGTTTCACGCGAAGGAACTTATGCAATCATTAAAATGCCTTCAGGAGAAACACGAAAAATACTTTCGTCTTGTAAAGCAACAATCGGAAGTGTAGGTAACTCAGATCATGCACTTGAAAAATCAGGAAAAGCTGGACGCTCTCGTTGGCTTGGACGTCGTCCTCATAACCGAGGTGTTGTAATGAACCCGGTAGATCACCCAATGGGTGGTGGTGAAGGACGTGCCTCAGGAGGTCACCCAAGATCACGTAAAGGATTATATGCAAAAGGACTTAAAACAAGAGCGCCTAAAAAGCATTCTTCTAAGTATATAATCGAAAGAAGCAAGAAAAAATAACCTGATTAATTAAAGTAAAAAATATGAGTCGTTCGTTAAAAAAAGGCCCGTACATTAATTTAAAGCTCGAAAAGAAAGTTTTGGCTATGAATGAGTCAGGCAAAAAAGCTGTAATTAAAACATGGGCAAGGGCTTCGATGATATCGCCAGATTTCGTAGGACACACTATCGCTGTTCATAACGGAAACAAATTTATCCCAGTATATGTAACCGAAAATATGGTAGGTCACAAATTGGGAGAATTTTCGATGACACGTACTTTCCGCGGACACGGAGGTAACAAGAAAAAATAAGTCAGCGCAAGCCAGAATAAATTAAATTAAAAGAAACAAAAAAATGGGTGCTAGAAAAAGAATAACAGCTGAAGCAAGAAAAGAAGCTAAAAAAACAGTCTCTTTTGCTAAGTTGAACAATGTTCCTACTTCACCTCGGAAAATGCGCTTGGTAGCTGACATGATTCGCGGTATGGAAGTGTTCAGAGCCCTCGGTGTTTTGAAATATTCGAACAAAGAGGCTGCAGCAAAATTAGAAAGACTATTGAAATCAGCCATAGCTAACTGGGAAGCCAAGAATGAGCGTAAAGCTGAAACAGGAGAACTATATGTATCAGAAATCTTCGTCGATGGAGGCGCTATGTTGAAAAGACTACGTCCTGCCCCACAGGGTCGCGGATACCGTATACGCAAACGCTCCAACCATGTGACATTGCATGTAGATACATTAAAAACCGAAAAACAAAATTAATAAGGCAGATGGGACAGAAAGTAAATCCGATAGCAAATCGTTTAGGAATCATCCGAGGATGGGATTCTAACTGGTATGGAGGTAAAAATTACGGTGCAACATTGCTCGAAGACAGCAAACTCCGTAAATACCTGAATGCTCGTCTTGCCAAAGCAAGTGTATCACGTATCGTTATAGAAAGAACACTTAAACTTGTAACAATCACAGTTTGTACCTCACGTCCCGGTATAATTATCGGAAAAGGAGGACAAGAAGTAGACAAGTTGAAAGAAGAGTTGAAGAAAATAACAGACAAAGATATTCAAATCAATATTTTCGAAGTTAAAAAACCAGAACTCGACGCAGTTATCGTTGCAAATAACGTAGCACGTCAGGTAGAAGGTAAAATAGCATATCGTCGAGCAGTCAAGATGGCTATCGCTTCTACAATGAGAATGGGTGCCGAAGGTATAAAAATACAAATATCAGGTCGTTTGAACGGAGCCGAAATGGCACGTTCCGAAATGTACAAAGAAGGACGTACACCCCTTCACACATTCCGCGCTGATATAGACTATGCACATGCCGAAGCTCTGACAAAAGTTGGTTTAATCGGAATCAAAGTATGGATTTGCCGTGGAGAAGTTTACGGCAAGCAAGACCTTGCTCCCTCATTTGCAGCAGCCAAAGAAGGTGGACACCAAGGAGGTGGAAACCGTCGTGAAGGCGGACGCGACAGAGGCGAAAGAGGTTCCAAGAGAAATAAGAGAAAATAAACTTAAAAGTTTAAAACAGAAATGTTACAACCGAAGAAAACAAAATTCAGAAGGCAGCAAAAAGGTCGCATGAAGGGCAACGCCCAACGTGGATATGAGCTTGCATTCGGTTCATTCGGAATCAAGACACTTGATTCTAAATGGATCACAGGACGCCAGATCGAAGCGGCACGTATCGCTGTAACACGTTACATGCAACGTCAGGGTCAAGTATGGGTTAGAATATTCCCAGACAAACCAATTACCAAAAAACCAGCCGAAGTACGTATGGGTAAAGGTAAAGGATCACCTGAAGGTTTCGTTGCCCCAGTTACACCGGGACGTATACTATTCGAAATCGAAGGAGTATCATTCGAAGTAGCTAAAGAAGCATTACGCCTTGCAGCTCAGAAACTTCCTGTGACTACAAAATTTGTAGTTCGCAGAGATTATGACTATAACCAAAAATAATCTGGAGACATTATGAAAATTGCAGAAGTAAGAGAGCTTAGCGATAAAGAACTGGCAGAAAGACTTGATGCCGAGAAAAAAGCATTAAATCAGATGGTATTAAACCACAGTGTATCTCCATTAGACAGCTCGGTAAAAATCAGAGAAAAACGAAGAGATATAGCTCGTTTCCAAACCGAGATTCGTCAAAGAGAATTAAAAAATAAATAAAGCTGATGGAAACTAGAAATTTAAGAAAAGAAAGAATCGGGGTCGTTTTCAGCAATAAAATGGATAAAACCATAACAGTAGCTGTAAAATGGAAAGAAAAACACCCTATGTACGGAAAGTTCGTTAGCAAAACGAAGAAATACCACGCTCATGACGAAAAGAACGAATGTAACATCGGCGACACAGTGCGCATCATGGAAACTCGTCCTTTGAGTAAAACTAAAAGATGGAGATTAGTAGAAATCATAGAAAGGGCTAAATAATTATGATACAACAAGAATCAAGATTAGTCGTAACCGACAACAGCGGAGCTAAAGAATGCTTGTGTATCCGCGTATTAGGAGGAACAAAAAGACGCTATGCGTCAGTAGGCGACATAATAGTAGTTGCTATCAAAAGTGTGATCCCTTCAAGTGAAATCAAAAAAGGTGCAGTAACAAAAGCCGTAATCGTACGTACTAAAAAAGAAGTTCGTCGTGCTGACGGATCTTACATACGTTTTGACGATAACGCTTGCGTATTGCTAAACGCAGCCGGTGAAATGCGCGGTAGCCGTATCTTCGGACCCGTAGCCCGTGAATTGCGTGCAACCAATATGAAAATTGTTTCATTAGCACCAGAGGTACTATAATCCTAAAAAAGAAAAGTAATGAGCAAGTTACATATAAAGAAAGGCGATATCGTATACATCAATACCGGAAAAGACAAAGGAACTACCGGTCGCGTACTCAAAGTTTACGTTGAGAAACAACGCGCCATAGTTGAAGGTCGCAACTTGGTAAAGAAAAGTACGAAGCCTAATGCTAAAAATACCCAAGGAGGTATTGAATCGCAAGAAGCTCCAATCCATATCTCGAACCTGAATGTAGTAGACCCTAAAACAGGAAAACCTACACGCATTGGTCGCAAGATGGGCGAAAATGGTAAATTGGTACGTTATTCTAAAAAATCAGGGGAGGAAATTAAATAATGAGCAATACAACATCTCTAAAAGCAGAATATAAAGACCGTATTGTTTCTTCTTTGATGAAAGAATTCGGTTACAAATCCGTAATGCAGGTACCTGTTCTCCAAAAGATTGTAATCAATCAAGGATTAGGCATAGCAGTTGGCGATAAAAAAATCATTGAAACAGCTATTAATGAAATAACAGCCATCACAGGTCAGAAAGCAGTGGCAACATACTCGAAGAAAGATATTTCAAACTTCAAGTTGCGTCGTAAAATGCCTATTGGTGTGATGGTTACATTGCGTCATGACAAGATGTACGAATTCATGGAAAGACTTATACGTGTTGCTTTGCCACGTATTCGTGACTTCAAAGGAATCGAAAGTAAGCTTGACGGACGTGGAAATTACACGCTTGGAATCGAAGAGCAAATCATGTTCCCTGAAATTAATATTGATAATATTAGTAAAATATTGGGAATGAATATTACCTTTGTGACCTCCGCTAAAACGGATGAAGAAGGGTATGCTTTGCTCAAAGAATTTGGTTTACCCTTTAAGAACGCTAAAAAAGATTGATATATGGCAAAAGAATCAATGAAAGCCCGCGAGGTAAAAAGAGCCAAAATGGTTGCTAAATATGCAGCTAAGAGAGAAAAACTCAAAGCTGAAGGCGACTATGAAGCTCTTCAGGAAATACCCAAAAATGCATCTCCCGTACGTCTGCACAACCGTTGCAGTCTTACAGGGCGTCCGAAAGGCTATATTCGTCAATTCGGAATTTCACGTATACAATTTCGTGAAATGGCATCAAAAGGATTGATCCCTGGGGTTAAGAAAGCAAGCTGGTAAAAAATAGAATTAAGAATTATAAATGATGAATAATGAAGCGAAATGTTCTCACTGTTCAGAGTTTATAATTCTTAATTCCCTATAAAATAGTTTCTTAAATATTGTCCCGGTAGTCGGGATTAATTTAATCTAATTAAAAAATGACAGATCCAATCGCAGATTATTTGACGCGAGTAAGGAATGCTATTATGGCAAACCACCGAGTAGTGGAAGTTCCTGCGTCGAATTTGAAAAAAGAGATTACAAAAATTCTCTTAGAAAAAGGCTACATTCTTAACTATAAGTTTGTAGACGAAGGACCGCAAGGCACAATAAAAATAGCCTTGAAGTACGATCCCGTAAATAAAGTAAACGCAATTAAAAAATTAATTCGTGTTTCAACACCCGGTCTTCGTAAATACACCGGATATAAAGAAGTACCCCGTGTTCTTAACGGGTTGGGTATAGCTATATTGTCCACCTCAAGAGGAGTTATGACAGACAAAGAAGCACGCGACCTTAAGGTTGGCGGAGAAGTTTTATGTTATGTTTATTAATTAAGAGGGAGGAAATATAAGTTATGTCAAGAATAGGAAAATTGCCAATAAATATTCCCACAGGAGTAACCGTTACTGTAAGCAACGAGAACCTCGTAACAGTAAAAGGTCCCAAAGGTGAATTGACACAAGAAGTAAATCCTGATATTAAAATTAATGTCGAAGGAGCCGAGGTGACAGTTACACGTCCATCTGATGCTAAAGAGTACCGTTCATTACACGGACTTTACAGAGCTTTGATCCAAAATATGGTAATTGGAGTGTCAGAAGGTTATCGCAAAGAACTCGAGCTGGTAGGAGTTGGTTATCGTGCCTCAAATCAAGGTCAGGTACTCGAACTTTCATTAGGTTATACACACGCTATCTTTTTGCAATTGCCAAAAGAAATCAAGTTGGAAACCAAATCAGAAAGAAATAAAAACCCGCTTATCATACTCGAATCGTGTGATAAACAACTGATCGGTCAAGTTTGCGCTAAAATACGTTCGTTCCGTAAACCAGAGCCATATAAAGGAAAAGGTATACGTTTCGTTGGCGAACAAATACGTCGCAAGTCTGGTAAGGCCGCTGGTAAATAATCAATAAACCAAAAGAAAAATGGCAACAAAGACAAAATTAGATAGAAGGAACAAAATAAAAGCACGCGTCCGTGGAGTAATCTCAGGAACACCTGAGTGTCCTCGTCTTACCGTGTTCAGAAGTAATAAGCAGATCTATGCGCAGGTAATAGATGACCTGAACGGAAAAACACTTGCAGCCGCTTCTTCTCTTAAGATAACAGAAAAAGCTCCTAAGAAAGAAATGGCAGCTAAAGTGGGTGAACTCATTGCTAAAAATGCTCAAGAAGCAGGAATTACAACAGTGGTATTTGACCGTAACGGTTTTCTTTATCACGGCAGAATTAAAGAATTGGCAGACGCTGCCCGCAAAGGTGGACTTAAATTTTAATAGAAATGGCAAAAGTTAATAACAGAGTAAAATCTACCAACGATATAGAATTGAAAGACAGACTTGTGGCTATCAACCGTGTTACTAAAGTAACTAAAGGGGGACGCACATTTAGTTTTGCGGCCATCGTGGTTGTTGGTAACGAAGATGGAATCGTTGGTTGGGGCTTAGGAAAAGCCGGCGAAGTAACAGCAGCCATAGCTAAAGGAGTTGAAGCTGCCAAAAAGAACTTAGTGAAAGTTCCGGTATTAAAAGGAACAATACCTCACGAGCAAATCGGTAAATTTGGTGGATCGCAAGTATTCATTAAACCGGCTGCAACCGGAACAGGAGTTAAAGCGGGAGGTGCCATGCGTGCCGTACTTGAAAGTGTTGGTGTGACTGACGTGTTAGCAAAATCAAAAGGCTCTTCAAACCCTCATAACTTGGTTAAAGCTACTATTGAGGCGTTAAGCGAATTAAGAGATGCATACACTGTTGCTCAGAACAGAGGCATATCAATGGAAAAAGTATTCAAAGGTTAAACCGTATCTAATTATGGCAATTATAAAAGTAAAACAAGTAAAAAGCAGAATTAAATGCCCGAAAGACCAGAAGCTGACTCTTGATGCACTGGGATTACGTAAGCTGAATCGTGTAGTTGAACACAACGACACACCTGCTATCAGAGGAATGATCAACAAAGTGAAGCATTTAGTAACTATCGTTGAAGAGTAATTTTTAGTCAATTAGAAAAATACAATACAAACATGAATTTGTCAAATTTAAAACCTGCTGAAGGAGCAACCAAAACCAGAAAAAGAATCGGACGCGGTCCGGGTTCAGGCTTAGGAGGAACTTCTACCAGAGGGCATAAAGGAGCGAAATCGAGATCAGGTTACTCTCGTAAGTTCGGTTTCGAAGGAGGTCAGATGCCTATCCAACGTCGTCTGCCTAAATACGGTTTTAACAATATAAACCGTGTAGAATATAAACCAATCAACTTAGACGTGTTGCAGCGTTTGGCTGAAACATTAAAACTGACAAAAATAGATGTTCAGTCATTAGTTGATGCTGGTTTTATATCATCAAAACACTTGGTAAAGATCTTGGGTAATGGAGCCTTAACAGCTAAACTCGAAGTTGAAGCACATTCATTCTCAAAATCTGCCGAAGCAGCTATCCAAGCTGCAGGAGGAACTGTAACAAAACTGAAGTAAGATGGGTTTCGTTAAAACTATAGAAAATATATGGAAGATTGAGGACCTCAGAAAGAGGCTCCTCACTACTTTCTTTTTCGTAGTGATCTATCGCTTCGGATGCCATGTAGTCCTGCCGGGAGTAGACCCCCAAGCTCTTGATGCGTTACATTCCAAAGCCTCAGGAGGTCTTCTCGACTTGATTAATATGTTCTCAGGAGGTGCATTTGCCAATGCATCTGTCTTTGCTTTAGGCATCATGCCCTATATTTCCGCTTCCATTGTAATCCAGTTGTTAGGTATGGCATTGCCTTACTTTCAGAAATTACAACGTGAAGGCGAAAGTGGACGGACAAAAATGAATCAATACACACGTTACCTTACAGTAGCAATCTTACTTTTCCAAGGACCAGCTTATTTATTAGGTGCTTTAGGTAATGCAGCACCCGGAGGATTCTGGGATTTCCTTTTACCTTCTACTGTAATTCTTTCCGGAGGTAGCATGTTTGTATTGTGGCTCGGAGAACGTATAACAGACAAAGGTATTGGAAACGGAATCTCATTCATCATCCTTGTTGGTATTATCGCGCGATTACCTCATGCTTTATGGGGAGAAACACTATCGCGTCTTAATAGCCAAGCCGGAGGTTTAGTGATGTTTCTTGTAGAAATACTTATCCTTTTGCTTATTATTGCCGGTGCAATATTACTCGTACAAGGTACACGCCGTATACCTGTACAATACGCAAAACGTGTTGTAGGTAATAAGCAATATGGTGGTGCACGCCAATACATACCATTAAAGGTCAATGCAGCCAACGTGATGCCTATCATTTTTGCTCAAGCAATTATGTTCATTCCGATTACTATAGCCGGATTCTCAGCAGATCACAGCGGTTTTTGGGCAAATTTTATGGATCACACAAAATTTGCCTATAACTTCGTTTTTGCACTGTTGATAATCATATTCACATGGTTCTATACAGCAGTAACCATTAATCCGGTTCAGATGGCAGACGATCTTAAACGTAATAACGGTTTTATTCCCGGTATTAAACCAGGAAAGAAAACAGCTGAATACATTGATCAGATAATGTCACATATCACATTACCCGGATCATTGTTTTTAGCATTGGTTGCTATATTGCCGGCTTTTGCAAGTTTCTTTGGCGTAAGTCGTGAATTCTCCCAATTTTTCGGAGGCACGTCATTATTGATACTTGTCGGCGTCGTGTTAGATACCCTGCAGCAAATCGAAAGTCACTTGTTGATGAGACATTATGACGGTTTGCTTAAATCAGGTCGTATAAAAGGACGTTCAGGATCAATAGCAGCATATTAAAAATTTAGAATAATAATGATATTCCTAAAGACAGACGAAGAAATAGAATTGATGCGCGAAGCTAATCGCTTAGTCGGTATGACTCTTGGTGAAATAGCTAAACACATCAAACCCGGAGTAACACCTGCATTTCTAAACAAAATTGCAGAACAATTTATTCGGGATCACGGTGCGATACCATCTTTTTTAGGTTATAAAGGAGCTCCCGGCTCAATTGATTTTCCCGGTGCTATATGTGCATCTGTTAATGACCAGGTTGTACATGGTTTACCAACGGAATATGAATTAAAAGATGGAGACATTATTTCTATTGACTGTGGAACTGAGCTAAACGGATTCTGTGGCGATTCAGCTTATACCTTTTGTGTTGGAGAAGTTAGTGAGGAAGTTAAACAACTGCTTCGCACAACAAAAGAATCTTTATATAAAGGTATTGAAAAAGCAGTAGCCGGTAACAGAGTCGGTGACATTAGCGAAGCCGTTCAGACATATTGCGAAAAGAGAGGATATTCTGTTGTTCGCGAATTAGTCGGACATGGCATCGGGCGAAAAATGCATGAAGCACCCGAAGTTCCTAATTACGGTCGGCATGGAGTAGGACCCCTTTTGAAGAAAGGTATGTGTATCGCTATCGAACCAATGATTAATATGGGAAGCAAAAATGTTGTATTTGAACGTGATGGATGGACAGTCAGAACAAAAGACTTTAAACCATCAGCTCATTTTGAACATACCATCGCCATTCGTGATGGTAAAGCAGACATATTATCTACCTTCGAATTTGCGGAAGCTGTCACAGGAGATAAACCGGTTATTATATAAAGTTTTTGCATAATATGGCTAAACAAGCAGCAATAGAACAGGACGGAGTTATAGTAGAGGCATTATCTAATGCCATGTTTCGGGTCGAACTCGAAAACGGACATGAGATAACAGCTCATATTTCAGGTAAGATGCGTATGCATTATATTAAAATATTACCCGGTGATAGAGTTCGTGTAGAGATGTCTCCATATGATCTGACCAAAGGCAGGATCTCATTCAGATACAAATAAAAAAACATAATAAAATGAAAGTAAGAGCATCAATAAAAAAACGTTCGGCTGACTGTAAGATTGTCAGAAGAAAAGGACGTCTATACGTTATTAACAAAAAAAATCCTAAGTTCAAACAACGTCAGGGATAATTTATTAATTTTGCAAAATTAAACATAACTATATGGCAATAAGAATAGTCGGCGTCGATTTACCACAGAACAAAAGAGGCGAAATAGCCCTGACGTATATTTTCGGGATCGGCCGTAGTACAGCGAATAAGATACTTGTTGAAGCAGGTGTTGACAGAGATGTTAAAGTAAGTGACTGGACTGATGAACAGGCTGGTAAGATTCGTGAAATCATCGGAGCTAATTATAAAGTAGAAGGAGATTTGCGTTCGGAAGTACAGCTTAATATCAAACGTTTGATGGATATCGGTTGCTACCGTGGAATCCGTCACCGTATTGGTTTGCCGGTAAGAGGGCAGTCTACTAAGAACAATGCTCGTACACGCAAAGGACGTAAGAAAACAGTTGCAAATAAGAAAAAAGCTACAAAATAATTAATCTGATATGGCAAAGAAAACAGTCGCAGCTAAAAAGAGAAATGTCAAGGTTGATGCAGTTGGACAAGTACATGTACACTCATCTTTCAATAACATTATCATTTCGATAACAAACAGCGAAGGACAAGTAATCAGTTGGTCTTCTGCAGGTAAAATGGGTTTCCGTTCATCAAAAAAGAACACTCCCTATGCAGCACAAATGGCCGCTCAGGATTGTGCTAAAATAGCATACGATCTGGGATTGAGAAAAGTGAAGGTATTCGTGAAAGGACCGGGTAACGGACGTGAGTCAGCTATCCGTACTATACATGGTGCTGGGATAGAAGTGACAGAAATTGTAGACGTTACTCCACTTCCACACAACGGATGTCGTCCTCCTAAACACAGAAGAGTTTAATCAATCTTTAACAACAGAAAACTAAAATTGTGATAAGATTGCAATAGAATCCTCTCTGTAATCGCGGCTGCACAATTTCGGCTTTCGTACTAATTATTAAAACAAAATGGCAAGATATACTGGACCAAAATCAAAAATCGCACGTAAATTCGGCGAACCGATATTCGGACCTGACAAAGTTCTTTCTAAAAAGAACTATCCTCCGGGGCAGCATGGCAACGGACGTAAGAAAAAATCGTCTGAATACGGTATCCAATTGCGTGAAAAACAAAAAGCCAAATATACTTACGGGGTATTGGAAAAACAATTCCGTAACATGTTTGACAAAGCACTTCGTTCGAGAGGAATTACCGGTGAGGTACTTCTTCAGATGTTGGAATCAAGACTTGACAATGTAGTATATCGTTTAGGTATTGCGCCTACACGTGCTGCAGCTCGTCAGTTGGTTTCGCACCGTCATATTGTAGTAGACGGACAAGTGGTGAACATCCCTTCTTATTCCCTAAAACCGGGTCAATTAGTAGGTGTTCGTGAAAAATCAAAATCTCTCGAAAACATAGATAACGCTTTGGCTGGTTTCAACCATAGCAAATACCCTTGGATTGAATGGGATCAGGCAACTATGACAGGTAAATATCTTCACCTGCCTGAAAGAGCCGACATCCCTGAAAATATCAAAGAACAGTTGATCGTCGAATTGTACTCTAAAAATTAATTAAATTCATGGCAATATTAGCATTTCAAAAACCGGATAAGGTATTGATGCTGGAAGCGGATAACTTCTATGGAAAATTTGAATTCCGTCCGTTAGAACCCGGCTACGGCATCACAGTAGGTAACGCATTACGCCGTATCTTGCTTTCGTCCCTCGAAGGTTTTGCTATAACTTCTATAAAAATAGATGGAGTTGAACATGAATTTGCCACAATTCCCGGTGTTATAGAAGATGTAACAAATATCATTCTGAACCTCAAACAGGTACGGTTTAAGCAAATTGTAGAAGAGATAGAAACCGAGAAAGTGAGCATTAATGTTTCAGGAACAGATGTATTCAAGGCTGAGAATATTGGCAAGCATTTGTCAGGTTTTGAAGTTTTGAATCCAGATCTTGAAATTTGTCATCTTGACAAAAATGCGAGCTTTCATATAGAACTATCTATTAACAAAGGTCGTGGGTATGTACCTGCTGACGAAAACCGTAACCTATCGGACGATATGCAGACTATAGCTATAGATTCTATCTACACTCCGATACGTAATGTCAAATATGCGATAGAAAACTATCGTGTTGAACAAAAGACCGATTACGAAAAGTTGGTTATTGAGATAACTACAGATGGATCGATTCATCCAAAAGAAGCTCTGAAAGAAGCTGCGAAAATTCTTATTCATCACTTCATGCTATTCTCTGACGAGAAAATACTTCTCGAACAGAACGAAATTGATGGCAACGATGAATTTGATGAAGAAATTTTGCACATGCGTCAGTTGCTTAAGACAAAACTTTCAGACATGAGCCTTTCAGTTCGTGCTTTGAACTGTCTTAAATCAGCAGAAGTAGAAACTTTAGGTGAGCTCGTTCAATTCAATAAAAACGATTTGTTGAAATTCCGCAACTTCGGTAAAAAATCGTTGACAGAACTTGACGAATTGCTCGAAAACCTGAATCTTTCTTTCGGGATGGATATCTCTAAGTATAAATTAGATAAAGAGTAATAAGAATGAGACACAATAAAAAATTTAATCACTTAGGACGTAAAAGTGCACACCGCAACGCGATGTTATCAAACATGTGTGTGTCGCTTATTATGCACAAGCGCATTTTTACCACTGTAGCTAAAGCTAAAGCTCTACGTAAAGTTGCAGAACCTATCATCAACAAATCGAAAGAAGATACAACACATTCGAGACGTTTGGTATTTCAATCACTTCAAAGCAAAGAAGCCGTTACAGAATTGTTCCAAAATGTTTCACAGAAAATCGGAGACCGTCCCGGTGGATATCTTCGTATCATCAAAACTGGAAATCGTCTGGGAGACAATGCTTCGATGTGCTTTATCGAATTAGTTGACTACAACGAAAACATGTTGAAAGAAAAATCTACTTCAGGTAAGAAACGTACTCGTCGTGCTGGTAAGAAGAAAGACGAAGTATCAGCTGAAGCTACTGTTGCTGAAAAAGCACCAAAAGCTAAAGCTGCTGCACCTGCACCAAAGGCTGAAGAAACTCCTGCAACTGAAGAAGGTACAAAAACAGAAGAATAATCTAATTACAAGATTAGTCTTAATAATTAATACCCTGCATTTATGTAGGGTATTTTTTTTATGAAATATCAATCTCCTTTAATTAATATAACTGCCTAAAAACTATTTTGATAAAGATTCTTTTCTTAGTTTTGTGTATTAATATATTCGTGAATATGAAGAATTATGTGACAATTATTATGCCCTTGGTTATTCTGCTGATGAACTCATGTATATCGATTAATACAATATCAGTAGATATAAAAGAGCCTGCACAGATATCTTTTTCACCTGAGATAGTGAATATAGCTATTGTTGATAATTCAGTCCTTCCCAATCAGCCTGCAGATGAATCCATGAAAGGAAACATTATAAATGTAGATAGCGCTCAGATGAATCTCACAAAATATTTGGCAAAATATATTGAAGGAGAAAAATATTTTGGACAAGTTATTTATTATCCCAATAATCGTTATGGAAATACTAATATTAGCAATACAATTAGTGAAAATGAGGTAAAAAATATTTGCACCCAAACTCAAACCGATGCATTGATTAGTATAGACGATTGTCAACTTACCGGTTCAGTAACAAATAATGCTTATTACGATTTTGGTTCTACAGGAATTGAAATTCATGTTTATGTACGCATGCATATTTTCAAAGCCGATGGAAGTCCGTTAGCCCCCGTTCAGAAATATTCAGATACTTTTTATTGGAATTGCTATCCATCGGATTTCGTATCTTCTAAAGCTCCATTAATACCGGCTATAGACAATGCTTTAAATATAGCTGTATCAAATGCTGCGGATAGTATAACAAATATGTACGTTCCTTATTGGACAAAAAGGCAACTAAAATACTTTAGTGGATTTGGTTCTCAAGATAAAATTGTAAATGAGTATGTCGGACAAAATAAATGGAAAGAAGTAATTGACATATGGGAAGCGATTAATCAAAAAGAAAATAAGCCGTTGAAAAAAAGTAAATTATCATATAATATTGCCACTGCTTATGAGTTTCAGGACGATATTGAAAACGCATTGAAATGGAATACAACAGCTTACGAATATGCGCAACGAGCTGATAATACTTATATGACAAGTGATGTTGATTTGCAAAAAGAAAATCTTTTGAAAAGGCAGAGCCAATTGAAAAAGCTTAAGTTTCAAATCGGAAAGTAATTGCGCTTAATATTCTTTGTTACAGCTCTTAAGAGATACTTAAGCTAATAAATAAATTGAAGGAAGAATTGATATTTTAAATTTTAGTATTTTTGTTTACTAAAACAAATTAACATCTACTTATGAAATTGAAAGTAATATATTTTTTTGCTTTATTACTGACTTTACCTTTAACGCATTCGTTCTCGGTTAAAGCTGAGATAATTGCTACACAATCATTAAACAAGGTTTCTCAAGACGGCTTTTTAATTTATTCCGTTAAAAAAGGAGAAACAGTTTATTCAATTGCTAAGAGTTATAATCTATCTGTAGAAGATATTTACGCAATCAACAAATGGGCAAATAAAGGTATAAAGGCGGGCGATAAATTAAAAATACCGAATGCTAAAAATAAAAAAGATAATGATAATCGAAGCTCTGGTAAAAAAGAGCATATTAAAGAATCATCTAAACCTATTGTTGGTTATCGCAATCATAAAATAGAGCCTAAACAAACGCTTTATTCGTTGGCATTGATATATAATGTGAGTGTTGACGATATTTTATCGGCTAACCCCGGGTTAACACAAAATAATATTAAAACAGGTAAAATAATACAGATTCCTATTTATAAAATTGAGTCGTCTTCTGCGAATGGTTTAAATTTGGGAAATGTTAACGACTCTTCAAACCCGACAAATAAACTGAGCCATACAGTTCTAAAAGGAGAAACTGTATACAAAATCTGTAAAAGTTATAATATATCTGAAGAAGATCTTTATAAAAATAATCCTACGTTAATGTCTGGTTTAAAGGTTGGTATGAATTTAATAATACCTGACACTTCAGCCACAACGACTGTGTCAACGAGTACTGCTACTATGCCATACCTAAAGGAAGGTGAGGCTATTCGCATTGGTATATTGATGCCATTTCTTGATAAAAATGAAATGTTAGGACAATCTAAGGTTGTAGAATACTATAATGGATTTCTATTGGCTGTAAGCAAGCTGAAAGAAAAGGGATATAACATAAACTTATATACATTTGATATAGGGCCAGATAATGATACTCAAAAATTAAAAAGCCTTTTAAACACTAATGAGGTCAAGAACTTGCATCTGATGATAGGAGGTATATCACCTCAACAAATAAGTTTGATGACGGATTTTTCGTTAAAAACGGGAATAAAATACGTTATTCCCTTTGGAACAAAGAGAAAAGGTGCTACTGGTGGCATTTTTCAGATGAACACTTCGCATTCGTATCTTTATCCTAAGATTATAACAGCATTCCGCACAAAATTCAAGAATGATAATATTATATTTGTTTCAGAAGCCGGTTCAGATAATAATAAAGCTGATTTTGTTAAAGATCTGAAGAGTGAACTGTCAAGCAATGGAGTAAAATTCAATGATATTACATCAACTGTCGATCTTCTAACCAGTTTAAATGCATCAATTGATAAAAGTCGTAATAATATAATCGTACCTAAATCATCTTCCGAAGCAACGATAAAGAAATTACTGACCGTTACAAAATCAATACGTGATGTCAATATAAGCTTTTTCGGATATCCTGATTGGCAAACATATCATGCGATTAAAGATCAATTATTTAAACAAGATTCTTACATCTACTCAACTTTCTATGTTGACGATAAGAATCCGCAGGCAAAAGATATTTTTGAAGCTTACAAAAAATGGTATAATCGCCCTATGGGATATTCATATCCACGTTTCGGATTATTAGGTTATGACATGGGCTTGTATTTTATGACCGCCCTAAACCAATATGGTCTTGATTTTGATCAACATTTAGACTCAATCAATGTAAATACATTACAATCATCTGTCTTCTTTGAACCCGACATAGCTGATGGAGGATATATCAATACTGGAGTATATTTTATTAGGTTCAAACCTGATATGAATATTGAAAAGACTGAATATACGAACAAATGATTAAACGAATATTAATTATATTTTTACTTATTAACACTAGTAGCATCATTTCCATGCTATATGGTCAGAAAGAATTCAAGCCTGAATGGAATATCGGAGTAGGATTCGGTCCTACCATTTCATCCGTAGATTTCCGTAATCAAAGAGGAACGTCTGTAAGCACCAAGTCCGATATACAATATCACGGTGGTATAGCTGTAAGATATATTAATGAAAAAAATCTTGGATTAATAGCAGAACTTAATTACAGTCAGCAGGGATGGAAAGAAGATTTTAAAGATAAACCCATAACGACTGCGAAATATACTCGTACTCTCAATTATCTTGAATTACCCATAATGACGCATATTTACTTTGGAGGTAAAACAAGATTCTTTATCAATCTTGGTCCGAAGTTGAGTTTTTTACTAAACGAAAAAGAAGATATGAACGATGAGTTACGCAATTACCTTGCCAGTGGAAATGTTAACAGTCTTGATATAACCAATCAATATTATCATAAAGCAGACAAAAAAGTCGATTACAGTATATTGGGCGGCATGGGGCTTGAATTCCAAACAGGTATAGGTTACTTTATGCTCGAAGGACGTTATACATTTGGGTTAGGAGATATTTTCAATAATTCAAAATCCGATTATTTTCAACGGTCAGCCAATAGAGTGATTTCAGCGCGACTGACTTATTATATTAAAGCATTTTAAAAACAACCTTCAGATTATGCCGCGTATATATAAAATATCGCGTACAGGATTGAACCTGATTTATAAAATACGGCATCATAGAGGGCACGGGATTCATTCCCCATTTGTTTTCGACTTTGTCAATCATGTAGTCGAAGAAAAGCGTCCTTATTATGCTTATAGCGACATAAAAGAATATTTACAGAATTTCCCCGAGATCAATGTTAAACCAAACAAATTCAATCGATTTTCATTTCGGGTTATCAATTATTTCGGATCAAAAAGAGTTCTTGAGATTGGAGCGGGTAGGGGATTAAATACACTTTATCTGACTTCGCCTTTTTCATCCGCAGTATGTCATAGTATTGAGGCAGACCCAAGTAAAAGAAATGCAGCTTTGAAACTTTATGATGGATGGGCAAGAAATATTCACTCAGATTCGATGGCGGATTTAAATCAGATACTATGCCAATTTACAGAAAATAAAATAGATAGTGTGTTTATAGATTTAAAAAGAATAAAAGATATAAATGCTGAGAACATTTTAAATCTGACTAACATTTTGCACGATAAATCGTTAATAGTAGTAAACAATATCCGCTCAAGCGGAAAAACAAAAAAAATCTGGGATCTAATATCTAAAATTGAAGGGGCAACTGCGAAACTTGATATGTTTAGTGTAGGAATAGTATTTTTCGATAAAAAGCTTTACCATTGGACCTATAATATAAGTTATTAGATATCTCAACGTTAAATAATAAAAACTATTATATGATCATCAAACACTTTACTGATAACGACCTGTATAAATTTTCTGTGATGCATGCCATTCAGAGATTATACCCCTGGTCTTACGTCAAATATCAATTCTTTAACAGAGGCGAAACATTATTTCCCGAAGGTTTCGATAAACGTTTGAAAGAAGAGGTAGAATCAATGCGTAACCTCCGTTTAACAAAAGAAGAAAAACACTTTATTGAGAAACGATGTTATTTTTTTGATCCCGTATTTATTGACTTTCTCGAAGGCTATCAATATAATCCGGATGAAGTGAAAATAAGCCAAAAAGGTGGTGAATTAAGTGTTACTATCGAAGGATACTGGTACAGAACCGTATTGTGGGAAGTGCCGCTCATGGCTATGATTTCTCAATTGTATTTTGAAATGAAATGTATTAATCCTCATGGTGTTGAAGAGAAAACAATCATAAAAGCAAAAGCACTTAAAGACCTTAATGCAGACTATTCGGAATTTGGAACACGTCGTCGTTTTTCGTTTGACGTACAGGATGAAGTAGTAGGATTACTTAAAAAATATTCAGGAGATAATTTCAAAGGCACAAGCAATGTTTATCTTGCGATGAAGCACAATACCACCCCAATCGGTACAATGCCTCACGAATGGTTTATGTATCATGGTGCGCTGTTTGGTTATCGTGCAGCCAACATCAAAGCCCTCGAAGCGTGGGTTGATGTTTACCAAGGTAGCTTGGGAATAACTTTGACAGACACCTATACTTCCGATTCGTTCTTTAAGTCATTCAATTTGCAACAAGCTAAATTGTTTGATGGCGTGCGTTGCGACAGTGGTGACCCCATAAGCTTTACTGATAAAACAATAGAATTTTATTTAAAAAACCGTATAGATCCCACATCAAAGACAATAGTATTTAGCGACTCACTTAATGTTGAACGAGTAAAGGAAATAAAAGCATACGTGGGAGGGCGTATACATGATACATACGGTATCGGAACATTCTTCTCGAACGATGTAGGAGCAAAAGCACTGAACATAGTAATCAAACTTACAGGAGTGAAGCCATCACCAAGCGAAGAGGACTTTCTTGAAGCAATAAAACTATCAGACGTACTTGGAAAAAATACCGGAAATCAGAAAGAAATAGAAATATCTAAATTGACGTTGGGGATTGAATAACAGATAAATATCTTTACTTATAAGTAAAGAAAATTGAGATTAAGACAATAGGTATGGATAAAATATCAATAATCATACCCTGCTACAACGAAGAGCAGGCATTACCATTCCTTTATAAGGAATTAGAAAAAGTGGCAGCCGACATGCAGGGGCAAGATTTTGAATTTATATTTGTTAATGATGGCTCAAAAGATAAGACAATGAGCCTGATAAAGCAATTAAGAAAAAAGGACGAACGCGTGCATTTTGTTTCTTTTTCACGAAACTTCGGAAAAGAAGCGGCTATTTATGCAGGTCTCAAAGCAGCTAAAGGCGATTTCGTTTCACTCATAGATGCGGATTTACAAGATCCGCCATCGCTTATTAAAGAAATGTACAATACTCTCAAGAACGAAGAAGAATACGATTGCATAGCTACTCGCCGTATGGATAGGCAAGGCGAACCTATCATCCGATCTTTTTTTGCGCGACAGTTCTATAAGTTGATGAATAAAATATCCGATACAGAAGTTGTGGACGGCGCACGCGACTTTAGGTTTATGCGTCGCCAGATGGTTGATGCCATTCTTGAGCTGGGTGAATACAACCGATTTTCAAAAGGCATTTTCGGTTGGGTAGGTTTTAATACTAAATGGTTATCGTTTGAAAATGTTGAACGTGTTGCAGGTGAAACAAAGTGGTCGTTCTGGGGATTATTCTTCTACTCGCTTGATGGAATAACAGCTTTCTCTACACGTCCGCTTTACATAGCATCCGGATTTGGAATCTTATTTTGTATTATAGCCTTTCTGATGATTTGTGTTATAATAGCCAAAACGCTTATGTGGGGTGATCCCGTGGCAGGATACCCATCACAAATATGTGTAATATTTTTTATAGGAGGTATTCAGCTTTTCTGTCTCGGAATATTAGGGCAATATCTTGCAAAAACATATCTTGAGACTAAGAAGAGACCTATTTATATTGTTCGTGAATCTGAATAACAACGCTATTCATTCAAGATTTTTTTGATAGTGCAAATCTGGTTTGGAGTGAATAACCTGATTTTTATAAAAGTTTTTCAGATACCAGTTGACTGTTTTAGCTCCCCAATTGTCAATTATCTTTATTAATATATCTTTGCTTGTTAATTGTTAATAAATTGATAGACAACAATTTATGAAGTAAACAAATTCAATAAAATAACAGTTGACTTATCCCAATAAAAACACTATTACCATGCAAAATTACACTTAACTCTTCTTTTGTAAACTTAGGTTGGCAATTTAGATATTTTGAGAGTTTATTTCTTTGCATTTCCAAAATAAACATTTATTTTTGCGTCAATTTCAAGAAGATTTCAGTCCAATTAATATTACTTTTCGCTTTGATTATTTGTATGTGTGCTTTTTTGCGAAAGTGATTGAAATCTTATTTTATTGGAAAAATCATAAAATAAAAATATGAGTACCTCTCTTTTTATTGTCGTATTTTTCACAGGGCTGTTGTTGGTATGCGCCGGATTAGGTATGGCGATATTACTATCCCCCAGATCATTTAATGCGCAAAAAGGCGAAGCTTACGAATGTGGTATTCCCACACATGGTACATCGTGGATGCAGTTCAAGGTTGGTTACTATCTGTATGCCATACTTTATCTCATGTTCGATGTCGAAGCCGTATTTCTCTTCCCTTGGGCAACAGTGGTTCAGGAACTTGGAGTTCCAGGATTGATTAGTGTATTATTTTTCTTGTTGTTTTTAGGTCTGGGTCTTGCTTATGCCTGGAAGAAAGGAGCATTGCAATGGAAATAAAGAATATATACATTAAAGATATTCCTAACGAAGAATTTAAGGATAGTGAATATCTTGAAGGTTATGTGAAAGAGTTGCGTGAAAACGGAGTTCCTATTGTAGTCGGTTCGTTAGATGACCTTATAAATTGGGGTCGTTCTAATTCCGTTTGGCCTTTAGCATTTGCTACAAGCTGTTGCGGAATAGAGTTTATGGCTGCGGCAGCTGCACGTCACGATTTAGCCCGATTTGGTATGGAAGTTACACGTAACAGTCCACGCCAAGCTGACGTAATGATTGTGGCGGGAACAATCGTTCATAAAATGGCACCACTTTTAAAGCGTGTCTACGATCAGATGGCAGAGCCAAAATATGTGGTAGCCATGGGTAGCTGTGCAATATCAGGAGGTCCATTTATAGATTCTTACCATGTAGTAAAAGGGGTTGACGAGTTAGTGCCGGTAGATGTTTATGTGCCCGGATGCCCGCCTCGTCCCGAAGCACTTTTCTATGGGTTAATGCAATTGCAGCGTAAAATAAAACTCGAAAGATTTGTTTTCCGTAAAGACCTGAAAAATATAAAAAGAGAAAAAGTTAAATAAGATATCGACGAACGCTGAGAATAGATGGAAAATATCAAAGAACTAATATTGGATGCCGTTCCTGAGGCTGTTATCGAAGAAACGCAACACCTGACAGTAACGGTTGAACCCGATAAGTTGCATCATCTGGCTAAAACATTACGATATAATGAATCATTGCCTTTCGATTTTCTTTCGCAACTATTGGGAATGGATTGGGGTGAAAAGTTGGGAGTGATTTATTTATTGTCTTCATCAAAAGACCTATCAAAAGAAGTGGTTTTGAAGACAGGAACAGACGATCGCAAAAATCCATTATTATATTCCGTTTGTGATCTTTGGGAAACAGCCAACTATAACGAACGTGAAGTTTATGCAATGTTTGGTATCCGTTTCATCAATCATCCTGACATGCGTAAATTTTTCCTGAATCAGGATTGGGATGGTTACCCGCTTCGCAAAGACTATAATGGCGATCCTGCTCTGAATCCCGTATCAACAGATAGTCGTGAATTTTCAGATATATCATGCCGTATTTTCGAGACTGAAAACGGACTGAAAGAAGAAAAATATTCCATCTTTGAAGAAGATGATTATATAATTAATATGGGTCCTCAGCACCCGTCAACACACGGGGTAATGCACTTTCGTACATCGCTTGATGGTGAAATAATCAAACACATAGATGTACATAGCGGATATATACATCGTGGAATAGAGAAGCTGAGCGAAAATCTTACCTATCCGCAAATCCTTCATTTTACCGATCGTCTCGATTACTTATCAGCACATATCAACAGACATGCCTTGTGTATGTGTGTGGAAGCAGCTGCAGGTATCGAAATTCCCGAACGTGCACAATACATCCGTGTTATTATGGATGAATTGACACGAATAGCTTCGCACTTGCTGTCTTGGGCTGCAATGTGTAATGATATGGGATCCACTACCGCTTTCATTTACGGAATGCGTGAACGTGAATTTATACTCGATATATTTGAAAAATCTTCAGGCGGACGTTTTCTGCCGAACTACAATGTGGTAGGAGGGGTTATGTTTGATGTATATCCCGATTTCCTTAAAGACGTTTCAGCATTTATACCAATTATGCGTAAAAGGCTTAAAGAATATCACGACTTGTTCTCAGGAAATGTGATTGCTTTGGGACGTATGATCGGAATAGGAATGTTATCACTTGAAGATACAATAAGCTATGCTGTGACAGGACCTGTTGCACGCGGTTCGGGTTTTGCCTGCGACTTGCGTAAACACGCGCCTTATTCAATATACGACCGTGTGGAATTTAAAGAAGTTATCCGAACCGAAGGAGACTCTTACGCACGTTATCTCAATCGTCTTGACGAAATAGAAGAATCACTACATATAATTGAACAACTTGTAGCTAATTTCCCTGAAGGAGATTTCCAAGCAAAAGCAAAAGCTATCATAAAACTGCCAGAAGGAGAATATTTCCAGAAAGTAGAGGCAGCCAGAGGGGAATTCGGGGTGTTTATAGAAAGCCATGGCGATAAAACTCCTTACCGTTTGCACTTCCGTTCACCATCTATGACATTAGTTAATATAATGCCTAAAGTATGTAAGGGCGAAAAGATTGCCGACTTTATATCCATAGGAGGTTCGATGGACTATGTGATTCCGGATATTGATCGTTAAACAGAATATTTACAATACAATATATAAACAAATGTTGTTAAAGACGAATAATATATTAGAACTCGACCAATACTTGCATATGTTCGACGCTTTCTTGCGCGAACACCTTCCACTTGCAGGAGTATATGCAATAGAGTTTGTGCTTATAGGCGTGGTTTTGCTAACCGCCTATGCCGTGATAGCACTTGCCCTGATATATGGAGAACGTAAAATCGCCGGTTTCTTTCAGGCTCGACTCGGTCCTAACCGTGTAGGTAAATGGGGATCAATTCAGAGTTTGGCGGATATGATCAAAATTCTGATTAAAGAAATTATAGAAGTCGACCATGTAGATAAATTCCTGTTCTATTTAGCACCTTTCTTCGTTATTGTATCGTCAATGCTCACTTTCGGTGCATTACCATTTGGAAAAGGATTGCAAGTTGTGGATTTCAAAATGGGTGTTTTTTACCTCATAGCCGTATCCTCACTCAGTATAATCGGTGTGCTTTTAGCAGGATGGGCGAGTAACAATAAATTCTCGATGATTGGTGCCATGCGAAGCGGAGCACAGTTTGTAAGTTACGAGCTTTCAGCAGGTTTTGCTTTGTTGACAATCGTTGTCTTATCCGGAACGATGCAGATATCAACCATTGTGAATAATCAATATTATATCTATCAATGGAACATTATAAACGGACATATACCGGCAATTATAGCTTTTATTATCTATTTGATATCAGGACATGCCGAAACCAATCGTGGACCTTTCGACTTACCCGAAGCTGAATCAGAATTAACAGCCGGATATCATACCGAATATTCTGGGCTTCAATTCGGGTTCTTCTACCTTGCCGAATATCTCAATATGTTTATAATTGCAGGTATAGCAACCACCGTATTTTTAGGTGGATGGCAACCGATACATATAGGAGTAGAAGGTTTCGATATGGTAATGGATTGGATACCTTCATATATTTGGTTTTTCGGAAAAGCCGCACTGTTAGTGTTCCTTAGCTTGTGGGTGAGATGGACATTCCCTCGATTACGTATCGACCAGTTGCTTAATCTGGAGTGGAAATATATGTTACCTATCAATATGGTGAATATGGTTGTGATGGTTATTATCGTTTTGTTCGGTTTTACGGTCACAGGTATAATTGATAAATTCTAATTATAGACGAAAATGACATTTTCTCAATATTTTTCAGGAATATTCAAGGGCATCGGTTCACTTATAAAAGGAATGCGTGTGACTATCGGGGTTTTCACCGAAAAGAAAGTTACACAACAATATCCCGAAAACCGTGACACATTAATTTTGCCTCCACGAGTACGTGGTAAATTGGTGATGCCGCACGATGGTAATAATGAACACGCCTGTACGGCTTGTGGAATCTGCCAGATGAATTGCCCGAACGGGACTATAAATATTGTATCAGAGATGCAAGAAGTAGAAGGTAAGAAAAAACGGGTATTGGTGGATTATTTCTACAATCTCGGACAATGTACTTTCTGTAATCTTTGCGTTTTGACTTGCCCATCAAGCGCGATCAAATTCTCTAACGAATTTGAAAACTCTGTGTTTCAACGTCCAAAGCTACAAGAAAAACTAAATAACACAGGATCTAAACTCCGTGATAAAAAAGTAACTTCAAAATCGGCAGAAGCAGATGCAACAGATTCAACAGAAGTTAAGCAAGATGAAGTAGCGCCAACCCTTTCTCTCGAAGATATGGTTGATGACAAAGGCATACTCAACGAAAATTACAAGACAGTTGGGCAGATGGCTGTTGACGAACTAAAAGAAAAAGATAGAAGAGCGGCTATGGCCGTAACATCAAAAGAGGATAAAGCATAAAAACATGGAACAACTTTATAATATGATTACCGGAGAACTGGTTGTATTTGGCATACTTGCCGTGATAATTGTTGTATTCTCCATTTTGGCGGTTACCACACAAAAGATAATACGTTCCGCCACTTACTTGTTGTTTGCATTGATCGGTACAGCCGGTTTATACCTTTTCCTTGAATATCAATTTTTGGCTGCCGTTCAGATAGCGGTATATGCAGGAGGTGTAATGGTTCTATTTATTTTCTCCATTCTGCTAACCCACAATCCCGGACAAGAAGTTAAATTTGAGAAACCTAAAAGAATGATTATAGCAGGTTTGGCTTCCTTAGCCGGATTAGCAATCTGCGGACATATAATCTATTATAACGTCAACAGATTTTTTGTATATAAACATATCAAAGAATTTGACATGAAGCATATCGGAGCCACTCTGATGGGAACAGATAAGTTTCAGTATATGCTACCTTTCGAGACAGTAAGTATCCTGTTGCTTGCTTGTATAATAGGGGCTATAATGATTGCACGTAAAAAATAAGTAAAGACCGACATAATAATATAAAGTCATGAACAATATTCCAATAGAAGCATATCTGGCTGTCAGCACAATCATGTTTTTTGCTGGTGTCTATGGATTCTTGTCCCGCAAGAATATGCTTATGGTTCTTATTTCACTCGAGCTGATGTTGAATGCAGCTGACATAAACTTTGTGGTATTTAACCGGCTGCTGTATCCCGGACAATTAGAAGGATTTTTCTTCACGTTGTTTGCAATCAGTATTGCTGCCGCCGAAACTGCGGTGGCTATAGCTATCATCATTAATATATACCGTAATGTGAAAGCGATATATATTGATGAGAATATAACTGAAATGAAAAACTAAGTAAATAAGGAAACATATATACGATATGGAGCAATTTTGTTATTCGCCGCTGATACTTATCATACCTGCCCTGATGTTCATCATACTTGGATTGGGAGGTAAATATATGAAGCCTGTCGTGTCAGGAGCTTTAGGAACTTTAGCACTGGCAGTCGTAACGGTTTTGGCATACATGACGGCATATAAATATTTTTTCGAGATAGGACGTGCGGCTGATGGAGCATATCATGCTATTCAGGTTTTTAACTTCCAATGGTTGCATTTCACCGACAGACTTCATATAGATATGGGCATGTATCTTGACCCAATATCTGCGTTGATGCTTGTTGTTATAACCACCGTTTCATTAATGGTTCATATTTATAGCCTTGGCTATATGCATGGAGAAAAAGGTTTCCAACGTTACTACGCTTTCCTTTCGCTCTTTAGTTTTGCCATGCTTGGATTAGTTGTAGCAACAAACATATTTCAGATGTATATATTTTGGGAGCTTGTAGGAGCATCATCATTCTTGCTTATCAGCTTCTATTATGTGAAACATTCGGCGGTAGCGGCTTCAAAGAAAGCGTTTATCGTAACACGTTTCGCCGACTTCTTTTTCCTGATAGGTATACTTGTCCTTTCATTCTATTCTCAAACATTTGATTTCGCAACACTGACTTCGGGAATTGGAAGTCCTGCTATTACTTCAACCGCAGGAGCCTCATTTATGGGCTTTTCCGTACTATCATGGGCTATGTTGCTTATATTCATGGGTGGTGCAGGTAAATCCGCCATGATGCCATTCCATATTTGGTTACCCGATGCGATGGAAGGACCGACACCGGCTTCAGCATTGATACATGCCGCTACCATGGTTGTTGCGGGAGTATTTCTTGTAGCCAGAATGTTTCCTGTTTATGCTATCGGAACACCCGAAGTTCTTGAGATCATTTCATGGGTAGGAGCTATCACAGCTTTGTTTGCGGCAATAGTAGCCTGTACCCAGACCGATATAAAGCGAGTTCTCGCTTATTCAACCATTTCGCAAATTGCTTTCATGATTACTTCGCTTGGGGTATCCCGTTACGGAGAACATGCGCAATTAGGCTATATGGCAGGAATGTTCCACTTATTTACACATGCGTTTTTTAAAGCATTGCTGTTCTTATGTGCCGGTGCAATTATACATGCTGTTCATAGCAATGAAATGGATGCAATGGGCGGATTGTTTAAGAAACTTCCGGTAACAGCAGTTTCCTTTGCTATCGCATGGCTCGCTATATCTGGAATACCTCCATTCTCCGGATTTTTCAGTAAAGATGAAATATTAGTCGCTGCTAAGCATCATAATATGATTATTTATGTGATACTAAGTTTTGCAGCAGGATTGACAGCTTTTTATATGTCTCGTCTCTTTTTACGCATCTTCTTTTATGAGAAGAAAAATTATGAACACGAACCTCACGAAGCGGGTTGGGCAATGCGCATTCCTTTGATTATTCTCGCTGTTTTTGCCGCTTTATCAGGATTTGTGCCTTTCGGCCATTTTGTGACAGCTGACAGAATGAGTTACGATATACATATAGATATGTCGGTCGCCGCCACAAGTGTTATTATTTCCCTTATTGGTATAGGTATCGCATTTGGGCTTTATTATAAAAAGAATACAGTGCCTGATAAAATTGCTTCAACATTCGGAGCATTTTATAAATGGGCTTATCATAAGTTTTATTTCGATGAATTGTGGTTATTTATCACACGTAAGATAATTTTCAATTGTATTTCTCGTCCGATTGCATGGTTCGATCGTCATATTGTTGACGGATTTATGGATTCGCTTGCTTATGTTACAAATGCTGCGTCCGATTCAATTAAAGGATTTCAATCAGGGCGAATACAACAATATGCACTCGCTTACCTTATCGGTGCTTTGGCATTGGTAGTATGTTTTGCGTTCTGTCTTGCATGTATTTTTATATATTAATATCGCAAATAAGATAAAATAAATATAACAATGAATATTCTTTCATTATTTGTAGCTGTTCCTGTTGTGATGTTACTGCTGTTCGTCCCTTGCCGTAATATTAAGCAAGTACGTGCAGTAGGAGTTGTCGGAGCAATAGCCGAGCTGATTTTAGCCCTTGTACTTTTATTTATGTTTTACGCTGAACGGAGTACAGGCAATACGGCTGAAATGCTTTTTACCTTTGATAAGGTTTGGTTTGAAGCGCTGAATATACATTACGCAATAGGTGTCGATGGTATATCGGTATTGATGATTCTTTTGACATCAGTCATCGTATTAACCGGAACATTTGCTTCTTGGAACATCAACCCGTTACCCAAGGATTTCTTCATGTGGCTTACGTTGCTTTCCGTCGGTGTTTACGGATTCTTTATTTCGCTCGATATGTTCACGATGTTCTTCTTCTACGAAGTTGCGCTTATACCGATGTATTTGTTAATCGGTTTGTGGGGAACAGGTCGAAAGGAATATGCTGCGATGAAACTTACCTTAATGTTGATGGGTGGTTCTGCTTTTCTTTTTGTTGGAATATTGGGGCTATATTTCTTCTCATCACCCAACGGGAATTATACATTCAATATACTGGAAATTGCTCACAACAATTCAATACCTGTTAGTGCACAGTATTGGATATTTCCTCTCACATTCGTTGGATTCGGTGTTTTAGGAGCATTATTCCCTTTTCATACATGGTCGCCCGACGGTCATGCTTCCGCACCAACAGCAGTTTCAATGCTTCATGCCGGAGTATTGATGAAACTCGGTGGATACGGATGTTTTCGTATAGCTTTGCGCCTTATGCCTGAGGCTTCAGCTGAACTTTCATGGATATTCATTATTCTAACCGGCATAAGTGTTATTTACGGTGCTTTGGGAGCTATTTCCCAAACCGATTTAAAATATATAAATGCTTATTCATCAGTGAGCCATTGCGGGCTGGTACTGTTCGCTATATTGATGCTTAACCGTACAGCCACTACAGGTGCTGTTATGCAGATGCTTTCGCATGGTTTGATGACTGCTCTTTTCTTTGCTCTTATCGGTATGATATATGGTAGAACTCACACACGTGACATCCGTCAGTTAGGTGGATTGATGAAAGTGATGCCTTTCCTTTCGGTATCGTACGTTATTGCGGGTATGGCTTCTCTCGGATTGCCGGGATTGAGCGGATTTGTCGCTGAAATGACAATTTTTGTAGGTTCATTTGAACATACAGATATGTTCCATCGTGTATTCACTATAATTGCTATTTCTTCAATCGTTGCCACTGCGGTTTATATCCTTAAAGTGGTAGGTAAAATCCTTTACGGACCTGTTGAAGATTCGCATTATCTCGAATTAACCGATGCTGTTTGGTATGAAAAGATTGCTGTGGTAGGATTAATTATTTGTGTTGCTGGTGTGGGATGTTTCCCTAACTGGATATCACATTTAATCAATCAGAGTTTGTTTTATATTCATTAAAAATATTACAGGAGTAAAGAAATTTTTAGAAACCGATATAATTAATATATAAAGATGGATTTAAGTAACTATTTGTTGATGAAGCACGAAATATCACTTTTGGCGGTATTTCTGATCCTTATCATATATGACCTGTTTGCTTCGGATAACGCTAAAAAATATTATTTCCCTGTTGCTTGCCTGTTATTTCTGGTGCATACAGTTGCCTGTTTCTTTTTTGAAGATAACGGCAGTTCTTTTCATGGAATGTATGTGACAGGTCCGGCATACAATACAATCAAGAATATTCTTAATATCGGTGTTTTCCTGATATTTCTACAAGCTAATACATGGTTGTCAAAACCAGAATCAATATTGAAGCGTGGAGAATTCTTTATGCTTTCCGTTTTGACGTTGTTTGGTATGTATCTGATGATTTCATCGGGTAATTTCTTGTTATTCTACATCGGGCTCGAAACTGCATCTTTACCAATAGCTGCTCTTGTGGCATTTGATAAATACAAAAAATTATCAGCCGAAGCAGGTGCTAAATACATATTTAATGCAGTCTTTTCATCGGCAATTATGCTTTTCGGACTTTCTTTTCTTTATGGTGCAGCCGGAACGCTCTACTATGCTGATATAGCTTCTAACATCTACTCCAATCCTTTGGTTATAATGGCTATGATATTCACTATGACCGGATTGTTCTTCAAAATATCACTCGTACCGTTTCATCTTTGGGCACCTGATACTTATCAGGGTGCGCCGACTAATGTTACATTATATTTGTCGACAATATCAAAAGGTGCGGCTCTCTTTGCATTAATGGTTATTTTGTTTAAAGTATTTCCGGTATTGCAAGGAGTATGGGAGGATATTATTTGGATTGTTATTTTGTTGACTATTACAATCGGTAACTTATTTGCCATACGTCAGGAGAATATGAAACGCTTTCTTGCGTTCTCGTCTATTTCACAGGCGGGTTACATTATGCTGAGTGTTTTCACTGGTACTAAAATGGGTATGGCTGCAACCGTATTCTACATATTTGTATATCTTTTCTCGAATGTGGCTGCCTTTGGAGTTATAAATTCTATTGAGAACCAAACTGGCAAAGTTAATCGTAGCGATTATGACGGATTGTATCTGACTAATCCGAAACTGGCTTTGGCAATGATGATAGCCATGTTCTCTCTTGGTGGTATACCACCGACAGCAGGATTCTTCAGTAAAATGTTTGTATTCATGGCTGCTATGGAAACTACCAGTACAAGTCATATTGTCTTGGTTATATTAGCATTTTTGAATACTATCATATCGCTATATTATTATTTGCTTGTGGTGAAAGCGATGTTTATTAACAAGAGCAAATCTCCAATCGAGAATTTCTCAACTGATAAATACATGAAGTTATCGCTAATAATTTCTATGATCGGTATTTTTGCTGTAAGTTTTTACTATCAATACATAAATATCGTAAGTTTTGGTATTTAAATATTATTCGATATATACGTATCGCTTGTAATAAGAAATTTACACTTAGAAAAGATCTACAATCAGGCTAAATAAAGCTGTATATGCAACTTCTAAGTATATTGAGTGTCTTTATTACTTAATATTTCAAAATAATTCAAAGAAATCGGCAAGTGTTTAGCTGTTATTTAGCTTTTCTTGCCGATTTTTGTATTTATTATACAATTAATAAAATTAAAAGAACATATTTATGAATTTATTAACGTTGCTCCAAGCAACAGCCACTGTTGCTCAGATGGCAGGCGATCAGACGCAAGATATTGCCCAAGAAAGTTACTTCAGTTTGATATTGAAAGGTGGATGGATACTATTACCAATCTTGTTATTGTCTTTGCTTTCGATATATATTATAATCAATAAGTGGATTACATTAAATCGAGTTGGTAAGAAAGATTCAATTTGGTTATCTCGTGTAATGGAGCTTGTTGTAGAAGGTAAAATAGATAAAGCTCTTAAATTTTGCGTAGAACGTCCTTACGCTTCGGCTCAAGTTATTGCAGCGGGATTGAAAGATATACAGCTTAGTGAATCTGAAATTGAAGAATCTATGCAACTCGAAGCTCGCATTCAGATAACAAAGATGGAGTCCCAAATGAATTATTTGGGTATTACCGCTTCCATTGCTCCTATGCTCGGATTCTTAGGTACAATTTTAGGTATTATAAAAATATTTTACGAGATAGCTACTAAAAACAGTTTTACTATTGATACTATGTCATCGGGACTTTATCAGAAAATGATATGTTCGGCTGCAGGTTTATTTGTAGGTATAGTTGCATACACAGGTTATTATATTCTGAATGGACGTATTGATAAGATGGTCGTTCATATTGAAAAAGATTCTAATGAGATACTGAAAGCCATTCGGAATTATAAAAGAAGCATGGAAACAGCTTAAAATTACAACAATGAAAATCGAACGAAAAAAAAATCGAGCGGCAGAAGTTTATACAGCATCTCTGAGTGACATCATGTTCTTTCTGTTGCTGTTTTTCCTCATTTTATCTACAATGGCAACGCCAGCAGCTATCCGTGTGCTGTTACCAAAATCATCTACTTCTGAACAAGTCGCGACCAAAAAAAATATTACACTCGTCATAACTTCGGATTTACGCTATTTTATAGATGATAAAGAAATCCTTAAAGAAGAAATTGAGCCGTCTTTATCTGATATTTTAAAGCATAAAGAAAATAACGAAGAAATTAATGTTTTGCTTCAAGCCGATCGTAATTTGAGCCTTCAGGATGTTGTTGATGTCATTGATATAGGCAATAGATTAAAAGTTAAAATGGTTCTTTTCACACAAAAGCCTTAAATAATTATCTTGATTTTAATGGAATAATTTCCCTTTTGCTTATTATAATGCACTAATATCATGATTTAACATAAATATCAGTGTATGCTGATGCAACATTTTTAATAAAAAAGCATCTTTTGAATTAGAGAATCTAATATGGATGAACTGCAGATTATAGCAGGCTGTAAACAACATAAACAGGATGCACAGAGAGCTCTATATGATTTATATGCTCCCAAGATGTATGTGGTTTGTTTACGATATATGGCCGATGTTGAATCTGCTAAAGACTTATTGCATGATGGTTTTATTAAAATATTCAGTAGTATCGAATATTTTAAAGAAAAAGGTTCATTTGAGGGTTGGATTAGACGAATTTTTGTCAATATGGCACTCGAGACAATACGTAAACAAAAACACTTATTTATTAACGGGGATAATATTGATAATATTTCTGATGTGGGAAATGATGATGATATCCAATATTTATACAATTCAATATCAGAAGCTGAATTGCTCAAAATGATACAACAGTTACCAAAAGGTTATTCTACAATCTTCAATATGTATGCAATTGAAGAATATTCACATAAAGAAATTGCAGCTTTGTTGGGTATTAGTGAAGGAACATCCCGTTCACAGTATATAAGAGCACGCAGGTTGTTGCAGGAAAAGGTCAAAAAATATTTAGAAGCTAATAATTGATGGCTTTGGAAGAGAATGAAAATATAAAAGATTTATTTGGCTCGAAACTAAAAGATTTCGTGACTGATGTTCCTGAATCTGTTTGGGGAAGTATAAATAAATCTTTGTCAGAAAAGAACCTTTCAGGCAATCGTACCATAAAATTATCTAACCGTAAAATTATTAGCATAGCCGCAATATTCGTCGGACTATTTTTGAGTGTTGGTTTATTGTTATTAAAATCTTTTACAGACTATAAAGCCGATGGCTTAGTGTCTTCAATTAATAAAAGTTTAATATTACATAAGCAAAAAGACAATTATATTGATACAATAAATATCCAAAAATATTTATCAAGAAGCTTAATAAATTCCGATGAAATCGCTTATGAAAAAGCTGATCAATCACTAATAAACCCAAATACTTTAATAAAGAATAAAATAACTGAACTGCCGACCTTGTACTGTGATGCAAAATTAAATAACACGAATTATACGATTGTTCGCGTAAATGGTATAATCAGACGGAATAGCTTTAATAGATCCTTTACACCGATTATTTTGCCTAAGCACTCGAAGATGATACCAAAAGATAATCTATTGTTAGGTATACATGGTGGATCTGGCTTACTTTCAGCTAACAACGATAAAATGGGAGGTTTGATGTCTTTTACAACCAAAAGCCATCCTGAAATGGCGAACGAACCTGCTTTTAAAGATAATGTAATAGACTTGAAGCATGATCAGCCAATTTCATTCGGGCTGATGGTAAGTAAACAACTTTCATCGAATTTATCGCTCGAAACCGGTATAACATATACTTACTTGTCATCAAAATTCAGAACGCTAAACAGTGATGCAGTCGATGAAAAGATATCTTTTCACTATTTAGGCATTCCAATATTTCTCAACTATACATTCGCCAGATTAGGAAAAGCAGAGTTTTATGTAACTGGCGGCATAGAAATATCTAAAGATATTCAGGGACGTTATAATAGTACTTTAACAAATGATAATGCATTATCTTCTGCGCCTATTAATACCATTCTTCCGAAAAATGATAATAAATTACAAACTACGATGAAATCAATAGATAATGCCAGTTACGCATGGTCGCATGTCAAGAAAAATATACATCAGGATAATGTGCAGTTTTCAACTCACTTTTCAGCGGGAGCATCTTATCCAATTTGTCATAAAATTTATCTATTTGGAAATATTGGTATTTCAAACTATATTGATGCCAATAATGAATACCCAACAATTTATTCAGATAAAAAAACACAATTAGATTTGAATCTTGGTTTGAAATACAAATTTAAATAATTTATAATACTAATAAAATGAAGAAGAATTTATTAAAATCTATTTATCTGACGGTGTTTGCAGCATTATTAAGTTGCACCTTTTCATCGTGTTTGGGAGATAGCGAAAGTTCAAGAGAGTTTCCGAACGATTTTGTGTATATTACAGTAGGCAATGATTACGTCACTAAATATGGAATAAACTACACAGGATGGTGCAGAATAACTTATGACGGTATCAATAACTTGAGACAAGGTGATTGCGTTAGGATGTCATATAAAATAAATTCAAACAATATATCGAATAGTCTGTATAACGCTGAAAATGTCACATTGCACAAGGTATATACTAAATCAGATGGCTCGCAAATTGATTTGTATATCGGTAAAAACTGGTCTACACCTGTTGATATAGAAGTTCCCGGAACATTTCATGTAAATTTTGCTACTGCTGATCAGACATTGGGCGACAGATGGTTGTTTTCGTTCAAGCGCACAGATAATACAGGGTCAATTGAAAAGAAATATGTACCACGATTTTACTACGATTCAAGCGATTCAGCACAAACAGAGACAGATTCTAATAATCAATCTACACCGGTAGGCGTTAATCGGGCAATCATTGATGTTCGTTTCTATGAAGGAGAAGGCGGCGCAAATCCGAGCGGAGTAGGGATAACTTCCGGCGATTTTGTTTGCGATTTCAGCAACTTCCGTAATACCTACAAGCCCGATTTCACGAATGCACAAGAAAGTCAAGGAAAATTATATATACCCGTTATCTTCAAATTCCGATATAAAGATGCAGATGGTAAGCTGAAATATATTGGTAACTGGCAAAATACAGGTTATGTAATGTATTTTTCCAAAAATAAATAATAAGTCTATTTAGTTATGCTTTAAAGGAGGTAAGATTTCTTACCTCTTTTTTTTGTTTGTAATAATCTTAATTATGCGATTTCATCGAAAGCAAATACAACTACTTTCCATTAGTTTGATAAAATTTGAGCGATGTAACCTATAATTACACCGCTCTTTTTCTTACAAATGTCCTTCTATTATTATTTGATGGATTCAAGATGATTAGTCAATATATTAGAATACATCTCAAGCATTTTGTGCCAAATAAATTCATAGTCGGGGGTTATCTCGTCTATTTTTTTGATTTGATTGTCAAGATAAGATTTAAACTTATCTACATCCTGATCGGAATACTTATCTGCAAAGCGATTTTCGTTATTTAATAAATCATGAGCAATGTAATTGCAAGGATACATCTCATAATTGCTGTGTATTTCTTTATCAATAATACGTGCAACATGATCTACAATTAACCGCTTATCAGGTTCGATAATGTTTTCAATTTGCTCATTAATGCAATTACCAAATCGGAACATTACATTGCCTTTGAAACCAAGTATACCTATTTCCATATTCAGCAAATCATCCCGTTGAGTTTTCTTAAAGTCAGGATTATCTCTTTTTTGCTGAAATTCTTTAGCTTTAAGATAATCGCAAGGATCATATTCATAAGAAATAGAAAGCGGAATGATATTTAATTCTTTTATATTATCGATGAAATCGCCTTTATCTGGAGCTAAAGCCAACATTTTCAACAAACTTTCTTGCGTTCTGTCGTTAGAGTCTTTGGCGCGCCCCTCACGTTGAGCAATCCATACAGATTCTTTTTTACAGCATATGCAATAATGAATATACTCTGAAAGTTCTTTAGAAGCTATAAGTTTTTGACGCATAGAAACTCCCCTTTGCACAATAAAACTCTTATTGAGGCGAACTAAAGTACGAATCCATGGCTGAATAAGCAGATTGTCTCCAATAGCTATTTCTGTTGTGTCAAATCCATGATCATGGCGCAAAATATTTAAAAAACCGGCATCTAATATAATATCCCTGTGATTAGACATAAATACATGTTCCTGTGCTCGGTTGATCTTTTCCCAGCCTTCACTGTTAACAGATGTGGTTACCCTGCGCCCTAAAGCAGATACACTGTTGTATATGATGTGAGTCTGAAAGTCTTTAATGGTCTTATAGCTCATCATCTCAGCCGAAAACTCATCCCAATCGACATTGGGTATGATATAATTTACAGCATGTTTTAATCCGGGATCGGCAAGTAACTCCTGAATTGCTTGTTTCACTTCATGGTCGTAAAAAGGAGCAATATTGTCGAATTTCTTTTTATCGTAACTGTTACAATCCATGTTTATATATTTGCGTTAAATTCATTTTCAATTATGTCCGTTATGACATCTTTCATAGTTAAACCTGCGGCTGCTACTTGTTGAGGTATGAAACTTGTTGGAGTCATGCCGGGGGTAGTATTTACTTCAAGTAAAACAGGCGTGTTGTCATCCGTTATAATGAAGTCTACACGTATAATGCCCTTTGCATTGACGAGATCATAAATATTTGCAGTTATTTGCTGAATATTTTCTGCCAATTCATCGGGTAAATCAGCTGGAGTTATTTCTTTTACTTCTCCTTCGTATTTAGCTTTGTAATCGAAGAATTCATTTTGAGTAATAACTTCAGTTATCGGAAAAACTACCGATTTATCGGCTGTTTTATAACACCCACAAGTAACTTCTCTTCCTTTTATAAAACTTTCAATCAATACTTCGTTAGCTTCGTTGAAAGCTGTGTTGATGGCACCTTCAAGTTCGTTAGCTTGCTTAACTTTTGTGGTGGCGAAACTTGAGCCTCCCACATTGGGTTTTACAAACACTGGTAATTTGAGATCTTCGACGATTTTATCGCAAGAATAATTCTTCTTATTTCGAAGAATAACAGATTCAGCTACACAAATTCCAAAATTTTTAAGAAATTTATTGCAGACATATTTATTAAAAGTCAAGGCAGACGCCATTAGTCCGCAATTGGAGTAGGGGATACCCAACATGTCTAAATATCCTTGAAGACAACCGTCTTCACCGGGAGTGCCGTGTATTGTTATATAAGCGAAATCAAATTTAATTTTCTGTTTAACAGCGGGTAGGTAAAAACTGAAGTCGTTTTTATCGACAGGATATACCTTTTCTTCAAATTCTACACTCCACTCCGATCGGTCTATCTTAACAGTATAAGCATTGTATTTATCTTTGTCAATGAAAGAATATATTCCTTTCATGCTTTTAGCGGATACCACTTTTTCGGACGAATATCCTCCCCATACTATTGCTACATTCCTTTTCATATATATTGTAACGTCTTAACCTTTTCTTTATTATTCATTGTCTCTTTGCGATATGTATCTTCTCCATTTTTCGAGCAATTGTTCCATATCGTCAGGTAAAGGTGCTTCAAACATCAACTCATCTCGTGTCGAAGGTTGTACGAATCCCAATGTCTTAGCATGTAAGGCTTGACGAGGGCATATATTGAAACAGTTTTGTACAAATTGTTTGTATTTAGTGAAACGAGTGCCTTTAAGTATTTCATTACCGCCATATCGTTCATCATTGAATAGGGGATGACCGATATATTTCATATGGGCGCGAATTTGGTGGGTGCGTCCTGTTTCGAGTTCGCACTGTACAAGCGTTACATAACCTAAACGTTCAAGTACTTTGTAATGGGTTACGGCGGGTTTACCGTGCTCTCCATCCGGAAAAACATCCATTTGCATTCGATCTTTAAGACTGCGACCGATATTACCTTCTATGCGTCCCTGATCTTCTTTGACTAATCCCCATACAAGTGCGATATATTGTCTTTTAGTGGTTTTATGAAAAAACTGTGAAGACAGGTCTGCTTTAGCATGGGCGTTTTTGGCTACTACAATCAGCCCTGAAGTGTTTTTGTCAATGCGATGGACAATTCCTAATCTGGGATCTTTAGGATCGTAATCAGGCGTATCTTTCAGCCTGTATGCAACAGCATGCACCATAGTGCCTTCAAAGTTCCCAAAACCGGGATGAACCACTAATCCGGCAGGTTTATTTATAACCATCACATCCTTGTCTTCGTAAACAATATCCAAAGGGATATCTTCGGGTATGATTTCCGTGTCACGTGGTGGTCTATTCATAACGATGCTCACCACATCGTTAGGCTTAACTTTATAGTTTGATTTTACAGGTATGTCATTTACCAAAATTGATCCGACTTCGGCGGCTTGCTGTATGCGATTACGCGATATATTGACAATGCGTGTTGCCAAAAATTTATCCACACGGATTAATCCCTGCCCCTTATCGGATACAAATCTATAATGTTCGTATAATCCGGTATCGTTATCTGTAATTTCATTGATTTCTCCGTGAAGATCATCAATGTCATCAAATGAATCGTCTGTCATTTGTTAAGAAAGGACTGTTCTACATTGGCTTCATCCTGTGAATCGGAATTGTCGCCTCCTCCTCCGACCACCATTTTTAGTGTTGCTCCTTTCGGAACTTTCTGGTTTGGCAAAATTTCACTGCCATTATATACTACTGATATAACCAAACCTTTATATTGTGAAGGTACTTCGCTGATAATAATATTATTAAAGCCTAATGCGTTGAGTTGAGCTTCAGCTTGTCTCTGTGAATAATCGAGCAAAGCGGGTATAGCTACCATCTGTTTTCCTTTAGCCTGTATAGTCAGATAAATTTTCTTTCCTTTTTTTACCTTTGATCCGCCATCGGGTATTTGATCAATAATTGCTCCCGGCTTTCCATTAGCTAAATAAGCTGAATCTATAACTACGTAAGTCAAAGAATTGGCATTGAGTAATCCTTCGGCTTCCTCAACCTGTAAGCCCGTAATGTTTGGCACAATTACAGCTTCGTTGTGTCTGGTATATACGTTTAACAAGACAAGCGTTATTGTAATCAGAAGAATTACGATAACAATCATTAACAGTATGTTTCTAACGTATATGTTAAATAAAAAGCGTGATATGAAGCTCTTCTTTTGCATATTTATATTTGATTCCTTATGTATTGTTTTTGCAAAAATATGAAAAATTGTGAGTTGCGAAATATTAATTTGGTAATAATTGGTATCTGGATGTGAAACATAACAAAAAAGGATAGACTTTTATTTATAGCCTATCCTTTTTTAATTGTATGGTTTAATTTATTCTTTGTTTGTTATAGGTATTTGCCTTTTTACGCCTTGACTGAGCGAAATCATCGTTTCAGTTGCAACTACACCGGGTATGTCTTGTATTTTATTGTTTAACAAGTCCATCAGATGCTCGTTGTCACGGGCATATAATTTGATGAGTATTGTATAAGGACCTGTTGTGAAATGTGATTCAACGATTTCCGGTATTTTGTCAAGCTCCGGTATGACATCTTTATACATCGATCCTCTTTCAAGCTTAACTCCTATATACGTACAAGTGTTATAACCTAAAACTTTAGGATTGATAAAATAACCCGAGCCGATTATTACATCCATCTCTATCATGCGTTGTACCCGCTGATGTATGGCTGCCCGCGAAACTCCGCATTCAAGTGCAACATCTTTAAAGGGGATTCTTGCATTTTGAGATATGATCTCAAGAATCTTTTTATCTAATTTATCAATCTTTTGTACCATAGGTTACTAAATTATTATTTTTCTGACATCAAATATAGTATTTTATTTAATTAATGCTACAATTTGTCAGCGTAAATAATCTTGCGCTTATAAATTAAAACAGTTTTAAGGCAAAATGCTTATTTTTCAATATCTAATAATTCAACATCAAAAATTAACGTAGAATATGGTTTGATTGAACCCATTTCTCGAGTTCCGTATGCTTTATCGTATGGAATATACACTGTCCATTTAGAACCAACAGGCATTAATTGTAGAATTTCAGTCCATCCCGGTATTACTTGTCCAACACCGAATGTTACAGGTTCGCCATTCTTGATAGAACTATCAAATACTGTTCCGTCAATGAGTGTGCCGTTATAATGTACTTTAACACGGTCAGTTACGGTAGGTTTCTTTCCTTTACCTTCTTTTAATACTTTGTATTGAACACCGCTTGGCAAAACAATAACGTTTTCTTTAGATTTGTTATCTTCAAGATATTTAGCGTTTTGTTTTTTCCATTCTCCAAATTCTTTTTCTATTCGCTTTGCTTCGGAAGCTCGCAAAACTGAATCAACGTAAACTCCGGGATTCTCAATTTTAAGTTGACCTTTCTTTATAGCTGCAACTAAACCGGAAAGGAATAGTTGATTATTAACTTTCATATTAGAATCAGCACCGTAAATTTGATCATTGAAGTTATTTATCATGGTCTGAGATAACTGATTTCCTATCGTAGTACCCATTAAGTACGCTTTTTGCGCTTCAGTGGCATTTATACCTTCTGTTAATCCTTTTATGAACTCTGCGATATTGCGTGTGTTGATTTTTTGGATAGAATCAATCTTGAATCTCATCTCTTTTTGTAATTCAGATTTTTTTGTACTATCAACTTCCATTTTATGAGCATATTCCATCCTGATTTGCATTGTATCAGTCACCAAACCTGATTGTTGGTTAATAAACATGCCCAAACCTTGATCGTTGTGAATGAATGCGCCAAGAGCATAAGAAATCGAGTCGTTTTGAGACTTTAATGTCGGATTTTGTGAAAATGTCATATTTCCGCAAGATGACAAGCTGATTGTTATAGCGACAATTGAGGCTATAATAGCTACATACGTTTTTTTCATGTCAATTAAATGTTTTTATTATTTTTAATTTAAAGAATGTCTAATATTTCTACATCGAAAATCAGTGCGGAGTTAGGTCCAATTTTTTCTCCAGCACCTCTTTCTCCATATGCAAGGTCAGAAGGAATATATAATCTCCATTTAGAGCCTACAGGCATTAGTTGCAATGCCTCAACCCATCCTTGTATAACCTGATTAACACCAAATGTGGCGGGTGTACCTCTTTCAACTGAACTGTCGAATACAGTTCCGTCAATTAATGTTCCATGATAATGACATTTTACCTGATCGGTGATTTGAGGTGTTTTTCCATCTCCCTTTTTCAATATTTCGTATTGTAATCCGCTTGGGAGCGTAGTTACTTCTTTTCTTAATTTGTTGGCTGCAAGAAAGTCTTCACCTGCTTTTTTATTCGCACCGAATTTTTCATCTTGCAACTTGTTAAAATAATCATTCAGTACCTGTTGAGCTTCCTGAGCCGATATCGCAGGTTCTTTGCTTGCAAAAATGTCTTCGATTGCTTGATTGAAAGAACTGATCTCCATTTTATCAATTCCGGCGTTTTTCAGGTTATGGGCTATGCTTAATCCCAAAGCGTAACTAATTTTGTCCATATTTCTTTTCTTATTGATACAATATAAATTAAAACAGATGACAAAAATAATTCTTTTTACGTCATTATAACGATACGCTCTTGCAAAATAATTATATTTGCTTAGTTGTATATAGTTTTATAAGCTATGAAACATGTAGTTGTTTTAACCGGTGCAGGTATGAGCGCCGAAAGCGGAATCGCTACTTTTAGGGATAGTGGTGGTCTTTGGGAACAGTTCAATGTTGAAGATATTGCCACTCCAGAAGGCTTTGCTCGAAATCCGAAATTAGTGTTGGATTTTTATAATGCCCGCCGTAAACAATCGTTTGAAGCTAAACCTAATCAAGGGCATATCGGTCTGGCTGATATGGAGAAAGATTTCAAAGTATCTATTATAACTCAAAATGTGGATGACCTGCACGAGCGTGCCGGAAGTTCATCTGTTTTGCATTTGCATGGAGAATTGTCAAAAGTACGTTCTTCGATAGATCCGAATCTTATATATACGCTTTCTTCGGAAAATCCGGAGATTCATTTGGGAGATAAATGTGAAAAGGGCTCGCAATTAAGACCCTATATCGTTTGGTTTGGCGAGGCTGTTCCGATGATGGAGAAAGCAATTCCGATAGTGCAATCTGCAGATATATTAGTCATCATAGGTACCTCACTGAATGTTTATCCGGCAGCTGGTTTGTTGGCATATGTTCGCCCTAACATACCTGTATACCTGATTGATCCCAATAATGTGAATACTTCTCGTCAAGGTATACATTTTATACAAAAAGGGGCATCGGAGGGTGTGGTCGAGCTTCGGAACTTGCTGAAATCTAATTGAACAGTTGGTTTAGCAAGCAGTGTTTTAGTTATTCATTTAGATTATCCAAGCGTCCTTCTCTATCTTCATTGTATTTTTGAGACAATAAGCGCATCAAAGAACCGATTTGTGAGATAGCCGCTTGTGTTTCTCCCGATATTTCTTTTTTTTGCATGCGCATGAGCAGATATCCATATAGCGCTGAAAGACATGTTTCTATTTCAGATACCTCATGTCCGTCTGATTTCGCTCTTAACTCTACAATAAAAGGCAGAGTTTTATAGTATGTGTTAATATAATCGTTTTCTCCTGATGATTTTAACAGCTGATTGTGCAAATCAGTCAGATCATTAAGGGTATTTTGGTTAATAATTAGATGACCTTTAACCTTGATGTCTTCTCTACGCATCATGTCTATCAAATTATTATACCATTCACAAATTTCATCATGTTCCTTTTGCGGTTGTCCGAATTTTGAGATAATCGTAGCATTAATTCGATCTATATCAAAATCATTAGCACGTATTATATCTTCAACCTGCCACATATATAGCAGATATTCTATTATATTTTCTTGCTTTAGTTTTTTTGCTATCAACATGATTAAATGTGTTCTTGCTTACAAAAATAATAATTATGAAATTATTTTTAAAGCTCTTGTTTTGGTGTCTACTATATTTAATGATTTTTTGTATATAACTTATAAGATGTTGTGCTATAATATGTTTAATTATAAACGACTGATTTTGGTTAATCGAAAAAAGCCTGTCTATTTCTATGACAGGCTTTTTCTGAATATAAATATTTTATTTATCGTCTTTTACCTTTAGGATAACCTCCGCCTCTTTTAGCCTGGCTCTTTGAATTTTTTTCACCGCGAGAATATCTTCCACGATCTTTTCTGTCGTCTCCGTTGTTTCCGCCTTGAGCAACTTCAACAGAAATACGACGTCCTTCACGCTGTTGTTTATTAAGCGCTCCGATTACTTTTGAAGCGTCTCTTTCAGGAACCTCAAAGAATGAGAAGTTCTGCATAATGTCAATTCTTCCGATATTTACTTTGTTAGGAGTATAATCGTTGATCAATCCCATCAGTGTTGCAGGGTTAACGTTGTCGGTGCGTCCGATATTGATAAACAAACGGCTATATCCTTTTTCTGCACTTCTTGCTCCATTTCCGCCAGAAGTACGGTCTTTGCGTCGCGGATAAGATTTGTCTTCACCATAAGCACCCCGTTCATTAGGTGTTTCTATTTCAGCCGCATCCTGATAATATTCTATCAGACGGTTAAATTCGAGCGAAGCGATCCGTTTGATTAAATCTTCTTTCTCAAGCCATTCTAATCTACGGTAAATAGATGGCAATATGCGTGAAATTTCTTCTTCGTTTACTTTTACTTTCTCTAATTGATCGACAAAATGGAAAAGTTGTTTTTCGCAAATCACATCACCTTTCGGTATGACTCCTTGTTCGAACTTGCGGTTCATTATCTTCTCAATCTCTCTTACTTTTCCTTTTTCTTTGGTGTGTATGATGGCGATTGATGTGCCGGTTTTACCTGCACGACCTGTACGTCCGCTTCGGTGATTATAAGATTCTATATCGTCGGGCAATCCGTAATTGATAACGTGTGTCAGACTGTCTACGTCAAGACCACGTGCAGCCACATCGGTTGCAACCAAAAGCTGAAGGTTGCGTAGACGGAATTTCTGCATCACATAGTCGCGTTGCGCTTGGGATAAGTCGCCATGCAGTGAGTCTGCGCTATATCCGTCTTGTATCAGTTTGTCTGCAATTTCTTGTGTTTCGCGTCTGGTGCGGCAGAAAATGATGCCGTATATATCAGGATAATAGTCTGCTATTCGTTTTAACGCAAGATATTTATCTTTAGCGTGAACCATGTAGTAGACGTGCTTAACATTACTTGAACCTTCGTTTTTACGTCCGATTGTGATTTCCTTCGGATCATCCATGTATTTGCGGGTGATCTTTGCTATTTCTTTCGGCATAGTTGCTGAAAAAAGCAACATGCTGCGGTTTTGTGGAACTTTTGACAAAATCTCGTCGATGCTATCGGTAAATCCCATGTTTAGCATTTCGTCCGCTTCATCAAGAATAACATATTTAACATGCTCCAGATTAACTGTCTTCCGATTGATAAGGTCTATCAGACGACCGGGGGTAGCCACAATAATTTGCACACCTCGTCTTAATCCTTTAATCTGGCTTTCAATGCTCGAACCGCCGTATACGGGTAAAACCCGTAAGTGATCTATATATTTTGAATAATCCGCCAAATCACCGGCGATCTGTAAACATAGTTCTCTTGTCGGGCATAAAATTAATGCCTGAGGCACATTTTCGTTTACATTAACTTGTTGTAGTAATGGTAGTCCAAAAGCTGCGGTTTTACCTGTGCCGGTTTGTGCGAGAGCAATAATGTCTCTCATTCCACTCAATAGATAGGGTATTACTTCTTCTTGTACGGGCATTGGGTTCTCATAACCCATTTCTTCGATTGCTTTGCGAATATTCGCAGCAACTCCTAATTCTTCAAATGTCTTCATTAAATGTCTTTTACTGTTAGTCCCGATATTTATTTTTATCGGCGGCTTTGCAAAACACATTCAAGACTTCCCCTTAGCGACAAAAACCGGTGCGTTTTGAAAACCGAATGCAAAGATAGCGATTTGTTCCGGCAATTGGTGTTTTTCGTAATAAGTTTTTGATTATCATGAATTGTTAACAGCTCATTATTTTGAAAATCCGACGAGTTCTGATGTGAAATAATAGCCTATTTATCGTTATTTTAGAAAAGGTTAAAATCAATATTGTGATTAAAAGTTGTGTAAAGTTGATTGAATATTAACATATGAAAACTTTAAGGTATTAATTGTAAAAATTTTATCTTTGCGCCACTTTTAAGGTTTAAAAAATATTAAATACAAATTACACAACAATGAAAAAATTAGTTATTCTTAGTGCTTTAACCTTATGTTGTTCTTTAATGGCTTATGCAAAGAAAAAGCAAAATAACGTAAGAAAAGACTTGCCTAAAGAAGTTGCTGAACCAATTATCCAGACTTTTGCTGACAGTTTATCATATTCTTTCGGATATGTAGTCATGAACGAATTGCAGCATAGTCTTGTCCTAATGGGCCTATTGACCGATACTACAACCATTATTTCAGATTATCAATTCAAAATGGATGATGATAATGCGGATAAAACTGCTCTTGAAGTTGAATTACAGGCACGTGTTGATTCAGTTAAAGCTGCGAATAATGCTAATAAGGTAAAATTTCTCGATGGATTTAAAGATGCCTTTCTTGGAGACGAAGGGGATATAGCATATAAAACAGGTGTTGTTTTTGCTAAACAGGTTGAGAAATTAATTTTTGATGGTTCTCGTAATGTATTTTCTGATAAAAACTCTTTGAATAAAGGATTATTCATATCGGCAATTACTTCAGCTTTACAGAATGAGCAACCAATTATAGCTAATGTTAATGAAATTTTTCGATCCAGTCTGCTTTATATAGCAGAGGAAGAAAATGAATCTGAGGATAAAGATAAATTGAGGACTGAATATGCTGATCGGATAAAAGAAGGTGAAGAATTTCTTGCAGCCAACAAATTAAGAAAAGAAGTAACTACGCTCCCAAGCGGATTACAGTACGAAATATTGAAAAAAGGTGAAGGTAAAACTCCGGATTATGGAGATAAAGTTCAAATTTTTTATCAGGGAAAACTACTTGATGGTACTGTAGTTGATAGTAATTTAGGAGAAACACCTCGCGAATTCTATGTGGGACAGCTTATAGATGGATGGAATGAAGCGTTGACAATGATGCCCAAAGGTTCTAAATGGATACTTTATATACCCTACAATTTAGCATATGAGGAAGATGATATGGGATTGATTAAACCATTCAGTACGCTTATATTTGAAGTTGAACTTGTAGATTTTATAGAGGAGGATGAGAACGATTAATTATATAAATTATTAAATAATCGGTATAACGGATTAGAATTAACTTCTAATCCGTTCCTTTTTAGTAGAGATTCAATTCAGACAATAAGTAAACTTAAATTTTTTTCTAAATTTACCGTTGGCAATTTAATAAAAGTATATGAAATTAATATCGTTAGTTAAAGGAATAACCATTGGAATGATGTTTTTTGCCGCTTGGGCTTGCTCATCAGACAAGAAGGATGCACAAAAACTGCTTGAAGATGCTCGTGTGCTTTATCGTCAGGGAGAATATGTGCAGGCTAAGAAAACAGTTGATAGTCTTAAATCATTATATCCTAAATCTTTCGATCAGATCAACCAAAGTTTCGTCCTTGTAGATTCTATCAGACAGAAGCAGAATGAAGAAACCATCAATCAATGTGATTCATTAATAAAAGTATATCGTCCTGTAATAGATTCGGTGAAGAAATATTTTATATATCAACGTAATAAAGAATATCAGGAGACAGGGTTTTACATATATAAAACAGCTTATACAGGAGAACAGCTTACGGGCACTACATTGAGGGCCGGTGTGGATGAAAAAGACGGAGGTATTTATGTTGAAAGTCTTTTTATCGGAAATCATTTGCATGACAGAATAAAGGTCTCTGCAAAAGATGGTAGCTATGTCGAATCGCTTCCTGTTACGGGAGAAGGATTGAATTTTCGCTTCTCAAATATGGGTAAACAATACGAGATCATCAAATTTGCGGGCAAAGACGACAATGGGGTAGCCGGATTTATTGCCGCTCATGCTGACCAACCAATAACTGTCTTTTTATCGGGTGGAAATAATGATTCGTACACTCTGCCGAATAATGCTAAAACGGCAATATTGAAGACGTACGAACTTTCAACTTTAATGAGGCAGCTCGATAGTTTAAAGACTGAAAAGGAAAAAGCCGAATATAAAATTTATTACATCAAGACCAAAGGACAGAACCCGACAACTTCAAAATAAAACGAGTCTTGATTAAATGATTTCTAAAGCATCTCGTTGAACCCAACCCACGTTTCCATCGGTAATCTCAATTTCAAGCCAACGGCGGTCTTCCTTGTTTATCTTAACTTTTGTGCCGGAATGTAAGATAAACAGGTCTTTGCTGTTTATATCGGGCGAACTCTTTACATTTACCGCTCCCGACATTATGATTGCTGTCGTTCGGTGCTTTATCTCGTCTTTTTGTCTGAAAGCAAATACATTTGAAAAAATGATAACCGCAATTAAGAAAATGCCGGCGTAAAAGGACGCTTTTTTAATATTTATATTCTTACCAAAGAAATATAAAAATAAGCATCCTATCAGAAGCAAGAACGATACTATCGCAGTCGTAGCCCAAGTATTTGCATTTAGGCAATGCTGTAATGCTTCCAGCCAATCAGCAAGAAAGAATTTGTCCGCAACTAATATTTTGTCTTCGGTCAGCGAAGAAACATACTCTATATTATGTTTTATATCCTTGTCGCCCGGATTAAGCAGTAAAGCGCGTTCATAATTCAGTAATGCTTTATCAATATCATTGTTTCTGAAATAAGCATTCCCTAAATTGTAATATAAATCTGCAGATTCCACTCCTTTGGCTTTCTGACTGTCTTTTTCTTTTTCGAGCAATTCAATAGCCTTGCTAAAATCGCCTTTGTTGTAAGCTGCGGTTGCCTCATCAGCTGCATTATTAGCAAAACTAATTACGTTAACCGAGAGCAACAATAATGATATGATGATAATGCGTTTCATTAGCAAACTTTTATTTTTTTGGTTTTAAAGTATTTTCCATTTTACCGATAGCATCAACGGTTTCATCGTATAACTTATCCATCGCTTCATTCGATTCGGATGGAGCATAACGAGCAAATTCGCATGTATCAATAATATGAATATATTGTTTTATAAGCAATTCGTCCACATTCTGATTTATAAGCTTGATTTCAACATTTTCCCTGCTCAAGTCAGCTGTCGGAATCAATAATTTATCACTAAGATAACCCCATACGGCACGCAATACCTCGTCGTAGAATTTGTCCTTATCATGCGTATCAAGATATTTCTTAGCCAGTTTCAATCGCTTAGAAGCAACTTTATTCGCTTTCTTAGTTTTCATCATGGCAATATCGGCATTGGCTTTTATCTGTTTACGGTAAACAATTGAAAACACGATGAAAAGGATCGAAGGTATTATGTACCATAGATAATAAGTGATTGAATCAGTCTGGAAATCCGAAGGATTGACAAACTTATAATCATTATTTTTTAAATACCGTATGTCCTGTTCAGCTTCTACCGAATGCTTGTTCATATAACTTGTACCCGTTGAAGTGCCTGCATTAGGATCTTTAGCAACGTCCAATGTATACTCTTCAGTTTTAAGCGTTTTATATGATTTGGTTTGTAAATCGTAATATGAGAATTCAATAGGAGGAATGGTATATTTACCGGAATTACGAGGAATAAATAAATATTCAATAGTTTTAGTGCCTGATAAACCTTTATTAGTCAGACTAAGATTATAGTTAACTTTAGGGTCGTATACCTCAAAATCTTTGGGCAATTTCACGTCGGGATTTTTAATAAGCTTCATATTGCCGTTACCCGAAATAGTCAACTTGATTGTGACAGCGTCATTAGCTTTAATCTCAGTGTTGGTAATATCGGATGAAATTGTAAATGTTCCTGCTCCACCCGAAAAATTTGAAGGTCTGTTTTCTGTCGGAAGTGGGGACACATCGACTGTGACAGGATTAGTGTGAAGAACTTTTTTTACCTCAGTCATTAAGTCTTGCGAACCAAAAAATGTTTGAATCCTTTTACCTGATTTAACTTCGAATACAAATTCTAATTTCCCGGATGGTATCGTTATTTTCCCAGAATGTTGAGGGAAAAGAAGAGATTTTTTCACATCAACAACATAATAATTACGGCCATTGTAATGTTCGAGCGTTATTTGTCTATTGGCAGGAAGATCGAATTCTTCAGACATAAATCCGTTGAACTCCGGATACTCTATTTGACCCACATTACGTATCTGAAGAACTGAATAGAAACGGAATGTAACAACAACAGCTTCCTGTTCATTTACTTTAGTCTTGGAGAAAATTGCCCTGACAAACGCGTCATCAGGCTTTATATTATTGGCTGTTGATTCAGAAGTGATAGCCTGAGGCTGACTTCCTGCCTGTTGTGGTTGAGCGTTTTTATCGGGAGGCAATACTTTGATTTGTATGGTATTAGACGTATAATTATGTCCGTTTACCTTAATGGAAGCAGCGGGAAGTGTGAACGTGCCTTGCTGATTAGCCATTAATGTATAGGAAAAAGTAGTATTGCTTTCGGAAGTAGTTTTACCATTAATGATTGACATGCTGGTCATGGACGATATAGATGGACCATACAATATATCGAACCCTTTGATCTCATTCGGGATAGTCGGAGTTCCACCCTGACCGCCTTTAAGAATATACTGGAGTTTCACTTGTGCTCCAACCACAGTTGCCGAAGGTGCGTTGGTAACAAAAGTAACATCTTCAGCATATAACTTAAAGATGCAAACTGACAATAATATTAAAGACAAAATATATTTTCTCATATTATGAGCCTAAGTTTTATAGTGTTTCCAAATTATATAGTAATCAAATCGTATGCCTTAATGTTTATTTCTTCATAAGGGATAAATGCACTTTTATTGATTGTTTCCTCATACTCTTTGCCCCAGAAATCTCTGATGAGTTTACCTGTCGGAATAGAAAACTCAATCTGCAACTGCCCTCCCGGTATAGTGAAATTTCCGTCTTTTTCAGGCTGTATTATTAAAGATAATACTTCAACCACTTTATAGCTTCTACCATCTATTTCTTCTTCACTGTAAGTCAATCTTCGAGATGTTGTATTAACCATTGACAGACCATGCATATTGAGTATATCCATTGAACTGACACGATTTATATCCATTGTTGTAAACAATTTGTACGATACTGACAATGTGTCGCCAGGCTTTACATTGTTGCGCGATACAAATGTTTTAATAAACGCAACATCGTCCTGTTTAGTATCGTTAAGCGAAATAACCTCGACGGTTTGTCTGACAGACTTCTCCTTTTTACTTTTATATACAATTTCAATGCCGGGAAGTGTCGATCTGCCTTGAATGCCCGACTGCAATACATATCTGACATCAGTTTTGTAAAGTACCCCGCTTGCATTACGTCTTGTACGGAATACGGATCGTGAGATTACAGGACCTGACAGAATGCTAATGCCATTATCTTTGTGAGGAGTTTCATATATTGCTTCAATCTCTTCATCAGATTCGATGGTGTAAACAATAGCAAAACGTTCGTTTGTCCATACTTTGGCTGGAGCATCCAACGTAATCTGCCCCCCTTTTGCAAAAAGGGCAGACTGCACAATCAAAAAAAATAAGAATAAAAGCAATCGATCAACTTTCAGAGTCTTACACATGTTACCAATCTTTATTTTGACGCCTGTTATCCTGATTCTTCTTCTTACGTTCCTCGGCTTTTTGTTTCTGCACACGATCCTGAGTGTCACGCTCGTCCTGCTCAATGGCATTAAGTATTTGTTCCATATTTTGCTGTGACATTTGGTTCTGCTGTTGCTGTTCTTGTTGCTGATCCTGATTTTGTTTATCCTGATTATTCTGCTTATCCTGCTGTTTATCTTTTTGATCTTGTTTGTCTTTCTTATCCTCTTTGTTTTGTTTATCCTGTTTATCCTGATTATTCTGGTTATTTTGATTATTCTGCTGATTGTCTTTTATCATTTTCTGAACCACGGCAAGATTATAACGTGCCTCATCATCCTTTGGATTTAAACGTAAAGCTTTTTTATATGCTTCTAACGACATTTGCAGATTATCCTCTTGTTGTTGTCCCTGCTGAGGTGTTGCGGTTTGTTTGCTCTCGTTCGCTTTCTTTTTTAAATACGTATTTCCAATATTACGCCATGCACCGCTCATATTCTCCGTTTTTTCAGTTTCAACAGTCAGATAGTGTTGAAATTCTTTCAGTGCGTTATCCCATTGTTGCTGTTTATAATATGTGTCAGCAAGATTAAATGAAGCTTCTTTTGAACCGGCATTTGCTTCTAAAGCCTTTTGATAATGTTCTTGAGCAGTTTCGTAGCGTTGTTCGTTATAAGCCTTATTACCAGTGCGGATTTCCTTTCTCACTTGTTTTTGTGCAGAAACGGCGATGCTTATAAGTATGAATGATATTATAAATAGAATCTTTTTCATAGTCTTAATACTTTCTATTTGAATAACCTGATATTACGGAATATTCTGTTCTTTTTATCGAAAATACAAACCTCTACAAATAATAAGATGAGCATTGCCCATGCGAAAATCTGATATTTCTCATCATATGCCGAATAAACCATTCCATCAACCTCACCTTTTTGCAGTTTTTCTAGTTCACTCTGCAGTTCCTTCAAAGCTCTGTTCGAGTTGTCGGCATGCGTATACAGCCCTTTTCCGGCTTTGGCTATGCTCCGGCACATATTTTCGTTAAGTTTGGTGATGACTATATTTCCGTCATTATCACGCTTCATGTTATTATTTGTCGCTGAAATGGGAATTGGCGATCCTTCAAGCGACCCGATGCCTACAACATTAACATGCACTCCCTGATCGGCGGCTTGTTGTGCGGCTTTTTCAGCGTTTCCTTCATGTGCTTCCCCATCGGTAATTAGAACCATTGCCCGGTCAATGTTCTTGTTGTTAGAAAAGCAAGTCATTCCCACATTGATAGCACTGCCGATAGCAGTTCCCTGCACAGGAACCAGGTCGGGATTAATTGTCTCTAAAAATAATTTGGCAGACTGATTGTCGGCAGTCATAGGTAATTGTATAAAGGCTTCGCCTGCAAACACGACAATAGCGACCTTGTCATCTTTGCGCTCATCTATAATGCGTGTCAGAATTTGTTTAGCCTTGTCCAGTCTGCTAGGTTTAATATCCTGTGCCAGCATGGAATTTGATACGTCTATCGCCACCACAAGCTCTATACCTTTTTTATCCATCTTTTCGACTTTTGTGCCGAATTGCGGACGTGCCAATATAACAATACCGAGAGCAATAGCGGCTAACGTAATCCAGAATTTTAGATAGGAACGTTTTAATGATAGTTCGGGCATCATTTTTTTTACTGATGACAGCTTTCCTATCTTTTCAACGCTTTTGCGTTTGGCTATATTCAGCATGATGAACCCGATAATTAAAACGGGTATCAGAAAAGAAAGGTATAAATATTCCGGATTGGCAAATCTAAACATATCTATTGTTCAATATTTAATCATTTTTTTATGGAATATGCCGCAAATAAGTACGGCGTAATACAAGTTCGAATATCACGAGACATAATGCCAACAGCGCAAACGGAAAGTATAGTTCTTGTTTTTTTGTAACAGTGTTGACGCTGATATGGTATTTTTCCATCTTATCAATTTGTTGATATATCGTTTTCAGACTTGTGTTGTCAGTCGCACGGAAATATTCGCCTTTAGTTTTTGATGCTATTTCCGTCAATGTGCGTTCGTCAATATCAACAGGAACTAACATGCGTCGACCATATTCATCGGTTAATTGGGCTGTGCCACGAGATCCTACACCGATTGTATAAACCCGGATGCCATAAGATGCGGCTAAATCGGCTGCTGTAAGCGGTGTGATTTGTCCGGAATTATTGGAACCGTCAGTAAGCAGAATTATCACACGAGATTTTGAACTGCTGTCTTTCAGCCTGTTTACAGCATTGGCGAGCCCAAGCCCAATGGCTGTTCCATCTTCTATCATCCCGAAGCGAACATCTTTTAGCAAGTTGAGCAATATGCGATGATCTGTCGTAAGCGGACATTGCGTGAAACTTTCTCCGGCAAATATCACAAGTCCGATCTTATCGTTTTTTCGGTCATTGATAAATTCAGAAGCAACTTTTTTGGCCGCTTCAAGCCTTGTTGGCTGAAAGTCTTGGGCTAACATAGTCCCGGATACGTCAAGTGCCAGCACAATATCAATTCCTTCCGAGTTGGTTATATCTGATGAGTTGACACTCTGAGGACGTGCCAAAGCGATAATGAGTGCGGCTATGGCTATTGTCCGAAGAATGAAAGGTACGTGTCGAAGATATACGCGCAATGTGGCGGCTTTTTGCTTGAATGCAAACGCTGACGATATTTTAAAGCTGGCTTGCGTTTTCCGCAACTTCAATATATACCAAGCTATGAGCGGTATGAGTAATATCAGTAGAAACAGATATTTTGGGTTTGCAAATTCCATCTTTCTCGTTTTTAGCTATTCGCTTCGTTCTTATTTTTTTCAATATTATTTTCAGTATGTCCTTCTCCTGATTTATCCGTCATATTTTCTGCAGGTTTTGGCAACTCTTCAACTTTTGTTTGGTTGACAAAGAAGTATGCGTTCATCAGGCTAAGGTCATTTTCATCAGGCAATGGAGTGTATTTGGCAAATTTTACCAAATCGGCTAAGCTGAGTATCTGTTGCAAATTCAAACTAGCTGACGCTGCACCTGTTGATTTTTTAACGGCGTCTATGATTTCGTCCGATGTCATTTCAGGTGCGTCTATATTAAACTGTCGATCGATGTATTCACGAATTATTGCAGTCAGTTTTATATAGAATGCTTTTTCCTGTCCTTTTTGCCATATCTTGCTTGATTTAAGCTTGTCGAGCTCGTTTAACGCAATTACATGAGCGGGCAGCACCACTTCGGGTTTAAAGAAGTAGCCTTTTTTCTTCTTTTTAATAACCATGTATATTATTAATCCGATTATGGCTAAAACAAGCAAGATGCCTAAAGGTATGAGGATATAAAGTAAATAATCAGTCCATACAAATGGAACGTTTTGTATTGTTTTTATATCATATATACCTAATTTGTCAAAATCTAAGGAGTCGGTATTATTGTTTTTTAGTTGATCGAGATAAGCTAAGGTAGAATCCGACAGAGTAGGAGAGGTTACTTTGAGTCCAAAATCATTAGATTTCAGCGTGTCTTTTCCGTCAATCACTTCCATGTATGGCACATGGTAAAGCGTGGAGTCGAAAGATGTGATGAGGTATTTCTGATTAATGGTCATCACTTCGGTCATGACTGTGTCGGGACGTAACATCTTCATTACCTCTATTCCTTTTATAATCGTATCGGAATAAACGGGAAAAATGATATTGCGTCCTTTAGGAGCAATCACTTCCAGATTTATAACAGCCTGCTCTCCAATTTGTATATCGGATGGTTGAACGGTGGCACGTACCGTTGCTTTTTGTGCTGACAGAATTTCGGGCAACAGAATAACGCAGCCGACTATAATCAATACTATATATTTCGCTAATTTTTTGGACATAAATCTGTGTTCTATATCTTTCTCGGTTTTTAGCTTCTCATTTTGAATAATGCAATCAAGGCTCTCACATAATCTTCGTCAGTACGTATTGAAATATTATCTACACGACATTTCTTGAACGAATTGAGCATATCGCCCTGACGTTTGTTCCACCAGTTCTGATATAAGTCTCTTACTTTGCGTGAAGATGTGTCGATCCATTGTTCCTGACCGGTTTCCGCATCAAGTATTTTCATCAATCCTACTTTAGGCAGCTCGGTTTCACGTTGGTCATATATCTGCAAGGCAACGATATCGTGCTTACGGTTAGCAATGGTCAGCGCGTTTTCATAATTATTGGTATCAATAAAGTCGGATATAAGGAACGTAGTGCATCTTTTTTTGAGGACGTTGGTCAGATATTTAAGTGCCATACTGATATCCGTACTCGTTTGTTCAGCTTCAAAGTTGATAAGCTCACGAATGATATAGAGTATGTGTTTTCTTCCTTTTTTGGGCGGGATAAACTTTTCTATTTTATCCGAAAAGAAAATAACACCTATTTTATCATTATTTTGAATTGCCGAAAAAGCGAGTGTGGCGGCTACCTCCGTAACCATATCTCGTTTGATTTGAGATGTTGTCCCGAAATCGAGACTTGCTGAAACGTCTACCATCAGCATTACGGTCAGCTCACGTTCCTCTTCAAATACCTTTATAAAAGGCTTGTTGTAACGTGCAGTCACATTCCAGTCAATATCACGGATGTCATCGCCATACGAGTATTCACGTACTTCTGAAAAAGCCATACCCCGTCCTTTAAACGCAGAATGGTATTGACCTGCAAATATATTGCTTGACAATCCCCGTGTCTTAATTTCGATCTGACGTACTTTTTTTAGCAGTTCACTTGTTTCCATTATGGCACTTCTACCTTGTTCAGTATTTCGCTGATAATTTCGTCTGAAGTGGTGTTGTTGGCTTCAGCTTCGTATGTTAGACCTATACGGTGGCGCAATACGTCGTGGCAAACGGCACGTATATCTTCAGGAATGACATAACCTCGTCTTTTTATGAATGCGTATGCTCTGGCTGCTAATGCAAGACTGATTGAAGCACGTGGCGATGCTCCGAAACCAATAAGTCCCTGTAGGTCTTTCAAGCCGTGATCTTGTGGAAAACGTGTAGCGAATACAATATCAACGATGTATTGCTCAATTTTTTCGTCGAGATAAACATCACGTACAACTTCACGAGCCTGAATGATTTCTTCGGCTTTCATCACGGGCTGTATTTTCACAGCTTGCGTGCCGTCTAAATTATGACGGAGAATCAGCTTTTCTTCTTCTTTCTTCGGATAGTTGATAATAACTTTAAGCATGAAACGGTCTACCTGAGCTTCCGGCAACGGATAAGTACCTTCTTGCTCTATGGGGTTTTGCGTTGCCATAACAAGGAAAGGCGCAGGCAATTTGTAAGTTTCTTCACCAATAGTTACTTGTCGCTCCTGCATAGCTTCTAACAACGCACTCTGTACTTTTGCCGGAGCACGGTTGATCTCGTCAGCTAACACGAAATTAGAAAAAATAGGTCCGTGTTTAACAATGAACTCTTCTTTTTTCTGGCTGTAAATCATTGTACCGATAACATCGGCAGGCAACAAGTCGGGCGTAAATTGTATACGGCTGTATTTAGCTTCAATTAAGGATGCCAAAGTTTTTATAGCCAGTGTCTTTGCCAGTCCGGGAACCCCTTCGAGCAAAATGTGGCCATCGGCTAATAATCCAATCAACAGCGACTCGACGAGGTGCTTTTGTCCTACAATCACTTTGTCCATGCCCATCGTTAGCGCTTCGATGAAGGTGCTTTTGCTCTGGATCCTTTCGGTTAGTTCGCGAATATCAACCTGATTCATATTATCCAAATTAGATGTTATTATATTGATTTCTAATATTTCTTTTTCGTATTTCACAAAAATAGAAATGTTAAATATGAATTGCTATATGAGATACGTTAAAAAAGTTTAAGTTTTTTTCAAATCCGTTTGGTTTAAAGCAATTACTTCATATGGTTTAAAACCTATTTTATTTTTATTATTATTGCTGTAAACCTGATTTGTAATTATATTTTTTAAATTTGCAGGTTTAAGACTATATGTAAATCGAATCAGAACTATAAAATATGAGTAATATTGCGAATCTGGAATTAAGTGAGCAGGAAATCATTCGACGCGATAGCCTTGCTGAAATGAGAGCGTTAGGCATTGAGCCATATCCTGCCGCCAAGTATGAGGTTAGTGCATGGTCGTCTGACATAAAGAAAGAGTTTAAAGACGATGAACCCCGCCGACAGGTAACGATTGCCGGTCGTATCATGGGGCGTCGTATCATGGGAAAAGCGTCATTTATGGAATTACAGGATGCGGAAGGACGCATTCAGGTTTATATATCCCGCGATGACCTTTGCCCCGGTGAAGATAAGAATCTTTACAACGTTGTATTCAAAAAATTACTCGATATAGGTGACTTTGTCGGTATCAAAGGATATGTTTTCCGCACACAGATGGGAGAAATATCAGTTCATGCCGAAGAATTGACCGTTTTAGCCAAGTCGTTACGCCCTTTACCTGTAGTAAAGGTTAAAGACGGTGTAACCTACGATGGTTTTACCGATCCCGAACAGCGTTACCGTCAACGTTACGTTGATTTAATAGTAAATGATGGCGTTAAGGAAACATTCGTAAAACGTACAAAAGTATTCAACTCAATGCGTGAATTCCTTAACGGACACGGATATATAGAAGTAGATACCCCCGTTTTGCAAAGCATTCCGGGCGGAGCTTCGGCACGACCTTTCACTACACACCATAATGCGCTTGATATACCGCTTTATTTGCGTATTGCCAACGAGTTGTATCTGAAACGGCTTATTGTAGGCGGGTTTGACGGAGTATATGAGTTTTCTCGCAACTTCCGCAACGAAGGGATGGATCGCACCCATAACCCTGAATTTACTGTTATGGAATTTTACGCCGCTTATAAAGATTATAACTGGATGATGGATTTTACAGAGCGAATGCTCGAAAAAATATGTCTTGATGTTAACGGAACTACAAAAGTAATGATGGGCGACAGGGAGATTGATTATAAAGCTCCTTATCCTCGTGTTACGATGATAGACTCCATAAAGCACTTTACAGGTTTTGATATCAGTGGAATGGACGAAGAACAACTTCGAGAAGTTTGCAAAAAACTGGATATAGAACAAGACGAAACAATGGGTAAAGGCAAGCTGATAGATGAAATTTTCGGAGCTAAATGTGAAGGCAATTACATACAGCCAACATTTATTATCGATTATCCCGTTGAAATGTCGCCTCTGACAAAACGCCATCGCTCAAATCCTGATCTGACCGAACGTTTCGAGCTTATGGTCAATGGAAAAGAATTAGCAAATGCTTATTCCGAATTGAATGACCCGATTGATCAGCGTTTCCGTTTTGAAGAACAGCTTCGCCTTTCGGAAAAAGGAGATGATGAAGCTATGTTTATCGATCAGGACTTTCTTCGCGCCCTTGAATACGGTATGCCCCCAACAAGCGGTATAGGTATCGGCATGGATAGGCTGACTATGTTTATGACAGGTCAAGAAAGCATACAGGAAGTATTGTTATTCCCTCAAATGCGTCCCGAGAAAGTAGTAAAAAAAGACCCGGTTTCAAAGTATGATGTTTTAGGCATCGACTCCGATTTAGTAGCAGTTATCCATAAAGCCGGCTATCCTACGTTGGAAGATTTGAAAAATGCTAAAGCTCAGAAAATCAGACAAGATTTAGGAGACGTTAATAAAAAATATAAACTTGAGCTATCCTTGCCTTCTGTTGAACAGATTGAACAATGGCTTGCTAAGTTGGTATAAGAAATCGGTGTGTAAATAAAAAAGTTACAATATGAACTTTCCCGGTAAAATTGCTATTTTGGGTGGAGGTACATGGGCAACGGCCATCGCTAAAATTATGCTGACTCAACAGCATCATATTGGTTGGTATATGCGCCGTCCCGAGCAGATAGAAGAGTTTAAGAATTTGGGACACAACCCATCATATCTTACAAATGTGGAGTTTAATCTTGACAGAATTACTCTTTCCTGCGATATAAATGAGATTGTAAAAAATTATGATACGCTGATTTTAGCCGTTCCATCACCGTTCCTTAAAAGTCATCTTGAAAAGTTGATTGAAGGAGTAGATTTGAGCGATAAATTCATAATATCGGCTATAAAAGGAATAGTTCCGCCGGAAAATATGTTGGTTACGGACTATATCCGAGTGCATCATAACGTACCTGTCGAAAATATCGCCATTGTCGGTGGACCATGTCACGCTGAGGAAATTGCGCTTGAAAGGTTGACTTACCCGACTTTGGCATGCGCCGATATAGATAGAGCAAGACTATGTGCGAAATTATTTTCAAATCGTTTTGTCAAAGCATCAGCATCCACAGATGTGGACGGAATAGAATTGGCAGCAGTTCTGAAAAACGTATATGCCATAGCTTCAGGGATATGTCACGGATTAAAATATGGAGATAATTTTCAGGCCGTGCTTGTTTCCAATGCTATCAATGAAATGGAGCATTTCACCTCGGCAGTTTATCCCGGTAAAAGAAATATAGCCGCTTCGGCTTATTTGGGCGATTTATTGGTTACATGCTATTCAAGTTTCAGCCGTAACCGTACCTTCGGTTCAATGATCGGTCGGGGATATTCAGTCAAAGCAGCACAAATAGAAATGGAAATGGTGGCCGAAGGTTACTATGGAACAAAATGTATTCGTGAGATGAATGAACGATATAACGTACATATACCAATCGTGGATATGGTTTATCGGATTCTGTACGAAAATTCATCTGCTCGCTTTGAAGTTAAACAATTGAGAGAACAAATATTAAAATAAAAAAACATGGATAAAGTTATTCGTTTAGACGTTAGTAAAACGTTAGGATTTATCAGTCAGGAAAACATCAACAGCAATGCCGCATTAGCAAAACAATGTAACGAAGCATTACATAACGGTTCAGGCAAAGGCAATGACTTCCTTGGTTGGTTGAAGTTGCCATCATCAATCACCGATGCAGAATTTAAAGATATAGAAGCAACCGCTAAAACACTTCGTGATAAATGCGAAGTTGTCGTAGTTGTCGGTATCGGAGGAAGTTATCTCGGAGCACGTGCCGTAATAGATGCACTTAACAGTTCTTTCGACTGGTTGGAACGTGATCGCAAAAATCCGGTAATCGTGTATGCAGGTAATAATATTGGTGAAGACTATATTGCTGAACTTATAGCTTATTTGGGAGATAAGTCTTTTGGTATTATCAATATCTCTAAATCGGGTACTACAACAGAACCGGCTTTGGCTTTCCGTATCCTGAAGCGTGAGCTTGAAAATCAGGTGGGTAAACAAGAAGCAAAAAGCCGTATCGTAGCTATCACGGATGCCGCTCGTGGTGCTTTGCACACATTAGCTAAAAAAGAAGGTTACAAAATGTTTGTTATACCTGACAATGTAGGCGGACGTTATTCAGTGCTTACACCTGTTGGATTGTTGCCTATTGCAGTTGCAGGATTCAATATCCGCCAATTAGTAGCAGGAGCAGTTTATATGGAAGAACAAACAGCACCTAATGTTGCTTTCGACAAAAATATCTCAGAAATATATGCGGTAACTCGTAATGAGCTATACAAGAAAGGTAAGAAGATTGAAATACTTGCAAACTTCAGCCCTAAACTGCACTTTATCGCAGAATGGTGGAAACAACTTTATGGCGAAAGCGAAGGTAAAGAACATAAAGGAATTTTCAATGCCGCGGTTGATTTCACTACCGACTTGCACTCAATGGGTCAATGGATACAGGAAGGCGAACGCTCAATTTTCGAGACTGTCCTATCCGTAGTTGAACCAAACAACAAAGTGGTAGTTCCTGCTGACGAAGAAGATCTTGACGGATTGAACTTCCTGATCGACAAACGAGTTGATTATGTAAATAAAATGGCTGAACTTGGTACACAACTTGCCCATGTGGATGGAGGTGTGCCTAACATTAAAGTTGAAATCCCTCAATTGACAGAATACTACCTTGGTCAGTTAATCTATTTCTTTGAAAAGGCTTGTGGTATCAGCGGTTATATATTGGGAGTAAATCCTTTCGATCAGCCGGGAGTAGAAGCCTACAAGAAAAATATGTTTGCGTTGCTAAACAAGCCCGGTTTTGAAAAAGAACACGAGGCTATTAAAAAGCGTTTGTAATAATATAGATGATAGAAAAGCGACACTTACTCGGTATGACGATGGACGAGCTTCGGCAAGTAGCCGAGGAGTGTCGTTTACCGAAATTTGCAACAAAACAAATTGCGGACTGGATATATAAAAAGCGGATTACGTCAATTGACGAAATGACAAATATATCAGCTTCAAACCGAGAATTATTGAAGGAAAAGTTTGATATAGGTCGTTCACGTCCAACAGAATTTCAAAAATCAATTGATGGAACCGTTAAATATTTATTCAGGGCAGATAACGGTAAATTTGTAGAGTCAGTAATGATACCCGAAGACGAGAGGCGAACACTTTGTGTCTCGTCGCAAGTTGGCTGTAAAATGAACTGCCTGTTTTGTATGACAGGTAAACAGGGTTTCGGCGGAAACCTTTCGGCAAATGAAATCCTGAATCAAATTTATTCAGTGGACGAAGCAGAAAGCCTGACCAATGTCGTTTTCATGGGGATGGGAGAGCCGTTGGATAATTATAAAGAGCTTAAAAAAACGTTGGATATCATGACGGCTGAATACGGTCTTGCATGGAGCCCAAAACGAATAACAGTCTCTACAACAGGTGTCACACCAAAATTGAAACTTTTTCTCGATGAAAGTTCAGCACATTTGGCAATCAGCATCCACAGTCCCGAAGCAGCCCAACGATTATCCATAATGCCCGCAGAAAAAGCATTTCCAATACACGGCATCCTCGATTTATTGCGTCAGTACGATTGGCGAGGACAACGCCGTCTATCGTTCGAATACATCATGTTTAATAATTTCAACGATTCCATTGAACATGCTAAAGAGTTGGCAAATCTAATTAAAGGTATGGAATGCCGTGTAAACCTGATTCGTTTTCATGCTATACCCAATGTTGACTTAAAAACATCATCTAAAGAAAAGATGGAGGCGTTCAGAGATTATCTTACCAGCAGGAGAATTAACTGTACTATTCGATCTTCACGTGGCGAGGATATCTTCGCGGCATGTGGTATGTTGTCGACAGATAAAAACAAAAAAGAAAAATTAACCGCTTCATGATTAAAGTAGGAATTACACAAGGAGATATAAATGGAATTGGCTACGAAGTCATTCTTAAAACCTTTTCAGATATACGCATGGCAGAAATGTGCATTCCTGTCTTATACGGATCGGCTAAGGTGGCAGCGTTTCACACCAAAGCACTGGATATGCAACCCATTGCTTTCAACCAGATAAATAATGCCGATAATGCTGTTGAAAATAAGGTAAATATCATTAATGTTATCGGAGAAGACGCGAAAGTTGATCTCGGACAATCAACCACAATTGCCGGAGAGTCAGCATATAAAGCCTTGGAACGTGCGACAAAAGATTTACAAGAAGGATTGATTGACGTACTTGTTACAGCCCCGATCAATAAAGACAATATACAACGTGATGATTTCCATTTTCCCGGACACACTGAATATCTCGAAAGCAGATTTGCCCGTAATGGTGAAAAAAGTCTGATGATTCTTGCAAAGGATACTATACGTGTAGCCCTTGTAACCGGACATATCCCATTGAGCGAAGTTCCGAAAGCCATAACAAAAGAAAAGATAATTGATGCGGCGATACGCTTCGAAAATAGCCTTCGTCGCGATTTTCGATGCGGCAAACCACGCATAGCCGTTTTGTCGCTGAATCCTCATGCCGGTGAAAACGGCTTGTTGGGTACAGAAGAGAAAGAAGTAATTATCCCTGCACTGAAAGAACTTGAAGACAAGAATATACTATGCTTCGGACCATATCCGGCAGATGGTTTTTTCGGTTCACGCGATTTTACTCATTTTGACGGAATATTGGCAATGTATCACGATCAGGGGTTAGTTCCATTTAAAACTTTGGCAATGGAAGAAGGCGTCAACTTTACCGCAGGACTGCCGATTATACGCACTTCGCCCGCTCACGGTACAGCTTATGCCATAGCCGGAAAAAATGAAGCATCCGAAGAGTCGTTCAGACAAGCAGTCTTTATGGCTTTGGATGTGTATGAAAACAGGAAGTTCTATAAAGAAGCACATGCCAATCCTCTTCGTAAACTATACGTGGAAAGAGGTAATGATAATGAAGTATTGGATTTGACAGCCGATAATAACGATTAAATAATGAATTATGCTATTATAGCTGCCGGCGAGGGTTCACGCCTTGCGCAAGAAGGGGTAGCTTTACCAAAACCGTTGGTTAAGCTCAACGGAAAAGAGATGATACGTCGGCTGATCGATGTTTTTTTAGCCAATCACGCCGAATCAATCAGCATCATCGTCAATAACGAGATGAAACAAGTGCAAGACTACGTTTCGGACCTGAAACTTGATATTCCCCTGAATATAATTGTAAAATCAACACCAAGCTCAATGCACAGTTTCTTTGAATTAAGAAACTTTTTGCGTGCAGGTAAGTTTTGTCTAACAACCGTTGATACCATCTTCAAAGAAGATGAATTTTCCGCTTACATTCAGGCTTTTCGTAACGATAAAAGTGCCGATGGTATGATGGCTGTTACAGATTTCATTGACGATGAAAAACCTTTGTATGTTGACGTGAATACAGATATGCAGATCAGAGGATTTTTAGATCAGTCCGATGATTGTAAATACATATCGGGTGGAATTTACGGACTTACCCCCAAAGCAATAGATACTCTTGAAAACTGCCTCAAATCAGGACAATCGCGTATGCGTAACTTTCAACGTCAATTAGTTGAAGACGGATTGAATCTGAAGGCTTATCCATTTGGCAAAATTGTAGATGTCGATCATGCGGGAGATATTGAAAAAGCCGAACAATTTTTAAACAGCTAAGTTATACACATGTCGAAAAATAAAATAGTTGGCGTTAAACGCCAGACAAAATATTCGCCTAACCATATTGGCAATGATGCCATGATTTTTAACCTCACTGCCGAGCATCTGATTCAACTTGGCTATGAGTTAGAAGAATATACCGAATCAGAATTTATGCTTGCCGACTTTGAAGATCAGACCTACTTTTTCAATATGGTTCGTGGACGCAATGCAATGAAAAGATTACAACGCTTCGAGACGAATGGAGCAATTGTTGTGAACTCAGGATATGGCATAGAAAACTGTACCCGTGCTTCAATGACAAGCATTCTATTAGAAAATAGAATACCCCATCCGCAAAGTATAATCACGGATGTATGTCAGGATGTTACTGATTCCCTTAGGGCAATGAATGCACCGGCATATTGGGTAAAACGAGGCGATTCGCATGCAGTACACCGCGAAGATGTGGCTTACGCTCGCAATATAGATGAAGTTAAATCTATTTTGCTTGAGTTTGAATTGCGTGGTATCCCCAACGCTGTTATAAATGAACATTTGGTTGGTGATCTTGTTAAATTTTATGGAGTAGCTGATACAGATTTTTTCTATTGGTTTTATCCTTATGATTTAAGCCACAGTAAATTCGGGTTGGAGAAGATTAACGGAGCTGCTAAAGAATTTCCTTTCTCTGCAGATGAATTGAAGAAGGCTTGCGATAAAGCCGGTGAAGTTCTCGGTGTAAAGATTTACGGTGGAGATTGTGTTGTCGATACGGACGGTTCTTTCAAGATAATTGATTTTAATGATTGGCCAAGTTTTGCTCCGTGTCGTGAAGCAGCCGCTCCTAAAATAGCAGAATGTATACATAAACAGATACAAAATAGCAGATGAAAAAAAATGTCTTTCTTTTAACCTTGTCTCTACTAACCATCAGCTTTATTTCGTTGAATGCACAACGGAATAAACCTTACACCCCTGATTTATATCGCACGGTTAATGATGATAGTATGAATCAGTGGGTAGATTCTGTATTCACTACTCTTACACCAGAAGAAAGAATAGGACAACTCTTTACAATCATCACTTATGGTAACCCCTCCAATGAGAGCGAAATTAAAAGTCTGGTTGAAAAGCAACGGGTAGGCGGTATTATTTTCTTAAAAGGAAATCCGCAGGATCAGGCTAAAATAACCAATTCCGCTCAGCTTGTCGCCAAAGTTCCGTTAATGATTTCGATAGATGGAGAGTGGGGACTATCCATGCGATTGTCCAACACCATACAATACCCCCGTAACATGATGTTGGGTGCTATTCAGAATGACTCATTACTTTATTATTATGGGCAGGAAGTTGCCAGACAGTGCAGGGTAATGGGCATCCATGTCAATTTTGCTCCTGATATGGACGTAAACAGTAACCCTTCAAACCCGGTAATTGGTAATAGATCATACGGAGAAGATCCTAAATTGGTAGCACGTAAAGGCATAATGTATAGTAAGGGATTGGAATCGGGTAAAGTTCTTTCCGTAGCTAAACATTTTCCGGGACACGGTGACACATCGACAGATTCTCATCTTGCACTGCCGGTAATCAATCACGACCGTGAAAGATTGGATAAAATGGAAATTTATCCTTTCAAGCAATATATCGAAGCTAATCTTTCGGGTATTATGTCCGGGCATTTATATATACCCGCTTTAGACGAAACCAAACAGCCCGCATCGTTATCCTCTAAGATCGTCACCGGATTATTGAAAAATAAGTTAGGGTTTGATGGACTTGTTTTCACAGACGGGCTTGCGATGAAAGGAGTATCGGACGAAAAGAATCATTGTGTTCGTGCCTTATTAGCAGGTAATGATATTTTGCTTGGTCCAATATCACCGGCTGTACAGTTAGAGGCTGTTAAGAAAGCAGTCAAAGATGGTGTGATCAGTCAGGACGTGATTGACGCTAAATGTCGCAAAGTGCTTTCATATAAGTATATATTGGGGATTTATAAAGAAAAGCCTATTGATGTAACTAATTTATCTTCCCAACTAAATACGGATTATGGAATATGGCTTTGTCGTAAGCTGAATGAAAAGGCGATTACATTATTAAAAAATAAAGAGCAGCTTGTCCCTCTGAAAAAACTCGATAACCGGAGTATTGCCGCTGTTTCAGTAGGTCCAGCAGGAAATAATAATTTTCAGAATACATTACGCCGATATGGAGATGTGGCATGTTTCAGCGTAACAGATAATGCAGGACTGTTGGCTCTCAAAAAGAAATTAGAAGGTTATAATACATTAATCATTTCTGTGCATACAGATAAAGTAAATGTAAATAATGCCATTGAAAGTATTGCTCAGGGCAAACAGACAATCATGTCATTCTTTGTTGTACCCTATCGGATGACGGGATATACATCTTCCATCAAATCTTCTGATGCGATAGTACTTGCTTATGAAAATACGGATTATGCCCAGGAATTTGCCGCTCAGGCTATTTTCGGCGGTATTGGTGTTGATGCTAAAATTCCTGTTTCAGTAAAAGGTTTATTTGATATTGGCGACGGAATTGAGACTCAGAAAGTACGTCTTGGCTATAACTCACCTGAAGAAGTAGGTCTAAAATCAGAATATCTCGCAAAAATAGATACCATAGCCAATGAGGGAATAAACGCAAAGGCTTATCCAGGATGCCAGATTCTGATAGCTAAAAATGGAGTCGTAATTTATGATAAAGCATTCGGATCATTTGAGTATAATGGCAAAAGAAAAGTTGATACGGACGATATTTATGATCTTGCCTCAATGACAAAAGCTGTGGCTACTTTGCCTGCGGTCATGAAGTTGTATGACGAAGATAAATTCTCATTGAATACACCGATCAGTAAATTTGTCCCGGCTCTAAAAAATACCGATAAAGATAAAATTACCATTCGCGATGCTTTATATCATGAGTCAAGATTGGTTTCTTTCCTGCCTTATTACATGAAAGCTATTGATGAAACAAGCTTTACCGGGAAATTATTCAGTGTTAAGTCTACCGATTTACATAAAGCCCAGTTCGACAAAACGACTTGGGCTCGGACAGATTTCAAATTTAAGCCGGATATGGTTTCTGCCGTGCCTAAAAACGGATATTTACAAATCGCGGACGACATGTTTGTCAATAAAGCATATAAAGACACAATTCTATTGTCTATTGCACAATCTAAATTGCGTTCTCGGAAAAGTTACCTTTATAGTTGTTTAAACTTTATGCTGCTTAAAGAAGTGGTTGAGGATGCCTCAAAGACAGACCTGAATACTTTCTTACAAAAGAATTTTTATAGCAGATTGGGAGCGGTTACGGCAACGTATAACCCATTGAATCGTTTTCCCAAAGACAGGATAGTACCTACCGAACGTGACGATTTTCTACGTAAGCAATTGTTGCAAGGATATGTGCATGATGAAGGTGCGGCTTTTATGGGTGGCATAAGCGGCAATGCAGGCTTGTTTGCCGATGCAAACGATATAGCTAAACTTTGCCAAATGTATCTTAATGACGGGGAGTATGGCGATGAACGTTATCTGAGTAAAAAAACTTGCCGGCTTTTTACCGTATCCAAAAGTTCACTGTCTCGCAGGGGCTTAGGTTTTGACAGACCCGAATTACAAACAAATAAATCAGGACCAACAGGAAGAAGTGCTCCGGCAAGCGTTTATGGACATACAGGTTTTACGGGTACATGTTTCTGGATTGATCCCGACAATCAACTTATTTTTATATTTTTATCTAACCGTATTTACCCGAAACGCACTTCTAATGGGCTTATGTCTTTAAGTATAAGACCACGAATACAAGAGGCAATCTATGCGGCTTTGCGTGGTAATAAATATTTACAGCCTTCAACTGACTCGTCTGATGACTCTGAATAAAAAATTTATCCTGCCTTTCTTGGCTTTTTTTTATTGTCTTGTTCTTAACAGTCAGACCGATAACATAAAGACTCTATCTCTCCTTGAAACCAAATTGATTCACTTGGGATTTGTCAATGTCCAGCAGTTGGATTCAACCATTCGGGTAGAGCTTAAATATGCTACTACAGACAATTTTACAGGCATAATACTGTATGATGCAGGTTTCAGAAATGCATATTTGCATTCATTGGCAGCAGACAAACTCGTCAAAGCACAAAAAATATTGAAAAATATATATCCAGACTATTCATTACTTATCTATGATGCAGTCCGTCCGCTTCATATCCAACGCAAGATGTATAATGTAGTTAAAAATACATCAAAACATGCTTATGTGGCAAATCCTGAACGAACAGGATTACATAATTACGGAATGGCTGTAGACCTTACTATTTGCGATGGTAGTGGTAAGCCCCTTGATATGGGTACGCCTTTTGATTATTTCGGACGTACAGCCGGAATAAGGGACGAAGAAGGTTTTATCCGTGAAGGATTATTAACCCGACAACAGGTGAAAAACCGCCAATTGCTAAGGAAAGTAATGACCGAAGCCGGATTTAAGCCAATTCTGGGCGAATGGTGGCACTTTAATGCTGTATCCCTACAAACCGCACGCAGCCAATACAAAGTCGTGGAGTAGGGCGATAAACTCATTATTTGAATATATTTCTTTTATTAAGAGCTGCTCTATACCGATTTGCATTCTCATTATGCTGAGATAATGTTTGTGCGAAATTATGTCTTCCTGAAAAATCTTCTTTGGCACACATATACAGATAATTATTCTGATTATAATTCAATACAGCATCAATGCCTCTTATGGATGGAATACGTATCGGTCCGGGAGGTAAGCCTTGAAATATGTACGTGTTGTAAGGCGAATATGTTTTCAGATGCTCATTAAGTATACGGCGTAAAGAAAAATCGCCTACAGCATATTTAACAGTCGGGTCAGCCTGTAACAGCATACCCTTTCTTAGACGGTTGAGGTAAAGCCCTGCCACAACAGGATATTCGTCACTATATTTGCACTCTTCTTCAACAATGGAAGCCAGTACTGATATTTGAACAGGAGTAAGCCCTAACTCCTTTGCTTTATTTAAACGTTCGGTATTCCAGAAACGGTTGTATTGCTTATTCATTTTGTTCAGAAACGCTTCTAAGTTGACATCCCAATAAAATTCATATGTATCGGGAATAAACATCGAAATAACTGTCAACGTGTCAAATCCAAGATCAGCGCATTTCTGGGTGTCAGAGAGTGAAGAATATAATTCTTCGTCCGAGAGCATAAGCTGATTTGAAAGACGTTTAGTCAAATCTTTTTTAGTTCTGATATTATTAAAGGTGACCCGTACAGGCGTTTGTTTGCCATTTATTAGATTCAAAACCAATTCTTTAACTGTCATGTCGGGCTTAACGGCATATCTGCCTGTGCGTATTTTGTCTTTATAGTTGAAGTACGAGGCTACTTGCTCAAAATGATGCAAATTAGCGACTTTAGCTGATTTTTCAACTTGAGACAATATACTATCATAGTTTCGTGATGAATCTACATAAATATATACTGTTTTATTGATTTTGAAATCAGTAGAAAAAATTGAATAAACATAAAATCCCAATCCCACAGCAATAAGTAATAGCATAGAGAGAATAATCAGGATTATTTTGATTGATTTTTTTTTCATTGCAGCATTAAATTACAGTAAAAATTTGTTCGGCAAATATCGAAAAAAATGATAAATTCTGAAAGAAAGTACCTATTTTAAGTATCAAAGCCACTCTGAAAAGAGCAGCTTTGATAAAATAATTTATAATGAAACGGATGATTTACTCGTACTCGTTCCAAGCCTTAATTTCGATGTCGTCCATGTTTAATTTGCAGAACGACTGTATAAAAGCTGAGGCAAGCCGTGCGTTTGTCAGCAATGGAATATTGAAGTCTATAGCCGCACGTCTTATCTTATAACCATTATCCAACTCACTGGTAGAAAAGTTTTTGGGGATATTCACTACAAGATCAATTTCTTTGTTGTGAATCATTTCCACTGCGTTAGGATGTATATTTTCACTTGGCCAGTATACCCTTTTAGCCGGAACACCGTTTTCTTCCAGAAACTTCTGAGAACCGCCTGTAGCATAAAGTTCATATCCCTTTAGATGCAAAAGTTTAGCAGATTCGAGCAAAGCCACTTTCGATTTGGCAGGACCGGTAGAGAATAACACAGTTTTTTTAGGAATGCGGTAACCAACAGAAAGCATTGATTTAAGCATAGCGTCGTGGAAGTTATCCCCGATACAACCAACTTCGCCGGTCGAAGCCATGTCGACACCTAATACAGGATCGGCTTTTTGCAGACGTGAGAATGAGAATTGTGATGCTTTGATACCCACATAATCGAAGTCAAATTCATTCTTATTAGGCTTTTGAACGTTTTTACCCAACATAACCTGTGTGGCAAGATCGATAAAGTTAATTTTCAAAATCTTAGATACGAAAGGGAATGAACGTGAAGCACGCAGATTACATTCAATTACTTTGATCTCATTTTCTCTGGCGAGGAACTGTATATTGAAAGGTCCCGTGATTTGTAATTCCTTAGCTATCTTACGAGCAGTCTTCTTGATGCGTCTTACGGTTTCAATATATAATCGTTGAGCCGGAAACTGAATAGTGGCATCGCCTGAATGCACTCCGGCAAATTCCACATGTTCCGATATGGCATACATCACAATTTCTCCGTTGTTCGCCACAGCGTCAATTTCAACCTCTTTGGCATTTTCAACGAACTCAGTAACCACAACGGGATGTTTCTTTGAGACTTCAGCAGCCAACTTAAGGAAGTTTTCAAGTTCTTCATCATTAGAACATACGTTCATGGCAGCTCCTGAAAGTACATACGAAGGACGTATGAGAACAGGATAACCCACTTCATCAACAAATCCTTTGATGTCGGACAGCGAAGTCAGTTCTTTCCATCGAGGCTGGTCTACACCGATACGGTCAAGCATGCTTGAAAACTTATGGCGGTCTTCGGCATTATCTATGCACTTGGCTGAAGTACCCAGGATATTTACTTTAGCCGCATCGAGGCGTAGAGCTAAATTATTCGGTATCTGTCCGCCCACCGAGAGAATTACTCCGTGCGGGTTTTCAAGCTCGATGATATCCATCACTCGCTCATAAGTGAGTTCATCAAAGTAAAGACGATCGCACATATCGTAGTCCGTAGATACAGTTTCGGGGTTGTAATTAATCATTACCGAACGGTATCCTTCTTTGCGGATTGATTGCAGGGCATTGACGGAACACCAGTCAAATTCTACTGACGAACCGATTCGGTAAGCTCCTGAACCAAGTACTATTACTGACTTCTTATCACCCTGATATTTCACGTCGTTTACAGAGCCGTGATAAGTAAGATACAGATAATTGGTTTGAGCGGGATATTCAGCCGCAAGCGTGTCTATTTGTTTTACAACAGGTACAATTCCGTTCTTTTTACGGATGGTGCGTACTTCGGCTGAAATTGTGTCGATAAGACTTGGTTCTTTGCAAACCAGTTTGGCTATCTGAAAATCAGAGAACCCTTTTTGCTTAGCATCTTTAAGTAGATCGAGCGGAACAAGATTGATGTCATCGTACTTTTGAAGCTCTTTTCCACATTGGAAGATATACTGTAATTTCTGCAAAAACCATCTGTCAATTTTAGTAAGATCATGTATCTGGTCAATAGTATATCCTTTCTGGAAGGCGAGTTCGATGCAAAGGATACGCTTATCAGTCGGATTCTTTAAGGCTGCATCAAGATCTTCAACCTCAATCGGTTTATTGGCGGCAAATCCGTGTACACCGATGTTAATCATACGAAGTCCTTTTTGTATAGCTTCTTCAAATGATCGACCGATTGACATGATTTCGCCTACTGATTTCATGCTTGAACCGATTTCTTTCGAAACTCCGTGAAATTTACCTAAATCCCAGCGGGGTATTTTAACCACAACATAATCGAGGGCAGGTTCAAAGAAAGCACATGTTGATTTTGTTACCGAATTTTTAAGCTCAAACAACCCATATCCTAATCCGAGTTTTGCGGCTACGAAAGCTAACGGATATCCTGTGGCTTTTGACGCAAGTGCTGATGAACGACTAAGACGTGCGTTAACTTCAATTACACGGTAATCTTCCGATTCAGGGTCAAAAGCATATTGTACATTACATTCGCCAACTATGCCGATATGTTTTACTATCTTGATAGCTAATTCACGAAGTTTGTGATATTCTGAGTTTGTAAGCGTCTGAGAAGGAGCTACGACAATACTTTCACCCGTATGGATTCCGAGCGGGTCGAAGTTTTCCATATTGCAGACAGTAATACAGTTATCATATCTGTCACGCACAACTTCATATTCAATCTCTTTCCATCCTTTAAGCGATTTTTCAATCAATAATTGGCTTGAGAATGCAAGAGCTTTGTCGGCTAATGCTCGTAATTCCTGCTCGTTGTCACAGAATCCTGATCCGAGCCCTCCTAAAGCGTAAGCGGCGCGACCGATGATCGGATAGCCCAATTCGGCAGCGGCTTTTACGGCATCTTCTATATTATCGACAGCTATACTCTTAATAGTCTTAACCTCTATCTCATCAAGTTTCTTGACAAAGAGTTCACGGTCTTCGGTATCCATGATGGCTTGAACGGGTGTTCCGAGAACCTGTACGTTATATTTTTCAAGAATACCGTTCTGATAAAGTTCTACTCCGCAATTGAGAGCGGTTTGACCACCGAATGCTAAAAGTATTCCTTGCGGACGTTCTTTTTTAATGACTTTTTCAACAAAATAAGGCGTTACAGGCAGAAAATAAATTTTGTCTGCTACACCTTCAGATGTCTGCACGGTGGCTATATTGGGATTGATGAGGACTGTTTCGATGCCTTCTTCTCTCAGAGCTTTCAATGCTTGTGAGCCAGAATAGTCGAATTCTCCGGCTTCACCGATTTTTAATGCTCCCGAGCCGAGTACCAGTACTTTTTTTACGTCTATATCCATGTTAGTTTTTTTTCAGTTGTTACAATTTTTCTATAAACATATCGAAGAAGGGGTCTGTATCAGTTGGTCCGCTCGCAGCTTCGGGGTGAAATTGAGCAGAGAAGAATGGTTTCGTTTTGTGTCTGATACCTTCATTCGTTCCATCGTTTAGGTTCACGAACAATGTTTCCCATTCATCGCCAAGTGAAGCACTTGCCACAGCAAATCCATGATTTTGAGATGTGATGTAGCAAACATCAGTTCCAACCATCCTTACCGGCTGATTATGGCTTCGGTGACCATATTTCAGTTTGTATGTTGTACCGCCTCCGGCTTTGGCTAAAAGCTGATTACCCATGCATATACCGCATATTGGTTTATTACCTTGCATGGCTTTGCGAATGTTTTGCACGGTTATTTCGCAATATTCCGGATTTCCGGGTCCGTTTGCTATAAATAATCCATCCCATTCAAGTTGATTGAAGTCGTAATCCCAAGGTACTCTTATAATTTTCACATTGCGTTTTAACAGGCTTCGTATGATATTGTGTTTTACTCCACAGTCCACAAGAACTACTGTTTTATCGCCTTCACCGTATTCCAAAACTTCTTTGCAACTTGCTTTGGCCACTTGATTTTCGATGTTCGGGTCTATAAAGTCTATTTCGTTATCGTCCTCAAAGACTATTTTACCAAGCATAGAGCCTCTTTCTCGAAGAATTTTCGTTAGTTCACGTGTGTCGATACCATAAATGGCCGGTACACCACTTTCTTTGAGCCAGTCTCCAAGCTTTTTTTGAGCATTCCAATGTGAATATTCGTGAGAATAGTCTGAAACAATCAGTCCGCTGACTTGCATCTTCTCCGACTCGTAAAAATTAGAAATGCCGTTGGTAAATGTGTTTTCGGGAACGCCGTAGTTTCCGATCAATGGAAATGTGGTGACAAGTATCTGCCCAAGGTAAGATGGGTCTGTAAGACTTTCGGGATATCCTACCATAGCTGTGTTGAACACTACTTCGCCTGCTCCGGCTTTTTCTGATCCGAATGATTTTCCTTCGAATATTGTGCCGTCATCTAAGATTAGTTTTACGGGTTTGTCTGATAGCATCTGTTATAGATTATAGTGTGAAATTAATAACTCAAAGGTTTGATAAACAAAGATAAAAAAAAGGAACAGGATATTTTTGCATATCTGTTCCTTTAGCTTTTATTATAAGTTGTTCTTTTTTCTTTTTCATGTTCAAACATTCTCTGTTGAATATCTGAGGTGCGAAGATAACTATTATATATTATTATCAGGCGCTATTATTGATAACTTTTATTAATCATTTGTAAATAATTGTTATTCTGCTAAATATTTTGCTTTGTACACTTAATGGTTTCAAGGTGGACATTAATATTTTATATCTATTCTTTCGCCACGGTAAAAGTCAAGTATTTTAGCCCGGAACAGAAAGTCATACTTAGACTGTATTTGTTCGGATTTGCTTGTGAGTAGTTTGGTTTGAGCTTCGTTGAGTTCGTAAACCGTTGATTTTCCGACATCGTATTTCTCATGAGCATATTTATAAGCTTCTTCTGCTGCTTGATATGCTTTTAATGTGGAATCGTATTTTGATTGTGCTGCTACTGCATTCTGAAATGCTTGTTGTATCTCTTTGTACAGAGCGAGTTTAATATTATCAAGTGCAAGTATGTTATTTTCCACATTTAGTTTGGCTGAACGTACCTGATTACGTGTCTGCATTCTATTGAATAGCGGAATGGCAAGGCTGAACCCGAATGATTTGCGTTGGTTATCTCGTAATTGATCTTTCCAATAGATATTTTTACTGCTGTAAATGCGATAGCTGCTTGTACTGTATCCCGCAGAAAAATCTATTGTCGGGTAATATGCCGATTGAGCTACTTTAACATTTCTCTTCGAGCTTTCTATTTTATATTGTCCTTCTTTAATCTGAGGCTTTATTTGTATTGCCATCTGATATATTTCTTGTACAGGTAGCAGGCTTGCTATGTTGTCTGCTATCACGTTTTCCATGTTAGGAGAGCGAACATCGAAGTTGTCGTACTCCCGTAAATTAAGCGCTTGTGACAGATTGAGTAATGACAGAGACAAATCGTTTGTGGCATTAGTCACATTCAATTCGTCTTTTGCCAACTGGGCTTTAATATCGTAAAGTTGCGACTTGGGTACTTTGCCTGCCTCTACAAGTATAGCTGTCTTATCGACTTCTGAATTTGTCAGATCAAGTTGTTCTTTGTAAACTTTTTGTATTTCTTTTTTGAATAATACGTCAAGGTAATACGAGGTAACCTGCAACTCAATGTTTTCTTTTGCTTTATTCAGGCCTTCCGTAGCGGCGAGAAGATTCAACTCATTCATTTTTATTTGATTGGGAATTCTGAAGCCGGTGAATAAAGGTACTGAGGTGGATAACCCTAAGCTCGTGCTTGATGAGTTGGCAGAACTGTTTAAGTTATTTGAGCCGGTACTTTGTCCGAATGAGAAACTCTGGTCAACTCTTCCTGTTAAGTTGGGTAGGCGGCTGAATTTGGATGTGCTTACTTCTATTTCAGAGCTTTTTACGCCAATTTTTTGTTGCTGTATGTCAATATTGTTTTCAATTGCATAATCAATACACTCTCTAAGTGTCCACTTCTCCTGTGCTGATAAATTTACAGTCAGTAGTAGAATTATTATAGTGAATGCTTTATTCATAGTTTCTGCTTTTTATTGAGAGGTGAATTAATGGCTGAATTTTATTTATTATTCGCTTTAGGGTCAATCTCGTTGCCTTTAATTTTTTCACCTTTGGTCAGTCCCGATTTAACTTCAACCATAATCCCGTCCGAAAGTCCGATTTTAATGTTCCGTTCCTCAAATTCTTGTTTCTCGGGCGTGTCTACTTTAACGACTTGTACGAATGATGAGTCGTTGCGGAAAGTCAAAGTACTTTCGGGGATAGTCAACACATTTTCAACTTTTGACAGTATAATCTCTGCATTTGCGCTATATCCTGCTCTTACAAGTACTGAATCGGGTATGCGAGCCGCAGCTTTAATTTCAAAAAGTATAGCTCCGTTTTCTTCAGTTCCTTTGGGGGCGATGTATTCCAGCGTAGCATCAAATTTTTGTTTTTCTATAGCTCCGATTGATAGTTTTAATGGCATACCTGTATGGATGCGTCCTACTTCGGTTTCGTCAATTTTACCGATAAATATCATATCGTTCATATTGGCTATCGTGGCTATAGTCGTTCCGTCATTAAAATTATTTGCCTGTATTACCGAATTACCTTCTTTAATAGGCACATCGAGTATCATTCCTGTTATGGTGGAACGTATCTGCGTATTGCTGTATTTAGCTGTGTTTTTAGAAATACCTGTTTTAATAATATCCAGATTATCTTTGGCATTATTCATTTCTTCAACCGCTTTATTATAGTCGGCAGTCGAGGCTTCAAATTCTTCACGAGCAATTACCCCTTTGTCGTACAATTCTTTTTGGCGTTCGTAAATTTGTTTTTGTTGATTGAGAGTAATTTGCGCAATATTGATTCTTGATTCTCCTGAATTGAGCTGTGATATATCCGGAACGACGCGTACGGTGGCTATTACTTCGTTCTTGGTAACGTAATCACCGGCTTTTTTTAAAACTTCTGACACGATTCCCGATATTTGGGGTTTGATAAGTATTTCGTCACGAGGCGATACTTTTCCTGTGGCTACTGATGTGTTTTCGATGTTTCCCTCTCCAACGGTAGCTATCTCGTACCTTATTTTTCGTGGCTGCGATTTTTTCCAAAGCCATACAAATGTTGAAAGAACGATGAGTATCAATATTACTCCTCCTGCAATTTTTAATATACGCTTCATATCTGATATATTGTTTGTTTATTATTATCTGTTTTAAGTTATTTTCTTATTCCTCGCGGATTGCATCTATCGGTTTTATCTTCAAAGCACGCAACGCCGGCATTATACCCGCTAAAATTCCTGATATCATGAGGACAACCAAAGCTTTTATAGCTGTATTGAAGGGAACAAATGGAGGCAACATGATTTTTATTTTAATCACGTCTCCAACCATGAGCCTATCTATTATCTGAAGTAAAATAATGCCAAGTAAAAGCCCTAAGAATCCGGAAATTGCGGTCAGCACAAAACTTTCACTTATGATTTGTGAAAGTATGGTTATGGGTTTAGCTCCAATAGCCCTTCGCACGCCGATTTCACGTGTCCGCTCACGAACCGTAATCAGCATTATATTGCTTATACCTATTACTCCTGACATCAGTGAGCCGAGTCCGACGAACAAGATTATTATTTTTATTCCGATAAATAGATATTCTATTATCTGAAATTGCATTTCAATGTTGAAGCTTTCGATTGCCTTTTGGTCAGTCGGCGATATGTCATGTGCTGTGCGTAATATTGTTTTTACTTCTTCTTCAACCATTGCGGCAGGATAACCTTGTTTGGCGGTACATGCAAGTGCATGAACGATGTTGTTTTGATTGAACGCCTGTTGCATAGTTGTAAAAGGTATGTAAACTGTTTCTTGTACATCTCCTCCGATGGATATTTTGGATTTAGGATTTATAACTCCGATTATCTGGAAATATATGCCATTGGCGCGAATATAACTGCCTATCGGGTTTACTTCTTTTTTAAATAAGGTATGATATACTTCCCTACCTATTACGCATACTTTACGTTGATTGTTGATGTCTAATTCGTTGAAAGTACGGCCATAATCAATATACTGAGATTGTATTTCAAATTGTGAAGGGTAACAGCCCATTATCTGAAAAGTTCCTGTTTTTTCTCCTCTGACAACGTTTTTTTCACTGCTTTTACCCCAAATGAGAGGGGATATAAGGTCAACCGATTGAGCCTTTTCGCGAATGAGCATCATGTCATGGTTGTTCATTTCCCATTTCCTTCCTTTTCTATAACCTTTATAGGCTTCGCTTGTCAGACCATCGAAAAAGAAGCATGAATTGGATGCTATTCCATAAAAGTTTTGTTTAATTCCACTTTGAAAGCCATTACCTACTCCTAACAATATGACAAGAATAAATATACCTCCGAACACGCCGATGCCGGTCAGTATACTTCGTAGTTTGTTTCGGGTAATAGCAAACCATATTTCTTGCCAACTGTCTAAATCAAATAGTCTCATCTTTATTATTCTGTTCTCATTGCTTCTATTGGTCTGACTTTAACGGCTTTTAGTGCAGGTATCAATCCCGCAGCCACTCCTGCTACGATAACAATTGCACAAGCTGTTATCGCTGTACCCATATCTACAGTCGGATTTTTCAGTATAGACGGTCCTCCGCCGGACGATGCTTTTTCAGTAATAGCATTCAATAATTCGGACAGAGCCAACCCAAATGCCAGACCAATGTATCCGGCTATACTGGTAATAAATAACGATTCAAAAATAATCATCTTTAATATGGATATGGGAGATGCTCCGATCGCCTTACGGATTCCTATTTCCTGTGTCCGCTCGTTAACGGTTATAAGCATAATATTACCTACTCCGATTATGCCCAGTATAAGCATAGCTACACTTATGACTTTAAGAAACAGATTGATACTGTTGAACATATCTTCGGTCTGCTCAACAAATTCAGCTTGATTGTAAATGTGTAGTGCTGACTGATCTTTGGGGTCGAAGATGTGAATACTGCCTATTCTTGCTCTTAACGTCTCGATAAAGGCTTTATTACTTTCAATTGTTTTCAGTCCATTGATAGTAAAATCTATTTGACTGAACCCCCACCCGTTATTATATAGCATTTGCGCTGTGGTGAAAGGGATGTATGCAGGCGGGTTGTTCATGTACTGATTTTTATTATCATAAACTCCGATAACCTGGTAAGCAAGCCCATCTGCGGTGACATATTTTCCTATAGCATCGTCTTCCTTAAACAGTATCTTTTGTATTTCGGTGCTGATGACAATTACTTTGCGCCTTCTTTTAATGTCCATTTCGTTCAGAAACCGACCCTGTCCTTTCTCAACCTTAATATTTCTAATGTATTGATAGTCTTCAGCCACTCCGTTTAATTGCCAAGACCCGTATTCTTTATTATAGGTAATTGTTGTGCTTCGGCTAATTCGTGGCGAAACATATTCTACTCCGGGAATTCTATTCTTGATCAGATTGTAATCTTTATCATCGAACTTGATCTGACGATTCGAGGGCATCCCTTTATAAGGGATTGAAGTCCAGCCCGGCCAAATGGTTATGGAATTTTTGGCTCTGTCCGAAAAGTTTGATGTAACTCCGTTGCGAAATCCGTTTCCTGCGGAGAGTAATGTTATGAGCATAAAAATACCCCATGATACAGAAAAGCCTGTGAGTATGGTTCGCAGTTTGTTTTTACGAATGGTGGCGAGTATTTCCCTAAAGGCATCGAAATCGAACATATTCTTATCTCTTATTTAGAGTGTTGGTTATACTCTTCCTGTCCAATTACTCCGTCCTTGATATGTATGACACGATCTGTGCTGTCAGCAACTGCCTGTTCGTGGGTTACAATTATCATGGTAATTCCATCGTTGGTATTTATTTCCCGCAATAGCTCCATTACCTCTTTAGAAGTTTTGCTGTCAAGCGCACCAGTCGGTTCGTCGGCTAAAATGATTTGGGGTCGTGCAATTAAAGCCCGGGCTATAGCAACACGTTGCTTTTGTCCTCCCGACATTTGGTTAGGCATATGCTCTGCATGACTTGCAAGTCCCATTTTATCAAGATACTCCATTGCCAAAGCATTTCTCTTTTTGCGACTTACTCCCTGATAATAGAGCGGTAAAGCCACGTTTTCCATTGCGTTTTTAAACGAAATAAGATTGAAAGACTGGAATATGAATCCAATCATGTGATTTCTTAATTCAGCAGCCTTAGTTTCGCTCAGATCTTTAATAAGCACATTGTTCAAATAGTAGGTGCCGGTATCATATGTATCTAATATACCTAAAATATTCAGTAATGTGGATTTACCTGACCCTGATGCTCCCATAATGGAAAGGTATTCCCCTTTTTCAACGTTTAAGTTTATGCCTTTAAGAACGTGTAAGGGGCTTCCGTTGTTATAAGTTTTATTTAGATTATTGATTTTTATCACGTTATGTTCAGTATTAGTATTTTGATTACTTCACAAATATAGTGTTATTTAAATTTTAACGAAATTTCAAAGATGTATTTTATTTTAATTAAACGTCAAATCTAAGTTAATAAGCGGTATAGAGCTTATTTTAAGATAAAAATTGAAGTTAATAAAATAGTTTAAAACAATAGCATATATTTAGTTTTCGCTAAGAAATAATTTTAGAAAATATAAATAATTAAACCTTTTTAATTTTGTTTAGTCATAGTTTCAAAATTGATTATTTATTCTTATTACTTGTATGAAAAAAACGCCTTTGATTTTATTATTCCTATCTGTATTCATTTCAACATATGCACAGACGCAGTCAACCCGCATTTCCGGCAGAGTTTTGGACGACGTGACCAAAGAAGGTATAGAGTTTACAAGTGTCAGGCTATTAAATAGTAAAGATAGCACATATATTGCCGGATCGACTACTGATGCTTCGGGGCGTTTTCTTTTGACAGTCAAACCCGCAAAATACATCTTACAATTTACGTACGTAGGATATAAAACAATAAATCAGAATGTCGATGCAATCAAGAATGTTGCATTAGGTGATATTTTGATGAAAGAAGATGGCATTTTATTGAGCGAAGCGGTTGTAACAGCTGTTGCTCCCGATATTAAGGTCAAAGGCGATACAGTAGAGTATAACGCAGATTCATATAAAGTTCAGGAAGGGGCAGTGCTTGAAGATCTTATAAAAAAAATTCCCGGAGCAGAGATTGATGCTGACGGCAAGATCAGAGTCAACGGCAAGGACATATCTAAAATACTTGTGGATGGTAAAGAATTTTTCAGTAATGATCCAACAACCGCTTCGCAGAATCTGCCAGCCAAAATGGTCGAAAAATTACAGGTTCTTGATAAAAAGTCAGATATGGCTCAATTAACAGGTTTTGACGATGGAGAAGAAGAAACCGTTATTAATCTCATAGTTAAACCGGAGATGAAAGAGGGCATGCTTAGTAATGTATTAGCCGGATATGGAAATAAAGATCGGTACGAAGGAAATGGTTTTATAAATTATGCACGTAATAATACAAGAGTAACCTTGATCGGTAATATTAATAATACGAACAATGCAAATGCCAATGTACGTGGACCCGGTAAACCCGGTTTGTTAACCACTCGTGAGCTCGGATTGAATCTCGCAGGCGAATCCGACAGGCTTAAATACGATGCAGATGTTTCGTATTCCAATACAGATAATGATGTCAAATCGGTTTATGATATGAGATATGTCGGAGCCGATCGTTCAGGCAGCGGAAGCTCAAATCAACGGAACGGAAACGATGGTTTTAATCTCAGAAGCCATATAGAGTGGAAAATTGACTCATTGACAAAAGTTATTTTCCGTCCTAATATCAATTATTCTAAAGTAGATAATCGGTTGTTTGGAAATTCGGAACGTATAGACGGAGTTAACGAACGAAATAATATTCGGATTAATGAGCACTCGACTTCAAATGCCGATACCTGGGGTTTCAAAGGAAATTTGTTATTGAACCGTATGCTTAATAATAAAGGGCGATCTGTTACATTAGAATTATCAGGTGGAAATAGCAATGGTAGCACCGATGGGTCAAGTTACTCGCTGACTGATTATATCAATATGAAAGATACAACTTTACTCGACCAGATATACAACCAAGATAATAACAGTTCCGATTGGCGAGTGCGTGTATCCTATCTTGAACCGATCTGGCGCAATGCCGAAAAAACGAAGATGAACTTTCTTGAGGTTGCTTATAACATTAAAGGTACACACAGTAAAACCGATAAGAAAACTTATGATTTCGACGATTTGACAGGCGATTATACAGATTTAGCCAACGACTATACACGCAAAACTGTAAATGATTTTTTGAATCAGAATGTGACCTTAAGTTTTCAGGCTAAAAGGAAGAAATACAATTACACATTAGGAGCAGGTCTTGAGCCATCAAGTACTAAAACAACAACCATTCGCCCGGGAAAAGATGATATGGTCGTACCCCGTAAAAATTATTTGAATTTTGCGCCTCGTGTTGAATTCAATTATTTATGGGACAGGAAACATAACTTCAGATTCCGTTATGACGGGCGAACAAATATTCCGAGTACCAATCAGTTGTTTGACGGTATTATCTCTCAGAACGCTTTAGATACCACCCGTGGTAATCCTAACCTGCGACCCAGCTTTAAGCATAATTTTAACGTGCGTTTCCATAAATTCAGTCCTGAAAAAGCATCATTTCTTATGGGATTTGCCAATTTCAGTTATGTTACCAATGATATTGCGACAATTACCCGATGGGGCGAAGGAAACAGCCGTAATACAACTTATGCTAATATAGATGGTAATATGAACGGTATGTTCCGCTTTATGTATAATACGCCTTTGCGAAATCGCAAGTTTACCTTTAATACAGGTACATTTGGAAATTATACAAAAAACAATACGTTTATAACAAACAAAAATTCCGATCCCCAAAAAAATAGGGCTAACACATATAAATTGGGAGAAGATATGCGTACAAAATTCAATACCACATATAGTATGCGTGGAATAGGTGGTTCAGCCAACCCAATGCAATTTAGTTTCGATTTGGGTGCTAATTTTATTTTTGAAAATACAAACCACTCTTTAGCGAAAGAAAAGAATGCCCGTATTTACAATTATGGAGGTTTTGGTAGTATATTGCTTGAACTCCCATTTGCTTTCACATTAGAAAGCGAAATAAATTATTCAGCTAACTCAGGATACGAAGGCGGTTATAAGCAAAATATGTGGCTATGGAATGCGTCCCTCTCTAAATTGTTATTGAAAAACAATGCAACCTTGAGATTCAAAATGTATGATATATTACATGAACGTTCCAATATCGTACGTACATCTAATAACGATAATATAACTTTCACTACATATAACACCATCAACAGTTATTTCATGGTGAACTTTACTTATCGCTTCAATTCGTTCAAAGGAGGCATGAAAGCTTCGGATATGGAGACGGGTGATAGGAAATATCCCGGTTACGGTCCTCCCGGACGAATGGGGCCACCTCCAAGATGATGGATTAGCATAAATAAGAAAGAGAGGCTTATCTGCCTCTCTTTCTTATTTATAATCTAATATAGATTTTATACTATTTATCAGTCCATAAACTTTCAATCGCATTTTTTGCATTTTCTGAAAATGTTTTCATCATCTGATAAGATGTGATTTCTAATTTTTCCTGCCCCTCATCATTGTCAAAATCCTCGACAGGTAGAAGTTGATAATCAGGTTGATGATCATTTCGCATCGGTTTATATGTCCAAACCAAATTATAATCACAAGATTCTATTTTTAGGGCTTTACCTTTTTCTTTACTGATCTCAACATTAAAAATCATTCCGCCTGTCGTATCAACAGGTTTCATCCCGGAAATAAAGTTTCCCAAAGAATACACTATTATCGCGTCAATCTCTCCATTCTTGTTGCGGCGAATGTCTATAGGCTGAACCACATGCGGATGTGAACCGATTATAAGTTTTACACCTTTGCTGATCAGATAATCTGCAATTTCCTTTTGACGTCTATTGTGTTTTAAATGATACTCATCTCCCCAATGCATGTTAGCTATTATGATGTCTGCTTTCATTTGTTGAGCAGCAAGAATATCTTTTCTTATTTGTTCTTTATCGATGCTATTGACCACGTTTGGCTTACTCGTAGGTATCCCATTCGTAGAATATGTATAGTTAAGCATTGCTATGCGTATACCATTTTTAATAATCATCAGTGGATAAAAGAGCTCCCTTTTAAGCGAATCGGTAAACGTTCCGGTATGCTTGACGTTCATCGAATCAAGCATATAAATCGTCCTTTCGAGCCCTTTTTGAAGTTTGTCTAAACAATGATTATTAGCAGTAAGAAATATATCGAATCCGGCATCTTTTAGAGCAAAAGCAAATTGGTCGGGCGCACTAAAATTCGGAAAGCCGGTGTAAGGTTTCCCCGCAAGCGTAACTTCGAGATTAACGATGGCTATATCTGCCGCACTTATCCTATTCTTCACATGCTTGAAGTATTTTGAATAATCATATCCATCGTTAGTTTTTGCCGCGTCAATTTGGGATTTATGTTGCATAGCGTCTCCGGCAAAAAGGAGATTTATTTTATTGATCTGACTTGATATAGAACTGCTTACTGCAAGAAGAAAAAGTGAAATTAAGTAGATTCTCATTTATATTATGTTAAAAAAAAGTGCTGACAAAATAATTATCTATATCTTTTCCATAAAGCGGAATATACAATGTCATGAGTTTTGTTCATAAGCCCGACAACCTCTTCTTCTGTCAAATCTTGTGTCGGGATAGGTTGATGAATAACAAGCTCCAGATTTCCGGGCATTAACAGAAATGAACCTCGGCGCATAACATCAAAAGCACCGTTGATAGTAATTGGGACTATGGGAAGTTTCATTTCCTGCGCTATAATAAAAGCACCACGTCTGAATTTATCCATTTTGCCGGTAAGTGTTCTTGCTCCTTCCGGGAACATGACGATTGATGTGCCTCCCGATAATCGTTCCTTAGCTTTAATAATCGTTTCACGCATAGATTTATAGCTTGATTGATTGACGTAAATATGCCCTGCTAATTCGCACGCTTTGCCTACAATCGGAATTTTACGGAGTTCTTGTTTCTGAACCCATTTGATGTTTTGGTTAAGGTAACCATAAACAAGGAAAATATCTGTATAACTTTGATGATTTGGTGTGAATACATAAGATTGATTCGGGTCTAATTTGCCTTCTTGAACAACTTTTATTCGGCATAATGCCAGTCGACAAGATATTTTAGACCAGTATTTGGGTGGGTAATATGACCAGAATTTTTTGTCGCCGATACTGCATCCTATAATTACTACAACAGCTGTTATAATTGTTAATGTGACAAATAACGGAGCGAAAATGAATAATTCGTAAAGTACGCATAACAGCTTTTTCATATTAAAATCATTAATTTGATAATGAAAATCAATTTATTTGCTTTTGCTTTTTTTAATATTCTTAGTGTTTATTTTACAAAAATACATAATTTTTGGTATAACGAAGATTATGTATAATGGTGTGTTGATAAATTCCTGTTATTTACAAAAAAAACAGGGTTGTCGATTAGAGACAACCCTGCGATTATTCTGTTTCCCGAAATTAATTAGTAACCTCTGATGGCTTTAATTCCCGGAAGAACTTTTCCTTCGATGAATTCCAGTAATGCGCCTCCGCCTGTTGATACGTAAGAAACTTTATCGGCGTATCCGAATTTATTAACACAAGCTACAGAATCACCGCCACCTACGAGCGAAAATGCACCGTTCTTGGTTGAATCTGCGATTGCTTTGGCGATAACTTTTGAACCTTGTGAGAAATTATCGAATTCAAAAACTCCGACAGGACCGTTCCATAGGATAGTTTTTGATGCCATGATAACATCTGTGAATTCTTTTTCGCCTTTAGGACCTATATCCAGACCCATGTATCCGTCAGGTATAGCATTCGCATTGCAGAATTGCGACTTAGCATCATTACTGAAAGAGTCACCAACTTTAGCATCGCTTGCGATAACAAGTTTTACACCCTTTTCTTTAGCTTTAGCCATAATTTCTTTAGCAACGTCTAATTTATCATCTTCGCAAAGTGAATTACCGATTTTACCACCATTGGCTTTTTCAAATGTGAATGCCATTCCGCCACCAATGATGAGGTTGTCAACCTTACCAAGTAAATTTTCGATGATATCGATTTTAGATGATACTTTTGCTCCTCCGATTATTGCAGTGAACGGACGAGCAGGATCTTTCATTATCTTTTCAACAGCGTCGATTTCTTTTTGCATCAGGTATCCGAACATTTTATGATCGGCGTCAAATGAATCAGCTATAATTGCTGTACTAGCATGTGCGCGGTGAGCTGTTCCAAAAGCGTCATTTACATATACATTCGCATACGAAGCCAATTCTTTAGCAAAATCTTTTTGTTTTGCTTTCATTTCTTTCTTAGCAGCTGCAACAACATCTTCAGGAGCATCTTTAGCTAAACCGCGAGGCTTGCCTTCTTCTTCAGCATGATAACGCAGATTTTCAAGCAAAAGTGCTTCACCCGGTTGCAATGCTGCTGCTTTAGCACCGGCTTCTTTGCCAACGCAATCATTTGCAAATTGTACGTCGACTCCTAAAAGTTTAGAAACGTGTGCAAGTATGTGCTTCAATGAAAATTCAGGATCTACTCCTTTCGGACGTCCTAAGTGCGAAGCGATGATTGGACTACCGCCATCAGCCAAAATCTTTTTTAGAGTAGGCATGGCAGCACGAATTCGTGTATCGTCAGTAATGTTAAACTTGTCGTCTAATGGAACATTGAAATCCACTCTGACGAAAGCTTTCTTTCCTGCGAAATTAAATTTGTCTATGGTTATCATATTAATTAATATTATATAAATAAAGTATTTACCATTCTATATCTTTAGTTGATACAAATATACAAAATAGATTTTTGTATTTTGCCAATATTTATTAGCAAGTCTATGAATAGAGATTAAAAAAACTTCTTAATTATTTTACCCTCATATTTAATCACAAAGATGTCTTCATTTAATTAGTTTTCCGATCCCGAAGATGCCTTGATCGGTATTCTGATTTATAGCCATTTTTTGCGCTTGAAAATCACTAATATTATAGCGACTGATAGTATCATAACAAACAATGACAGAAGGTAACCAAACTCCCAATCCAGTTCGGGCATGGAACGAAAATTCATTCCGTAAATACTGGCAATTAATGTCGGAGGCATGAAGATAACCGATATAACCGTAAACATCTTGATTATTTTGTTTTGCTCCACATTAACGTACGCAAGGAAAGTATCTTGCAAATAATCAAGCCTGTCGAATCCGAAACGGATATGTTCTATCAGCGAATTGATGTCCTTCACAAGGATAGTAAGACGAGCGGATAGTTCTCGAGGAATAAGTTCGCTTTTGAGCATGTTAGAAACAGCACGCTGTTTGTCAATAATATTTTCACGCAGCAACATGGTTTTTTCCTGCAAGTCTTTGATCTCAAGCAGCAATTCTTCATTTGCCTGTTTCATCGTCATGTTATTGCTTAACGACGTGATCTGTTGAGTCATACGTTCCACCATGTCGGCATCCATTTCAACTCTTGTTTCAAGCAAAGCGATAAAGACATGATATCCGGTCGGATAGTTTTTGGGATTGGCGAATAGTTTGGTTATAGTTTCATGAAAAGAAGCCAGTTCTTCGCTTCGCACTGTTATCAGTATGTTGTTTTTCAGAATGAACGATATTGGTTCCCGTTCAAAATTGTTGAGAATAAAATTCATATTCACAACCAGTGAATCGGCTGTCTCGATGTAGCGTGACGACATCTCAATCTCGATCATTTCCTCTTCTTCCTGAATATAGATTTTCAGATATTCCTCAAGCTCATTTTCAATCTCCTCATCCACATTGTTGAGGTCTATCCAGAGGAAGTTTTTGATTGGGGTGGTTTTCAGGAATTCGATACTCCTGCTAACTCGTATGGTATTGTCTTTGTGATAAAACAGCTTTACTTCTGACATATTACCTGTTTTAGGTGTTAGTTATTGTGTGACGTGTTTGGTCTATTTATTAATGGGCAGGTATTTTTGTGTCAGTCTCGTCAACATTTCAAAGTCTGCAACAGAAAGCTGTTCAGGGCGTTTATCAAAAACGGGTTCTTTATACACTTCGTTATCTTTGCCCAAAAGTGGTTTCATCGAATTTCGTAATGTTTTACGACGTTGGTTGAAAGATGTTTTTACCACAGTTTTAAACAAACGTTCGTCACAATTAAGTTTTTCAGTCTGGTTGCGGGTCAGTTTTATTACCGCTGATTTCACTTTCGGAGGCGGGTTGAATACATTTTCATCCACCGTGAACAAATACTCAACATTATACCATGCTTGCATCAAGACACTGATGATGCCGTAAGTTTTGCTTCCGGGTTTAGCCGCCACACGTTCAGCTACCTCTTTTTGGAACATCCCGGAACAGCAAGGTATATTATTTTTATAATCAAGTACTTTAAATAAAATCTGCGAAGATATATTATAAGGATAATTGCCTATTACGCAAAATTGATCAGTGTAAAGTGTATGTAAATCAAGTTTAAGAAAATCACCTTCGATGATGCGTCCCGACAAAGCCGGATAATGCGTCTGAAGGTAAGGGACAGATTCTCTGTCGAGTTCAATCACCGTCAGGTCTTTACCTTTTTCGATGAGGTATTGTGTAAGAACGCCCATACCCGGACCGATTTCAAGTACAGGAGTATGCTGGAAATAGTCTAAAGTGTCCGCTATGCGGCGGGCAACAGACAGATCTTTAAGGAAATGCTGGCCAAGAAATTTTTTTGGTTTTACTGTTGCCATAACGGATTAAAATAAAATTCATTATCTTTGAAGCCGCAAAGTTAAGGATTTTATTCTACTTGGATTGATCCTTCCGCAAATTTAAGCATAGGTTCTTAAAATATTACAATGGACAATTCTACTCAACAAGAGCAAGGTAAAAAGCCGGAAAAAAGATCATTTCTGAATATTTTGTTTAAAATAATTCTGCCTTTGGCCTTAGGCATTCTTATTCTATATTTCTTGTTTCGCAATACAGACTTCAATAAAATGTGGGCGATACTGAAGGATGCAAACTTCGGTATTCTTGCATTTTCGCTTATATTCGGCGCATTTGCCAATTACATACGAGCATTGCGCTGGAAACTGCTTATAACCCCTTTGGGCTATAACCCGGGAGTGTCCAATCTTACACTTTCGTTTTTTGGTAATTATGCCGTTAACCTTGCTTTGCCTCGTGCCGGCGAGTTGTGGCGTTGCGGAGTTGTATCGAAAGAAGAGAAAATACCCTTTGCTAAATTGTTCGGTACTTTGATCTTAGATCGCCTTCTTGACACATTGACGGTGGCTGTCCTATTGTTGCTGGCTTTTTGTGTCAATATGCAATTCTTTTTGAATTATCTGAAAGACAATAAAAACGTGTTCGATTCGCTTATGAGTTTCATCGAATCTCCTATGCCCTATATCGCTCTGGTCGTATTGGCGATTATCGTTTTTGTAATCTTCAAGTTCTTTGGCGATACCAAGATAGTACGTAAAGTACGTGAACTCTTTTCAAATATGTGGAGTGATATGAAGTCTATCGGAAAAATGAGACAAAAGAAAGAGCTTATTTTTTACAGTATCGCTATTTATGTATGCTACTTCTTCTATTCGTACATTCCTTTTTATGCATTCGACTTTACCGTCGATTTAGGATTTAAAGTTGGATTAGTAGCTTTTGCAATGGGTAGCCTCAGTATGATTGTTCCTACCAACGGCGGTATGGGTGCATGGCACGCCGCTATCATTGCTTCGCTTGTTTTATACGGTGTTTCCGCCGAATCTTCCGAAGCATTTGCTTTTGTTGTTTATGGTATACAGACAATTATTTGGGTCCCGCTTACCGGCTTAATCGCCATCGGTATTTTCTCTTACCGGAATCGTAAAGGATAATTTAATTTAGCAAGCTTTTCACCTTCTTCTTTTCGGACAAAGAATATAGATGCAGTAGTATGGGAAATGCTCTGCCTATCGGATAAAGCAATCTGAAAATTAGTGACGGATAAACTTCTTTCCGCTCCTTTTCAATCGCATTGATAATTTTTTTTGCCACCGTATCCGCTTCTTGCCGAGGCCATGGCAAAGGAGCATTTGTCTGTTTTGCCGCTTTATCGAAAAAATCGGTACGTGTCGCTACAGGAAATACCGATGTCAGTAATAGGTTGTCAGATTTCTCGTAATTATAAGTATTTATAAACTGTTTCAAAGCCGCTTTGGTCGAACAGTATAGCGAATAAGCGGGTAGGGGAACGAGCCCTGCACCGGAGATTGTGCAGACAAAAGTTTTCTTGTCCCTGCTTTCACTTGCAAACTTTTGAAGCGAATAAATGGGAGAGCAAACATTCAGATTGAAAATGTTCTGTATATGTTGCCAATCAGGTTTACTTAGCGTTTCAAGATAGGCGAATCCTGCGTTTGCGATGAATATATCTGTTTGTCCGAAAGTACGATGGGCGAAGTCGAATAATGTATCCACGCCTTGTTGTGTACTTACATCGGCTGAAAAGGGTATAACAACATTACCTTTACAGGGGATATTGTCGATATTACGCGCTACGGCTATAATCCGCACGTTCGGATATTGCATAAGAAGTTTGAGCATTTCTAACCCAATACCCGACGATGCACCAGTTATAATTATGTGTTTGTCCGCTATTCGCATATCTCTGCCAACTTAGTTTAACGGAAATTGGCTATGTAGTCTACCGAATACTACCCGAAAGCTATATCCGTTTAACGGTTTAGCTTTTTATCGAATCAAAGCCTTCGCCATAAACGCCTCTTACATTTGCCTGAGCTATAAAGGCTTTATCATCAATGCTTTTAATAAGCCTGAATATTTGTAAAGACTCGTTCCGTTTAGCAAGCAATACAATTACTTTAGTCGATTTTTTTGAATACCAGCCGGTAGCATCAAGCAGTGTACAGCCACGATGTAACTCTCGGTTTATGGCATCTGCTATGATCTCGTATTTGTCCGAAAATATCATGAACTGCACCGATTGTCTGATACCATTGATCACTAAATCAATACAGTAGGTCATGACTATCATGACAATGATACCTACAATTATTTTTTGGTAATCGTGGAATACGAAGTATGAACAACAGATGATTGTGAAGTCACAAAACATCATACCTCGTCCGAAACTTATATTCTTATACTTGTTGATCAGGGCTACCACTATATCTGTTCCGCCTGTACTTCCATTTGCGCTGAATACCAATCCGATACCCGCTCCACACATCATTGCTCCGATGATGGCTGACATTAACGGTTCGCCTTTGATTATCGGTTCTTTGAAAATGATTTGACAAAGGCTTATTAATAATGTGAGAACCAGTACACCAAATATAGTTTTTGAAAGGAACTTAAAGCCTAATACCTTCAATGCTATGGTTAACAGGATGAAGTTAACAACAAAGTATGTATATTGAAGGGGTATCTTTCCGTTTGTGGCGTATTCAACAAGCATAGCTACACCCGCCAATCCGCCTGTTACAATTCCCCCCGTTTTTATAAACCCGATTAAGCCGACAGCGTAAAGTATTAAACCTATGAGTATAATGACATAGTCTTTTACATAAAATTTTTTGAGATATCTTTTAGGCATGTTCAATCAATTTATAATACAATATTTACCATTTTACGAGGCACGAAAATTATTTTGCGGGGTTCTTTGCCCTCAAGCCATTTTTTAGCTTGCTCGCTTTCAATGACGCTTTTTTCAACCTCTTCTTTCGGGGCATCCGCGGCAAACTCAACATCGAAACGTACTTTGCCGTTAAATGCTACAGCGTATTTCACTACGTCTTCTTTCAGATAATCTTCGTTGTAGGTTGGCCATTTAGCATCACAAACTGAATTTTCGTTGCCTAAGGCATGCCACAACTCTTCGCCGATGTGTGGTGCGAAAGGTGCAAGTATGATTATAAGTTCTTGAAGGATAGTTTTTTTACGGCATTTTAATGTGGTAAGCTCATTAACACATATCATGAATGCTGACACAGATGTGTTGAACGAAAAAGCTTCTATATCAGTAGAAACTTTTTTGATAAGTTTATGAAGAGATTTCAATTCTTCTTTCGTAGGAGCATCAGTCGATAAATTAAGCTGTTCACTCGTATGGAACAGATTCCAAAGTTTACGCAGAAAACGATGTACACCGTCTATTCCGTTAGTGTCCCAAGGTTTGGATTGCTCTAACGGACCTAAAAACATTTCGTACAGGCGGAGAGTGTCAGCTCCGTAATTTTCAACAATATCGTCAGGATTCACAACGTTGAACATGGATTTCGACATTTTTTCCACGCTCCAACCACATACATATTTACCGTCTTCTTCTATAAATTCGGCTGTAGCAAACTCAGGTCGCCATGCTTTGAATTTTTCCTTGTCGAGAATATCATTGTTCACAATATTGACATCCACATGCAGTTCAGTTGTCTCATATTGATCTTTCAAGTTCAATGACACAAATTTGTTGGTTCCGTTGATGCGGTAAACAAAATTGCTTCGTCCTTGAATCATTCCCTGATTGATGAGTTTACCAAAAGGTTCTTCTTTACATGAAACCTCAATGTCGAATAAGAATTTGTTCCAGAAACGGCTGTATATAAGATGTCCGGTAGCATGTTCAATTCCACCGATATATAAATCCACATTTTGCCAATACTCGTCTTTTTCTTTCGACACAAGCGCTTTGTCGTTGTGCGGATCCATATAACGCAAATAGTATGCTGACGATCCGGCAAATCCGGGCATTGTATTCAGCTCTAAAGGAAATACGGTGCTATTGTTTATTTTAGTGTTCTCAACCACTTGCTTATTCTCCACATCCCACGCCCAACAAGTTGCACGCCCTAAAGGAGGCTCACCGGCTTCGGTTGGAAGATATTTATCTACTTCGGGCAATTTCAGAGGCAGAGCTTCAAGTGGCAACATATAAGGCATTCCATCTTTGTAATAAACAGGGAAAGGTTCGCCCCAATAGCGTTGACGCGAAAAGATGGCATCACGGATACGGTAGTTTATTTTTACTTTTCCGAGATTATTTTCCTTAATATATTCTTTGGTCTTGGCTATTGCTTCTTTCACATTCAATCCATTCAGAAAGCCTGAATTTATCATTATTCCTTCCTTAGCGTCATAGCTCGATTCAGATACATCAGCCCCTTCAATCAAAGGTATTATGGGGAGCTGAAAGTGTTTAGCAAAAGCATAATCACGGCTGTCGTGTGCAGGAACCGCCATAATAGCACCTGTTCCGTATCCGGCTAAAACATAATCGGACACCCAGATCGGTATTTCTTGTCCGTTGAAAGGATTAATGGCGTAAGAACCCGTAAATACACCCGAAACTTTTTTATCAGCGATGCGTTCACGTTCGGTACGGCGTTTAGTCGATTCGAGATAGGCTTCTACTTCGTTTTTTTGTTCATTGGTTGTTACCAAAGGCACGTATTGGCTTTCAGGAGCAAGAACCATAAAGGTTACGCCGAAAATAGTGTCGGCTCGGGTAGTAAAGATGTCGAATGTGACATCAGAATCTTTCACTTTGAATTGCATTTCCGCACCTTCGCTTCTGCCAATCCAGTTGCGCTGTGTCTCTTTGATAGAGTCGCTCCAGTCAATTGAGTCTAATCCGTCAAGCAATCGTTGAGCATAAGCTGATATACGCAAACTCCATTGGCGCATTACCCGTTGTATAACAGGATATCCGCCACGTTCAGAAAGTCCGTTGATGACTTCGTCGTTGGCGAGTACCGTTCCGAGTTCGGGACACCAATTCACGGTAGTATCTGCCAGATAAGCTATCCGATAGTTTAATAAAATCTCCTGTTTTTCCTTGTCAGACTTAGCGTTCCATTGCTCTGCCGTGAACGATAGTTCATCAGTGCAGGCTATATCCAATCCTTTAGTTCCGTTAGTCTTGAATTTCTGAATAAGTTCTTCAATAGGGCGTGCCTGTTGTTTCTGTTGGCAGAAATAAGAGTTGAACATGCGGATGAACGCCCATTGTGTCCAATGATAATATTCAGGATCACAAGTACGTATCTCACGGCTCCAATCGAACGAAAACCCGATTTTGTCAAGCTGTTCATGGTAACGATTGATGTTTTGTTCCGTGGTTATGGCAGGATGTTGTCCTGTCTGTATCGCATATTGTTCCGCAGGAAGTCCATAGGCATCGTATCCCATCGGGTGAAGAACATTAAAGCCTTTGGAACGTTTGTAGCGTGAAAATATATCGGATGCTATGTATCCGAGCGGATGACCGACATGCAGTCCTGCCCCTGATGGGTAGGGAAACATATCGAGTACATAATATTTCGGTTTGTTATTGTCTTCTGTTACTTTATATGTTTTATTTTTGATCCAGTATTCCTGCCAGCGTTTTTCAATTTCTTTAAAATTATACTCCATGACTGAAAATTAACTTATTAGGTTTTTATATCAGCCGCAAAGGTAATTATTTATTCGGATATATATGCGAATTGCCGAGCCAAGATTTACGGGTTGCCGCTTCATGATATTTTTTTCAACGGAATTGAGATCTATCCTCTAATATCGATGTTTTCGTAACAAGTCAGATAATCTCTAAATATAGAAAAATTGCATTTAATTATCTTTATAATTGTAGAACGATATGAAATTTATGTGATAGTAATTATGTGTTAAATGGTGCAAAGTTTTATCTTTGTTTAGTTTCCGTTTTTGCCGGATTATATTATCAGAGAATCAGCGGAAAACTATTTTAAAACATAGCTGATAATTGTTACTTATGTTACTTTTTGATATGGATAACTTTAGTTGTCAGTGACTTATGTTAATAATTTAAACGGGAAAAATACTATTGTGATGCAACTTATTGATGGTAAAGCCATAGCGGCTCAGATGAAAAAGGAAATTGCGGAAGAAGTGCGTGCCATTACGGCTGCAGGAGGTAAAACCCCTCATCTTGCCGCTGTGCTTGTGGGACACGACGGCGGTAGTGAAACATACGTTGCCAATAAAGTTCGTACATGTGAAGAGGTCGGTTTTAAATCCACTCTGATCAGATTTGACAGCGATGTCAGTGAGGCAGATTTGTTGGCCTGTGTCGACAATCTCAACAATGACCCTGATGTAGACGGTTTTATCGTACAGCTCCCGCTTCCGAAACATATATCGGAACAGAAGATTATCGAAGCAATTGATTATCGTAAAGATGTGGATGGATTTCACCCGATTAATGTAGGGCGTATGTCTATCGGCTTGCCTTGTTTTGTATCGGCTACCCCTGCAGGCATACTCGAACTACTGAAACGTTATGATATTAAGACACAAGGTAAACATTGTGTTGTGTTAGGAAGAAGCAATATCGTAGGTAAACCCGTGGCAAATCTGATGCTTCAAAAAGGTTATCCCGGCGATGCAACGGTAACTGTCTGCCACAGTCGCACTCCGAACATCAAAGAAATTTGTTTGTCAGCCGATATTATTATCGCTGCTCTTGGTGTGCCAGAATTTCTGAAAGGAGATATGGTTAAGGATGGAGTTGTGGTTATTGATGTGGGTACAACACGTGTGCCGTCGTCAGAAACTAAATCGGGGTTCCGTATCAAAGGAGACGTGATGTTTGAGGAAGTTTCCCGCAAGGCTTCTTTTATCACGCCTGTTCCCGGGGGTGTAGGACCGATGACTATAATATCATTGATGAGAAATACACTTTTGGCGGGCAAAAAAGAAATTTATTCTTAATACGCTGAAGTGGATTATTCCGATTCGTTAAAATTGAGATAAGGAGTAAGTCGCTTTATATCCTTTGGTGTAAATTCGTCAAGCAAAGCAAGTTTATTCATTGACTTTATAAAACCTTTTCGGGAACGAATATCTATGATTGTTTTAGCTTGACGATAGGTAATATAAGGATGGGCATTCAGTTGTTCGATGCTTAGCTTATTGACGGCTAATGTTCGTGGCTTGCCCTGTATTGTGATATACGGTTCAATCATATTGTAGCGTTCATCGTTTATACCCCATACCTCATACAATTGGTTCTTGGAAACAAATCCACCTAAAGCTTCTCTGTATTTGATTATACGTGCGGCATAACTCGAACCGATACCGGGTATAGTTTTAAGAACCGAAGTATCCGCGCTGTTTATTTCTATGGTTTCCCCTTCACGCAATTTACGGGGCGAAGCAGATTTTTGCACATCTAAAGCCGCTTTGAATTTCTCAAAGTCTTCGGTTAGCTTTTCGTCAGGAGTCGCTTCCAGAACTTCTTTCGGATTGGTTATTATACAGGCCCCTCCTACTACTATAATGAGAACAAGCAGAATGAGTATAGCTCTTCTTTCAGATCGGGTAAAGTAGAAGTAGTCTTTAAGATGCAACTTGATTTATTTTATATTGAATTCTTTCGATGCCGCTTCTCTGTCGAACTTCAATAGATAGGTATCAGGGTTAGTTAGATGCATCACAGGTGTAAATAATTGCTGATGATTCTGAATGGCCGGCAACAAATATCTGTAAGTCGAGCTGTATCCGAGCTGGTCAAGAATAACATAGTCAACATTACGCTTTACCAAATCTGATATCAATTCGCTTTCATCGTTTGTCCATTTGTAGTTACAAACCCATGTTTTACTGAACATATACAACAGGTTGGGTTTGCGTGAGCATATCATAGTCTTTGGCGGTAATGCCTTTCTTATTCCTTCTCCGATGGTGAAATAATTCTGGAAGTTAGGCGGAAAAGGTGCTGTGTTTTGGTTGTGTTCAGCTTTCAGCTTCGGAAAAGAACAGAAGACAAACAAAACGCATAGTATCCAAGGGGAAAATTGTTGAGCTATTTTCAGTTTTTTTACACCGACCGCAATTACACTATAAAGCCCGATGAATAATCCGATTTCGAGATAAGGAACCAATGTGGTAATATAACGATTCTCACCGGGATCATTGAATAAGGAGATTACACCGAGCGTTGCCAACGTGTATAGTATAAAGAAATAACCGAATTTACCAAACTTGAGAAAGCCGATTATAATGAGCGCAACTATAATGGCAGCGATTATCCATTCGCCAACTGTAGTAGAAGAACTATAATCAACATTGATATATGGCATAACCGTGTTGGGTATGGCTTTTGTTAGAAGCATCCGTAAGGTATCGAAAAAACGTTCAATCACACCTCCAATTGTTAGCGTTCCATCTTCCGGTCTATGTTGGCTTACAGCAAAAATCTGATCCAGATAACGGCTTTGTCCTAAACCTATAATTTTATTCCGTATAATCCAAGGTAATAGGCAAACCATAAAACCCATGATATAAATAATTGTCTGCTTCCATTTTTTTGTGATAATAAGATAGCATATTACAGCGGCAATAAGCGCAATGCCTTGCGTACGGATGTGATAAGCATATGCAGAAGCAATGATAAGCAGATAAAACCAAGCGTTTTTCCAGAAAGGTTTATCTTTATCCTCAGTTTTGAATAACGCCCAAACGACGAAGACAGAAAACATAAGATATGACATTTCGCTCATCATCATGGTTGCGAAATGCAGTATACGGGCGTTAAGCAGAATTGCACAACATGATATGAAAGCAAGGCTTTCGGGGAATTTGTTTTTACGTACAAAGAGAAAAAGCAACAGGCTTGAAACAAGAAGGAATAGTCCGTTTAGTATTTTCTGAGCGATCACGCTGTCAGTAAAAAAGCGGATGAGCGCCATCAGCAACGGATAACCGGGAGGGAACAGGTCACTGGGTCTGTAATCGGGTGATGCTATATTGGCATACCCGTGACCAGTTGAAATAGATGTTGCAAGCATGTAATAATCGCAATTGTCGCCGTTCAGATCAATCTTGCTGTTGAAAGCATAACTGAAAGCTATAATAAATATCAATGCGAGTGCGCAAAGATAAAGCCATAATTGCTTATGATTGTTTGCCTTAGTTTCGGTCTTCGCTTTTGTCATATCTTGGAACATAATTGTCTGATTGCAAATGTAATGCTTTTTCATGTTTTATCAATATTCAAAAATAATATTATCTTTTTGCGTTTTTCGATTGTTATATAAAAAGTAAAGTAGTTTATTTATATCTCAATTTATGAGAGAACCCTTTAACAAGACTTTTTCGTGATTTATGTTGAAATATATTCATTTTAAGGCAAAAATAATTGAACTGTTAAAATATATAGGACCGGGCTTATTAGTCACGGTCGGGTTTATTGATCCGGGTAACTGGGCATCAAATTTTGCGGCAGGTTCGGAGTTCGGATATGTATTGCTTTGGGTCGTAACCCTGTCGACTGTGATGTTGATTATACTACAGCATAATGTGGCTCATCTTGGAATTGTCACAGGATTATGTCTGTCCGAAGCCGCTAATAAATATTTACCAAGAAACGGTTCCCGATTTGTTTTATGGTCAGCTATTGCCGCATCAGTATCCACATCTTTGGCTGAAGTGTTGGGCGGTGCTATTGCTTTGGAGATGCTATTTAAAGTACCTATAAAACTCGGTGCTGTGTTAGTGACGGTGTTTGTCTTTATCTTGATTTGTACAAACTCTTATAAAAAGATAGAACGCTATATCATTGCTTTCGTTTCACTCATCGGACTGTCTTTTATTTATGAGTTATTTCTGATTGATATTGATTGGGGCGAAGCGGCTTCAGCATGCATAACCCCATCTATACCCCAAGGTAGTATGTTGTTGATCATGAGTGTTGTCGGAGCAGTGGTTATGCCTCATAATCTGTTTTTACATTCTGAGATTATCCAAAGCAGGGCATTGAATAAAAAAGATGAACGAGAAATAGAGCGACAATTAAAATATGAGTTTATGGATACCATACTCTCAATGGGTATCGGGTGGGCAATAAATAGTGCTATGGTTCTGCTTGCAGCAGCAACGTTTTTCAAAGATGCGGTTGTTGTGGACGATTTACAACAGGCTCAGTCTTTGTTATATCCTTTACTTGGTGGGAATGCCGCCATAGTTTTTGCAGTTGCATTGCTCTTAGCAGGGATTTCTTCTTCAATTACTTCCGGAATAGCCGCAGGTTCAATATTTGCAGGGATGAACAACGAGTCATATAATATTAAGGACCGTTCCACAAGGGAAGGGATTATTTTATCGCTTGGTTTGGCATTGATCGTTATCTTCTTTATCAATGACCCATTTAAAGGACTGATAATTTCACAGGCAGTTTTGAGCTTACAATTGCCAATTACGGTTTTTACTCAAGTAAAACTTACTTCATCAAAAGTTGTGATGGGTAAATATGCCAATAAACCTTTTACAAGAATATTGTTATATGGTATTACGATATTGGTAACGTTGCTTAATGTGTTATTGATCATCAGTTCTTTTGCGGATTTCTCAATATAGGTTGATTATGTTTCATCATAAACCATTTCAATGAAATTACCCAAATCTACTTCTGGCTATATTTATCCGTATATTTATAGTTTTTTATGTCGATAAAGTATTTCTTTGCAAGATGATACGTTAATATATCCGAAAAATCGGACTATATTTGTAATTCAGTTTCACAAATACACTTTTTAGAGCTAATGGACGAAGCAAAGCAGTTAGTAAATAACATTGTGGCAGCCTGCCAGGAAAAAAAGGCAAAAGATATAGTAATTATAAATATGACAAATCTGCCCGGAGCTATCTGTCGCTATTTTGTCATATGTCAGGGTAATACACCTACACAAACAACAGCAATATCTGAAGAAATTATCGATTCGGTAAAGAAAAAAACGAAGGAACGCCCCGTGTCCATTGATGGTATGCGTGAGGGTCGTTGGATAGGAATTGACTATGGCACAGTTATTGTACACGTTTTTCTTCCCGAACTACGTGATTTTTATGATATTGAACATCTATGGGAAGATGCCGAAACAGAAGCAATTCCTGATATTGATTAATCATACGACATGTTGTTCAGAAATAAATAAATTAATTAACGGAATCCTTTCATTCTGAAATATGGATAATAACAACGATAATCAGCCTAAGGGCTCGAACAGAAAAAATTTAAAGCCTTCAAAATCCCCTTTCAATATTTGGTGGTTATATATACTTCTTTTTGCTGCAATTGTGGGAATGTATATATTTTCAGGACAATCAATCACGGGGATAGGTGAGAAAAAATCAGTTCCATGGTCTACCTTTCAGAACTATCTGTCAGATAACTCTGTAAGTAAAATTATTGTAGACAGAAAAGCCAATGTGTTAGAGGCATACGTTCGCACCGATTCTATAAAACATGTATTCAATAAGACCAAAGAAGAAGTTGGAGATAGTCCGGTATTAGTAGTGGAAATCCCATCTTCCGATAGTTTTATGTCTACATTTGATGCAATTCAGAAAGACCATAATTATAATATAGAAGTAAGTTTTAAAGATAGCGAAAGCAATAAGTTTATTGATATACTGATTACACTTCTGCCATTTGCCCTTATTATAGGTTTATGGGTATATATGATGCGTCGTATGTCAGGAGGCAGCGGAGGCGGTGCCGGAGGAGTTTTCAGTGTCGGTAAGTCTAAAGCACAACTTTATGACAAAGGATCAGATTTACGTGTGACATTCAAGGATGTTGCCGGATTGTCCGAAGCCAAAGAGGAAATAGAAGAAATTGTAGAATTTTTAAAAAATCCCGCTCGTTACACTGAAATAGGCGGTAAAATCCCTAAAGGAGCATTATTAGTAGGACCTCCCGGAACAGGCAAAACCCTACTCGCAAAAGCAGTTGCAGGTGAAGCAAATGTTCCGTTTTTTTCGATGTCAGGATCAGATTTTGTCGAAATGTTTGTCGGCGTAGGAGCATCACGAGTAAGAGACCTATTTAAACAAGCTAAAGAAAAATCACCTTGTATTATCTTCATTGACGAAATAGATGCCATCGGGCGTGCCAGAGGACGCAATCCGAATATGGGATCGAATGATGAGCGTGAAAATACATTGAATCAATTATTGACCGAAATGGATGGTTTCGGAACAAATAGCGGTATCATTATTTTGGCGGCTACCAACCGTGCGGATATTCTGGATAAAGCATTATTACGTGCTGGACGTTTCGACCGACAGATTCATGTTGACTTACCCGATCTGAACGATCGTAAAGATATATTTAAAGTTCATTTGCGTAAAATCAAAACCGATGATTCCGTTGATATAGATTTCTTGGCGCGTCAGACTCCCGGTTTCTCAGGAGCAGATATTGCCAATGTATGTAATGAGGCTGCACTTATCGCCGCACGTGGAGGTAAAAAAGTAGTTCAGAAAGATGACTTTATAAACGCAGTTGATCGTATTGTCGGAGGTCTTGAAAAGAAAAATAAAGTTACTACAATTGACGAACGCCGTACAATCGCTATACATGAAGCAGGACATGCCACACTAAGTTGGTTTTTACAATATGCCAATCCATTGGTTAAAGTTACGATTGTACCGCGAGGTAAAGCTCTTGGTGCTGCGTGGTACCTCCCGGAAGAAAGACAAATTACGACCAAAGAACAGATGTTGGACGAAATGTGCGCTTTATTGGGAGGACGTGCTGCTGAGGAGGTATTTGTCGGACACATTTCTTCAGGTGCAGTTAATGATCTTGAACGTGTTACTAAACAGGCTTACGCAATGATTTCTTACATGGGAATGAGCGATAAACTTCCTAACTTATGTTATTATGATTCAACAGGCGAAAGCTACGGGTTTACTAAACCCTATAGTGAAGAAACTGCTCTCTTGATTGATAAAGAAGTTCAGCTCATGATTAACGAACAATACGAGCGAGCTAAATCAATGCTTAGAGAACATGCAGTAGGGCATAATAAACTTGCCGATAAGTTAATGACAGAAGAAGTTATTTATTCGGATGATTTGAAAAAGATATTCGGAGAACGTCTCTGGATTTCACGTTCCGATGAATTACTCAAAGAAACCGAAGAACTGGCTAATAAAGTAGAAGAAGATAAAGAAAACGCAGGACATAAACTACTCTCTGATCATGATCAAATCGAAACGGATGCACCCGGGCTTTTAGCCGGTGTTGACCAATCTGAATCGGAAAATTTAGAAGATGAATTAGAAGAGAAATGAGAATTTTGTATTCTTTAAATCATAAAAATAAGCCGATTTTATCGGCTTATTTTTATATATATCAAAGTAAATTAGGATTTCAACTTATTTCTATTTTAAATCTTTAGAATGTGAGAAGAACGCCGAAATACAAGGAGCACTCTCATTATGATATCGGTCAGATGCTGTAACTGAGTAATAAAAACCAAAATCCCCTTCGTTGATCTCGAACGTATATTTGTTCTCACGTATTCCAACCGCCAGAATATCCCGTGAATCCGATGTGTCAATACTATCTTTTGATGATATATAGAGATTATAAGTTAATTGTTTGTCCTTGTCTGGCGATTCCCATTCGATATTCATTTGCCCTTGCTCGTTCTTGTAAACTCTCAAATTTATAGGAGTAGCCGGTTTAGTGTTATCCAACCAAGTGAGAGGAGGTAATTTAGCCGGACGTGCATAAAATTGATGAATAAAATCTTTAACACCTTTCACATTATCTAATACATTTCGGGTGCGAAAATATGCTTGTCCACATATATTTTCATGCCTTGTATAATTCATTTGTAGGGTAATCTCATTCAAATCCCAATCTTTCTCATTCGGTAACATCTGATAAACCCCTAAACCCGGAACTACAATCCGTCCATACGAATTCTTAATCCAGTCATCGAGATAGGGATAGAAATACTGATCCTGATAATACATCATCGGAAATAAGATATCGTGCTTGCCATTCTTCAACCAGTAAGCCGCATCTTGGAACACTATATCACGTGCAGTCCAACTGTCGTTACTGTTTATATGAGGGAGAATCTGATAACGTCCTAAAGTAGAACTACTGACCTGAACCCATTTTTTCTTCGATTTCACCGAGTCGTAAACAGCTGATGCCAGTTTATTAATATTATCTCTGCGCCAATCGAACAGGTTCATGGATTTGCCATATTTTAGATAAGTATCTTCGTCAGGGAACTTTTGAGTATTATTTGGATAACGTAGATAATCAAGCTGGATACCATCCACATCATAATTTTCGATTATTTCATTTACGATAGAAACGATGTATTTACGTGTCTCAGGATTTCCCGGGTCAAGGTGCCATATACCATTCACAGCTTTGTAATGTGATGGCTTATATTTATTCTTTTTTACCTTTTCTCCGGGATAAACAACTATCCAAGCATGACATTCCAAACCTCTTTTGTGGCATTGCTCAATAGCATAAAGTAAGGGGTCGAAATTGTCATTTTGGTTGAAATAAGGACTCATTGGCTCAATGCGGGAACGATAAAATACCTTACCTTGAGCCCTTGTCTGAAAGAAAACAGTATTGAAATTAAGAGCTTTCAACTCGTCCAACATGAGGTTCAACTCCATTTTCTGCTCCGCTACGGTCTTACCATGAACAGGCCAGTCGAGTCTCCAGTTGGTTGTTAACCATATCGCCCTTATTTCAGTAGCAGGTGTTTGCGCCAATAGACTTAGCGTGAATGAAAGAAAAAATGCAAGTAATGTAGTTTTTAAAGTGTTCATGAGAATATTAAAATCCGCTGAAATCGACATTTTTGAATATTAATGCAGGTATACGCCATGATGAATTCAAACGAGGATCGTTGCCGATTTCAACAAGATTTGCCCATAAATCAAGTATATTTCCAGTGATATTCATTTCATTAATTGGTCGCCCAATCCTGCCTTTCTCTATAAAAAAACCTTCAACACCAAAAGAATAATCGCCTGTTGTAGAATTGCAATTTCCTCCGTTGAATCCGGTTATCCAGATGCCTTTTTCCATAGATTTAAGCATCGTATTAAAATCATAATTGCCAAGTTGAGGGCTTATAATAGATGGTGCGGAAATAGTCGGTTCTACCCCCATTTTCAGAGCATTATAAGTATTAATAAAGTAAGTATCCAAGATGCCTTCTTTAATTAGATACCTCTCACTCGTGGCAATACCTTCCGAATCATATAATTGAGAGCCGAACGCCTTTTTAATATGCGGAGTGTCTTTAATCGTCAATATGTCAGACGAGATTTTTTTACCGATTTTATCGAGCAAAAATGAGTTTTTTTGTTGCAATGACGAACCTTGCATAGCAGAGATTAGCGGACTGAGTAAACGAGCTGAACTCGTATTGTCTAATATAATATCATATATTCCCGAAGCTATCTTTGTTTGTCCTATTTTTCGTTTAGCACGATCTAAGGCTATTTTGGCTATACCCTCTTTTTGAAGATCATTCAAAAATACAGCATTATCATACCATGAAGCTTCTGCACGTGCATCGCCGCCTGTTTTTAAGGCTACGCTTACTGATAAGTTGCACCATGTGCCGGAACTTTCGCCTTCAAATCCATTACTTGCGACCATATATTCGGCACTCGCACCATCGCTATATGAAGATTGAATCGATATAATTTGATCGTCAGAACCGTAAATCTCTTCAATATTCTGTCTTGCCCATTCCAATTTAGTATCGGTAGAGATGTTAAATAATGAGGGGTCGAACAGCTCAAGATCTTTTCCATCATTTTTATAATAACGATTTGAATCAGGCAGCTGTCGGCAAGTATCGGGTGCAAGATAATCGGTTGATTCTATACCATCAATTATGAATCTTTCCAATTCGTTCCGTTCAATGCGATTAGTCGAAAAAGATCCGTATTTACCGTTAATAAATAACTCAATATAAAGTTTATTCTCGGCGCATTGTTCAAGCAGGTCTAATTGTTTGTTCCGATATTCAAACGAATTGCTTTCGGCAGTTATAAGAGAAACCCGTGCCGATTGGCAACCCTGTTTAAGGGCGTATTCCATTGCCCATTGAGCTGTATCTTTTTGATCTTTTGTTATCATTTACATTCCTCCGACTGTTAGTTTGCTGATCAGTACCGATGGTAATCCTTGTCCGACAGGGATAGATTGCCCGTTTTTACCGCACGTCCATCCGCCTTCATCAATTTTCAGGTTGTTGCCAACCATCTTAATATCCGCTAATGCTTTAGGTCCGTTACCTATTATGTTAATGTCTTTGATTGGTTGGGTTAATCTGCCATTCTCTATAAGATAGCCGTTTTTAACGAAGAAAGTGAAATCTCCCGCGCCTATCTGTACTTGACCGTTACTGAAGTTGTCCACGAATACGCCTGATTTCACCGACGCTATAATGTCCTCTTGATTCATGCTGCCATTTTCCATATAAGTCACACGCATACGTGGCATAGGCGTATGTCTGAACGATTCACGCCTTCCGTTTCCGGTTGGCTTAACACCGTAATGCTTCGCACTGATTCGATCATGCAAATAACTTTCCAACACACCATCTTTCACAATATACGTTTTCTGACTTTCTATGCCTTCATCGTCGAAATTGATGCTTCCGCGTGCAAAATCAATGGTTCCATCGTCAACAACGTTAATTTGTGGCATGCAAATTTTTTTGCCCAATTGTTCAGAAAATATAGAAACTCCTTTACGGTTAAAGTCAGCTTCAAAAGCATGTCCGATAGCTTCGTGCAAGAGTATTCCCGATCCTCCTGCACCCATTACAACGGGCATTTCGCCACCTTTTGGTTTAACCGCATCAAACATGACTGCTGTTTGTTTAACAGCTTCGAGAGCAAGAATTTCTACCAATTCATCGTTCAAAAATTCAAAGCCCTTGCGATATGCTCTTGATGACTGGTTGCTTTCCATTTTTCCATTTTGTTCCATCGTGCAAGATGCGTACATAATGCACATCGGACGATAATCGGAACATAAGATGCCTTCGGAATTGTAATAAAGAATATAAGATGTAGAATCCCTCAAGGCCACAGATGCTTTGATGACACGTCTGTCAAGTTCGAATATGCGATCATTTAATTTCTGGACAAATTTCTTTTTATCGCTGACGGCACTTTCTATCCAAGGTATCTTTATTTTGTAATGATTTTTAAAATTCTGTTCCTGAATAATGGTTGGGCTTATTTTACTGCTTTTACTTGACGCAATGTTAGCGGCTGTGCGGGCAGCTTTAAGCATATTTTCAGGTAATGTGTTTTCGACAAAAGCGAATCCGGTCTGATCGCCTGAAAGTACTCTGATTCCTACTCCGTAATCTATATTAGAAGATATGCTGTTTACTTCACCATCACGAAGGCTGATATTGTTGCTGAATGTATGCTCAAAATACAAATCGGCAAAATCACCGCCTTTTACCAGAGCCTCTGCTATGGTTTTTTGTAGGTCGGATGTTGTTACCTTAAAATGGTTAAGCATCTCTTGATTATTTGTCATAAGTTGAAGTTTATATTAAATTTTGTTGCCCCATCTTCTTGAATTGTCTCAATTGCAAGAAGAAAAGGATTCCTGTTAGTAAGGTTGACAGAAAATCGGACGTAGGCATAGAATACCAAACACCGTTCAGACCCCAAAATGTAGGTAATATGAACAATGAAGGGATCAGAAACAGAAACTGTCGAGTAAGGCTCAAGAATATAGATTTGGCTGCCATCCCGATACATTGAAAGAAGTTTGTGACAACTAACTGAAATCCTACGAACGGAAGCATGAGTGTGATAGTTCGTATCGCTTTCACCGATGCCTTGGCGAGCTCTGGGGAAGGATTGAATGGTTCGACAAATATATTCGGTAGAAACATAACAAGTAATAAGCCAATACTTCCGATGATTACGCCCACTTTTATCGTGTAGATAAGTGTTTCTTTTACCCTATCAAACTTTTTAGCTCCATAGTTATAACCGACAATCGGCTGCATGCCTTGTGTCAGCCCGACCATGATCATGATTATAATCATGAGTAAGGTATTGGATATTGTATAGGCTTCTATGGCGACGTTTCCGCCATATACACGCAATTGCTGATTGATGAAGAATGCGACTGCCGAAGCGGCTGTCTGAATAAAAAACGGCGATAAACCAATACTGATTATTGCCCATACTATCTTTTTATTGAGTCGCATATTACTGACCCGAATGCGAAGCATACTTTTCTTGTTCATAAAATGATACATCACGAAACATAGTCCGATGAATACGGATATATTCGTGGCTATTGCAGCCCCTTTTATGCCGAGCTTAAGTCCAAAAAGAAATATCGGCGCAATGATGACATTTGCAAAAACGCTTATAAGCATTGTGTACATCGCTTTTTGCGGGTATCCCGAAGCACGCATCATGCTGTTGAAGTTGAAACACATGGTAAGGAATATATTACCCGGAAGCAGATAACGCATAAACTCTTGTGCGTAAGGGAATGTTTCTTGGGTAGCTCCTATTTTTATTAATATCGGATCAAGAAAAATATAGATTAGGGTAATCACCGTACCGGTCAGCAGTAAGGTCAGTAGAAAAGAGTTGCCGATTATCTTTTCGGCTGTTTTCTTGTCTTCACTACCCAAACAGATTGATATGCGGCTTGCCGAACCTGCGCCAATAAGCATCCCGACCGCTGTGGTCAGATTCATAAGTGGCAGGCATATTCCCAAACCTCCAATAGCATGATCTCCCAAGCCGGGTGTATGACCAATAAAAATTCGGTCAATGATGTTGTACAACGAGTTTACCATTGTTCCAATAATGGCGGGTAACGCATATTGGAAAAGCAGTTTACTTATTTTTTTATTTTCAAGTTCGTCAGTATTCGCAACTTTAGCCATAATCTTTTCTTAAGTGGTTAGCGAGAAATACTCTCTATAAGTGGATATTATAATAATGAAGTTTTCAATAATTAGTGCAAAGTTAAGATTCTATTTTTTTGTGATAATAAACCGAATGTTATTATTTTCAACAAAAAAACTAAAAATGTTGTTTTTCGTAGATAATTATTATATCTTTGCATCACCAAAACAAAGCCTATGCGGATGTGGTGTAATTGGTAGCCACGCCAGACTTAGGATCTGGTGCTTCACGGCGTGGGGGTTCGAGTCCCTTCATCCGCACAAAAGCGACAAATTGAAATCAAACAGTTTGTCGCTTTTCTTTTTTTACCCTTCTTCTAAAAGAAGTCTATCTCTGTCAAAATTGTAAAAATAATTTATTAATCACCTTTTTTATGCTTATGCGGCTTTAACGAAGGTGTATTGCCCGGAGTGTCTTTGTTGTCTCTTTGACGTTTGTCAGGTTTGCCTGTTGAATCTGCAATTCTTTTAGGACCAGGTTTAATTCCCATGATTATGTTTTTTTAAGTTAAACAATGAAATATCATAATTTTAAACACAAATAGTATGCCATAAATTATGATATATTAAACATTTCTAATGTTTGGGAAGATGTGATAAAAATTTATACCTAATGATAAAGAATATACATATTTAAGTTCATACAAAATAGGCAAAACGTTTCTATATATATGAGTAATTATAAATTCTGTTGATATAAACATTCTGTAAAAATTTTTAATAGCGATCAATTGATTGTCTTCCTAAAAATAGCAGAAAACTATTTGATTTAAATCTCGTGTTGCCTTCCTAATACCTTTGAAAATAGCGACATTAAGTGCGGAGATTTCTCTATTCAAATAATTTATGTACTTTTGGTCTGCTTAATAAAGGATATTTAAGAATGTATATAGAACGTGAAGACCTGAAGCGTGAATTTTCTTCGGGACTTTTCTCAATAATAACAGAGGTTGCAGACCAAATGGGTCTTGAATGTTATGCTATCGGAGGATATGTGCGAGACCTGTTTCTTAACCGTCCGTCTAAAGACATAGATGTGGTTACTGTTGGACGAGGCATAGATCTTGCCAAAGCCGTAGCTCGCAAACTCGGAAAAAAAGCACATCTGTCGGTTTTTAAGAATTTCGGCACCGCCCAGATAAAGTATAACGATGAAGAAATAGAGTTTGTAGGAGCTCGACGTGAATCGTATAACCGAGGTTCACGTAAACCCATTGTCGAAGATGGTACTTTGAAAGATGATCAGAATAGGCGTGATTTCACAATCAATGCATTAGCGGTTTGCCTGAACAAAGACAGGTTGGGCGAATTGCTTGATCCTTTTGACGGATTGCAGGATATGGAACGTTTATTGATCCGCACTCCACTTGATCCTGACATTACATTCAGCGATGATCCGCTGAGAATGATGCGTGCCATCCGTTTTTCTTCGCAACTCGGATTCGATATAGAAACATCTACCTTCGATGCAATTGCTCGCAATAAAGAACGAATAGAAATCGTTTCGCAAGAAAGAATCATCGACGAGCTGAACAAAATAGTGATGTCTCCAAAGCCTTCGGTCGGCTTCAAGCAACTTGAGCAGACAGGTTTGCTTTCAATCATTTTCCCCGAACTGGTTGCGCTGAAAGGTGCTGAAACAAAAGACGGGGTGGGGCATAAAGATAACTTTTACCATACAATTGCCGTACTGGATAATATCTCTCGCAAGACTGACAATCTTTGGCTACGATGGTCTGCCATCTTACACGATATAGCCAAACCCGCAACTAAACGTTGGGATAACAGGTTGGGGTGGACGTTCCATAACCATAATTTTGTTGGAGAAAAAATGGTTCCGCATATTTTTCGGAGGATGAAACTGCCGATGAATGAAAAAATGAAGTATGTGCAGAAGATGGTTCTTTTGCATATGCGTCCGCAAGTTTTGGTCGACGAGAATATCACCGATTCGGCAGTAAGACGTCTGCTCTTTGAGGCAGGTGATGATATTGACGATTTGATGGTGCTCTGCGAAGCTGATATCACATCGAAAAATGAGGCTAAAATTCGTAAATACCTTAACAATTTTGGTCTTGTGCGCCGAAAGTTGAAAGAGATAGAAGAGAAAGATCATGTCCGTAACTTTCAACCACCGATTAGCGGAGGCGAGATTATGGAAATGTTTGGGCTTTCGCCATCGCCAGTTGTCGGGCAATTAAAATCTTCTCTCAAAGATGCTGTGTTGGATGGAAAAATCCCGAATGAATATAATGCCGCCTACGACTTTCTGAAGAACAAGGCTAAGCTTTTGGGGCTTGACATCAAAGAGTGATATAAACTTGCGACGTTACCGTCGCTTATCAATAATTGATAAATCTGAAATAAAGAATTGATTTATGATACTTTCCATAATAGTTGCCGCCGACGAGAATAATGCAATTGGTAAAGATAACGATTTGCTTTGCCATCTTCCTAACGATCTCAAATACTTCAAGCGTGTGACAGAAGGTCATACAGTCATTATGGGACGTAAGACATTTGAATCATTGCCAAAAGGTGCGTTGCCTAATCGGAGAAATATTGTAATCACCCGTGATCGTGATCTTAAATTTGATCGTTGTGAAATGGTATCTTCTCTTGAAGAAGCGATAGCTTTATGCATGCATGAAGATGAAGTATTCGTTATAGGAGGCGGTTCCGTTTACAGTCAGGCATTAGGCTTGGCAGACAGGTTGTATCTGACAAAGATACACCACAAATTCAACGGGGCAGATGTGTTCTTACCGTCAATAGATATTTCGGAATGGAGTTTGGCTCATCATGAAACTTATTTGGCTGACGAAAAGAATCAATACGCACATTCATTTGAGGTTTACGATAAAATAAAATGTTAATAACTTGCTTATCTTAAATAAATATCGTATTTTCGCAACCCGAATTTGACCGATAATATTATAACGAAAACTATATAGCGATGAAAAGAACTTTTCAACCCTCTAACAGAAAAAGAAAGAACAAACACGGATTCCGTTCTCGTATGGCTACTGCTAACGGACGTAGAGTTTTAGCATCACGCCGCGCAAAAGGTCGTGCTAAGTTGACAGTATCTGACGAATATCCAAGATAATATCAGAAATAGTCAGTAAAAGATATTAATAGCTATAATAAAGGTGAGGGTTTGCAATAATTCTTACCTTTGTTGTTTTATTACAGGATTATATAGTTTCATGGAAACATTTGACATTATAGTGTTGACGTTGGCTTTAATCGCTTTTATTGCGGGCTTTATTACTGGTCTTATCATGCAGCTTACGATATTGGGAGGAGTGATATTAGGCTCTTTCTTTTCGGGGCAGTTGGCTGATTGGTTATCGCCCTTGCTTACCGATTGGATTGGAAATTCTCCACATATCATAAAGCCCCTGTCATATATGCTGTCGTTTATCGTAATTTTCACGTTACTGATAATAGCGGGTAAACTCATTCAGTCATTGTTCAAAGCGGTGAAAATTAATATCGTTAACAGGTTTTTTGGCGGGCTGTCAGGCTTATTGACGTGTCTCTTCATCATCAGCGTCTTACTCAACATTGTGGCTGAGGTGGATAAAAATCAAGTAGTATTAACCCATGATATCCGGGAAAATTCGTTAACATATAAACCCGTGAGAGAGATATCAACAGTTGTAGCTCCTTATTTGCGTTTTGGTCGTTGAACAGAAGACGGTAAATAAGGTTTGAGTATTTTTTCGAGCTCCTCCTGAGATAATGCACCAACTATCCGTTTTTTTATTTCACCATCTTTGTAAATAAATATAGTAGGCAATCTCGTTACCTCCATCTGTGTAGTCAGTTTCTGACTTAAATCCGTATTAACCTTGATAATTTTAATGTCCTCGGAATGTTCTTTAGCCATTCGCTGAAGTATAGGATTCATCGTCATGCACGAGCCGCACCAATGAGCGTAAAAATCAACTATAACTAATCCTTCAGCAGTTTCTTTAGCATACTCTTCCTCAATTATCCTTATAATTCTGCCATTGCTCTTGTTTTTCTTATCCTTTTGAGCTCTAATTGGAGTTATTGATGACAACATCAATGTTAGAAAAATGTATAGGATTGATGATTTCATGCAGTTTCAGTTGTTTTGGCATGTAAAGTTACACTCTAAAATTAACAAATCGTCCAAATTTGTATTTATTATATATTTGCATTGTGAGTATTATAGTAAAATCTTTTATTTTTGTAAATAGATATGACAATATATCAGGTTAAATGGGATGGATAAAGAGCCTTTTCAACTAAATCTGGATGAAGTAATAATTGCAAAAGCACCAGGTTTATATAATAAGATTCCGAGTTTTGTGCTTAAATATTTGAAGCGTAAAATACATCTCGAAGAATTGAACGATATTTTGCGACGCTATCAGGACAAGATAGGTGTTGATTTTGCTGCATCCTGTGTCGAGTATTTCGATCTGACCTTGGACGTCAGAGGTTTAGAAAATGTGCCATCAGACGGTCGTTTCGTTTTTGCGTCTAACCATCCACTTGGAGGACTTGACGGCATATGCCTGTCAGCCGTTATCGGTCAGAAATATAATAAGCATATTAAGTATCTTGTTAATGATATTTTGCTTGAAATTGAGAATTTGCAACCAATATTTGTTCCAATCAATAAACACGGAGCTCAATCCCGAAGAGCGGCATCATTAATTGATCAAGCATATAATTCGGAAAATCAGATTATAACATTTCCAGCAGGATTATGTTCCCGAAAGCAAGGAGGCAAGATCACTGATTTGGCATGGAGAAAAAATTTTATCCAAAAAGCTGTTGAATCTAAAAGGGATATAGTCCCGATACACTTTTCGGCACATAACTCAAATTTCTTTTATAGATTTGCAAATATTAGAAAACAATTGGGCATAGGTTTTAACATAGAGATGCTCTTGCTTCCTGATGAAATGTTTAAGAACAAGGGACAGACATTCACAATAACTTTTGGTAAACCTATTGAATATACATTTTTCGATAAAAGCCGTACCCCTGCTCAGTGGGCAGAATATATTCAAGAAAAGGCTTATAATTTATAATTACGCAGCTAATGACCGGAGACCCTATAATAGCACCGATTGACAAAGAAGTCCTGAAATCGGAACTTACAAAAGATAAATTTCTAAGGCATAGTAATAAAGCCAATAATGAAATTTATATTGTTACCCATCACAATTCGCCAAACGTGATGCTTGAAATTGGTCGTTTGCGTGAAATAGCTTTTCGTTACTATGGTGGAGGTACAGGTAAACCTGTCGATATAGATGAATATGATGTGATGGATAATCCCTACAAGCAATTGATTGTATGGAATCCCGAAGATGAAGAGATTGTGGGAGGCTATCGTTTTATATGCGGTCCCGATATCACCATTGATGATAATGGCGAACCTCATTTGGCGACTTCACATCTGTTCAACTTTTCTAAAAAGTTTATTAAAGAATATTTGCCGCACACATTCGAGTTAGGACGTTCATTTGTAACCCTCGAATATCAATCAACACTTGCTGGTTCACGTGGAATCTTCGCTTTGGATAATCTATGGGATGGATTAGGAGCTTTGTGGGTAGCAGACCCGTCTATGAAATATTTCTTCGGTAAGATGACGATGTACGATACATACAACACCGAAGCACGTGATATGATCCTGTATTTTCTAAATAAGCATTTCCCCGATAAAGAAAAATTAGTTTATCCCAAAAACTCAGTAAATATCGAGGCAGACACTGACAAGTTAGAGAAGTTGTTTTGTGGTTCGACATTCAAATCGGACTATAAAATATTAAACGGAGCTGTGCGCAAACTTGGATTAAATATTCCCCCATTAGTCAATGCCTATATGAGTCTGTCGCCCGAAATGAAAGTATTTGGAACCGCTATCAATGATGACTTTGGTAACGTTGAAGAAACAGGTATTCTGATAAGTATGGACGATATTCTTGAAGAAAAAAAGAAACGTCATATAGAATCTTACCTTCGGGATAAACCATCGAAACGCTTTCTAAAACGGCTGCGTCAGATGATTAATTGGAACTGGACAAGTGAAAAACCTGTTAAAAAGAAAAAATCATGGTTGCGTTCCTCCAATCGCCAGTCGGAATAATACGCATTCAGGAGAATAATGGATTTATCGTATCGGTCACCATTGCAGAAAAAGCCGGTATGAATGATAGTTCCCCTTTATTAGTCGAAGCGATTAATCAACTTAAAGAATATTTTGCCGGCAAACGGAAAGTTTTTGATTTACCACTAAAACAGAATGGTACACCATTTCAGCAACAGGCTTGGGATTATCTTTGCTCTATTCCGTATGGCGAAACAGTATCTTATAAAGACGAAGCTATCGCAATAGGTTCGCCAAAAGGATTCAGAGCAGTAGGTTCGGCTAACGGAAAAAACAATATCTGCATTATCGTACCCTGTCATCGGGTATTGAACGAAGGAGGCAAACTCGGTGGCTATGCTTATGGACTTGAGATGAAAAGCTATTTGCTTGAAATGGAGAAAAGCTTTAAATAATGAATTTGGACCTATCAGCTTACGATGTAATTTTGGCGAGTAACTCGCCCCGAAGAAAAGAACTAATGTCGGGACTTGATATTCAATATAGAGTGATGGTATTGCCCGATATCGATGAGTCTTACCCCTCAAACATTCGAAAAACTGAAATTCCGGTCTATCTGGCTAAAGAAAAAGCTCGTGCCTATAAAGATTACCTTTCAGATAACAGCTTGCTTATCACAGCCGATACAATCGTCCTTTTAGGTGAGACAGTGTTTGGTAAACCCAAAGATGCGAATGAAGCTTGCCGTATGCTCAGCGAATTATCAGATAAAACACATCAGGTAGTAACAGGAGTTTGCATAACCTCATTAGATAAACAGCATGCCTTCGGCGTTCGGTCTGAAGTCCGTTTTGCACAATTAGACAGTGCGGATATTTCCTACTATGTAAATAAATACAAACCCTTCGACAAAGCCGGGGCATATGGCATTCAGGAATGGATAGGTTATGTTGGTGTAGAACATATTTCCGGCTCATATTACAATATTATGGGATTACCCGTTCAGCGGCTATATCAAGAACTTAAACTATTTATCAAGGCTTAAAACCTAACGTTTTCCCAAATCAGAATACATTGTCTGAAAAAATGCTTTAGATTTTTTTATTAAGGCAGAATCGCCTGTGAGGGTGATGATATCGTTCTTGTTATTATCGAAAATTATAGTACCGCTACTATCTGTCATCGAGAATCCGTTAACATATGAATAAAAAGCAAATTTTTGCGAGCCATTATTAAACATATCCTTGCTGAATCTGAATTTGTTGGTCGGTAGCTTTAATTGAGAAAGCAAAGTAGCCGCAATGTCATTCTGAGAACCATAATCACTAACAATTTGCGGTTTTTTTATAGCTCCCCCTGTCCAAATCATAGGTATGTGAAATCGTTGCGGATCGTAATTGTTTAACCCTTGGGGATAATATTGCATTGGGTGATCAGCCGTCATAATAATAAGCGTATTATCCCATAATGGACTGTTTTTTATATTATTAATAAACTTGCCGATACAACTGTCGGTATAAGCAACAGAGTTAAGAAACGGTTCTTCGTATTTTCTTGTCGGAACATCGAAAGGCTCGTGGCTACTCAGAGTGAGTATCAGCGAAAAGAAAGGATGTTTAAATTTATTGGCTAATATATCTGACGTAGCTTTTTGCATAACATATTCATCCGGCACACCCCATTTAGTCAATCGTTGATTAAGCGGAAAATCTTTATCAGAACATATCTTGTTGATTTCGCAACATCCCACTATGTATGATCTCATATTTGCGAAATCTGCATCGCCTCCATAATAGAACGACAGATCGTAACCCATATCTTTTAACGAGTGTGGAATTGAAGGCAGAGATTGCGTCTTTTGCGGATATTTTATAACCGCTGTAGTCGGATGTCCCGGATATCCGCTTAGGATTGAAACCAAACCTCTGTCAGTCCGAAAACTATTGGAATAGAAGTTTGTGAAAAGTATGCCTTCAGAAGCTATTCTGTCCAAATTCGGGGTTATACTCTCACCATCCAAACTTTGAATGATGTTAGCGGAAAAACTTTCTAATATGATAAATATTATATTTGGCTTTTGATTCTTCAGTACATATTCTTCATTAGCGGATGGTTGGATAACGTTGAGATTGTTGAATATGCTATCGGCTTCCTTAGCAGGGAAGAATTGATATTGAGAAGCGAAGTCTTCAGTTTTAGAAAGTGAGTAAAGCAAATTGAACTGAGGATTGATTGCGGCATGATTCAAAAACATTTTTTCGCTGAAATATGCTTTTCCTGTATTCATGGTTGAAACGGTAACTCCGCCTCTTATGGGTATAAAGAGAAACGCTGTTAATAAAAGTAGTATCAAGAATGTTTTTATTGCTGATTTGGGCGGCGTGATCTTGTTAATCTGAATTTTTATAAACCATATATAACCAAAATAAAATACTACGAATGTAATTATCAAGGTTAAAACACCTAACAGTAGTTCAGTCATAGTACTGCTTGCCAATGCCTCTTTCGGGTTCTTTAAATAAAGGAACAGATTTGCATCGAAATGGTAACCCCAGTGAGGATATAATGCTATATCGGTTACAACTATGATAACAATCAAGCTGATAATTATGACATAATAAATATTAAATAGTTTAGAGATAATGGTTGAGTTTATCCAGATAGTGCTGACAATTAGGAGAGCCGGAATAATTGTTAGATAACCGCTCATTGAGAAGTCTAACCTCAAACCATGATATAAAACTGAAAGATAATCTTGTAAATTATATTGATTTGCGGCGGGTAGTAGTAATGCGTAGAAAGCAGATTTTTCTATAATAAAAAGGAGAATAAAGTATAGATAAACACTTAGAAATAGGAATACTCTTTGTTTCATGTCCGGAAAATTAGATTTAGAATTATTTGTCTAAGGTAATGAAAGTTATTTATGATTCTTTTTAGCAATAAAAAAAGCCGGACTAATTATTAGCCCGGCTTTCAAAAGATGATATTATAATTATTTGTCTTTATTTACTTTTTCTAAAGCCTCAAGATACTTTTGCATATCCTCGTTATATTTTCTCATCTTGTCAGATATTCCATTTATTTCTTTCAAATTCTGAGCAGCTCTCTCATCCCCATTCTCAACGGCTAATCTGAAGTAAACCGTTGCATCTTGAGTTTTTCCTTGTAGCATATACAACACTCCCAAGTTATTCAATGCACGAGTATCGGTTTTCACTTTTTCAAGATATGATGCTGCACGTTCAAGCTCGTCGCGTTCGAGGGCTACTGCTGCCGCGTTAATAATTGAAATCGGATCGTTAGGATAAATTGTCAACCCTATTTCAATTGCCCTTACAAATTCCGGACTTCCTTTCGGATAAGAATTTGCAATTTGATATATTTCAAATTGACTCAACATCGTTGGCTTAGTATTAATTAACTGACGTCCTCTTTCAACTGTGAATTGTGGTACAGTAAATTCAATTTTGTAATCTGTACGGCGTAATCCCGGATAAACGTCATTCAACAGATAGCGGTATACGCGTCCTCCTTGATAAGCTTGTAAGCGACTTTTACGAGTAACAATATTGTAATTGCTTGTAATGATGTTTTTAACATCCATCTTCTCTTGTTCGCTTAAACTTGTATTATCCAATTTTTCAAGTAAACCATCCCAGTTTTCGCCATTTGAACGAACTTGGAATAAATTAGGGCTAAGATTATACATTGTTCTTACATACTCTGTTAACGAGCGAGAACGTCCTTCTGATAAACGGTAGTTTGATTGTTCATTACCTTCAGGAGATGCATAACCTGTAATATATATTTGGTCTATATTAATATCAGATTCTTCATTAAGAAAATCAATTGATTTTGTAATTTTAGATAATTCGTATATGTTGTTTCCTAATGAAGGGTTGAGTTCTATACGCCCAACAGGGAATATTACAAAGGCTTCACCGCTAATTTCACGTTTCTTAACCTTTTCTTCTTCAGGACGTATATATGTTATTGAGAGTGATGGTAATGGTTTTACCGGCTCTATAAGCGGACAACATGGTTTGTTGCGCAACTTGTTGATTTCGTCGTTAAGGCGGGCAATAAGAGAATAATCTGCGTGATCACATCTTTCCCAGTATTGTTTTCCGATTTTACATGAAACTCCTGCGGTCAACTGTGTCACAATATCTCCTCCACTTCCTCCGATATGTCCGTCAAAATCGTCGGGATAAACAGTGAAGTTTCCTTCCATAAAGAAATCTGTAAAATCATTCATCCTTATCTTGGCATTTAAACCTAAGTTCATACCGAAGTAAGCATATCCTCGATTACCCATATGTGAAAACACTTGGAAAAGTGTTGGTCCTCCAAAGGCAGAAAGGTCAAATGATCTATCTGGAACATATTGTTTGAAAAGCTCAGTGAAGTTAATCACGGCATTCAAGTTAACAGCTGCATAACGAACATGCTGCATGTATAATTCACCATTTTTGCCGGGTATCCACTGATAACCTCCATTTTTGTTTTCGGCAAACATCATTTTATCATTAACATCCCATCCTCTGTAAGCCCATGATGGATCGACTGTGAAAAATGGAGCACCGATCTGTTTTGGATAACCTGCTAATCCGTTATAACCATTACCCATATATGAACTATTATTTTTAGTCCATTTGCGATATACCCCATCTTGTCCGTCATTGAATCCGTGGAGCGACCCTCCTGTGAAGTTCGTACGAAGCCCAAAAATAGGCGAGAAGTATTTTCCGATAGTTAATGATGGTGCGAATGTTACTCTTGAACCTAAACTGGCTTTGCTGTCATCTTCAGCCATGATTACTTGTGCTCCTGCTCCGAATGATATATACCAGTTGTCATTAAAAGCATTTTGTTGCCATGTAGTATTATATGTACTCTCAGGTACCTTATATTGCTGTGCTTTGAATGCAGTCGGTATGGTTGCCAAAAGGGAAAGCAGAACGATGGATAATCTAATGTTCATATAATGTTGTTGTTATAGTTTTAAATACAGTTTGTAGTTGTTAATTATTAAAAACTGACTCATGTAAAAATTTAATATTTACTAATTAACCCGCAAATCTAATAAATTTTATTTAATTACAATTATATGCTTCATAACAATTGATTTGTATGAATAGATAAATGTAATTCAAAACCCAAATAATTAAAAACGGTTCAAATATAATAAATTATTTAAATATTATCAATCAACTGTCGCAAAATCTAACTGTTTGCGTTCCAAGTTTGCACGAGCTACTTTAATTTTTATCGGATCGCCTAACCGATATTCTTTTTTCTTGCGACGTCCTCTGAGGCAATAATTTTTTTCATCAAACTCGTAATAATCATCGCCAAGATCACGTATGGGAATCATTCCTTCACATTTATTTTCATTAATCTCCGCATATACACCCCATTCACTAATCCCGGATATAACTGCATCGAATACCATGCCAAGCTTATCAGACATATATTCCACTTGTTTGTATTTAATAGAAGCTCTTTCAGCGGACGATGCCAATTGTTCCATATCAGAGCAATGTTTGCATTTAGACTCGTAAGTTGGTTTGTTGACGCTTGGTTCGCCATTCAAATAACGTGTTAGTAACCGATGCACCATCATATCGGGATAGCGACGTATGGGCGAAGTGAAATGCGTGTAATAATCAAATGCTAATCCGTAATGACCTATATTGTCTGTTGAATATACGGCCTTGGCCATTGCCCTTACGGCTATCGTTGAGATAAGATTTTCTTCAGCTTTTCCACTAACCTCTTCTAAAAGATGGTTTAAAGATTTTGATACTGTGGTTTTTGAACCGTCAACTTTAATTTTATAACCAAAACGTTTAATGAAATCGGAAAGATTTTCCATCTTGTCCACATTAGGTCTGTCATGTATACGGTAAATAAAAGTTTTAGCTTTTTTATTTTTAGGCTTTTTGCCTACGAACTCTGCGACAGTCTTGTTGGCAAGTAACATAAATTCTTCCACCAATTTATTAGAGTCTTTAGCATATTTGAAATATACTCTCAAAGGTTTACCATTTTCGTCGATCTCGAATTTCATCTCATGACGATCAAAAGCGATGGCACCATTTGCAAATCGTTTTTCGCGGAGTTTTTTTGCAAGTTCGTTTAGTTTCAGAACTTCCTCACAATAATCTCCTTTGCCGGACTCAATTATCTCTTGAGCTTCTTCGTAAGTAAATCTTCGATCCGATTTTATAACTGTACGCGCTATGCGACTTTTAATAATGTCAGCGTTATCGTCTACCTCAAAAATCGCAGCGTAACATAATTTAACTTCGTTAGGTCGGAGAGAGCACAAACCGTTACTTAACCTTTCAGGCAACATTGGTATGGTTCTGTCAACAAGGTAAACGGATGTAGCTCGTGATTCCCCTTCTTTATCAATGATATCTCCTTCTTTTACATAATGAGTTACATCAGCTATGTGAACTCCTACCTCCCAATGCTGGTTGGCAAGTTGTTTTATAGAGAGAGCATCGTCAAAATCTTTAGCATCACGAGGGTCGATCGTGAAAGTAGTCGTCTGTCTGAAGTCTTCGCGCAAGGCTATTTCCTCCTTTGTTATTTCTTCAGGTATAAGTTCGGCAGCAGCTTCGATATGAGAAGGATATTTATAAGGCAATCCATATTCAGCCAATATAGCGCACATTTCACTATTATTTTCGCCTGCCGTACCAAGTATATCTATAACCTTTCCGACCGGATTTTTTGCATTGTCTGGCCATTCTACAATTTCCACTACAGCCTTATCGCCGGTCTTGCCCCCTTTCAAATCATCTTTCGGAATGAAGATGTCGTTGGCAAGTATTTTACTATCCATCTCTAAAAAGGCAAAGTGTTTCTGCACGCTCAAAATGCCGACAAATTGTGTTTGTTTGCGTTCAAGTATCTCTGCAACAGTCCCCTCCGGATCTCTATTCTTGCGTTGCGCAAGCATTTGGATACGAACTCTGTCGCCATTCATGGCGTGGGCCGAATTGCGCTCAGCCACAAGTATTTTCTGATTTTGATCTTCACCCTCAGGTATAAAGAAATTTTTACCGTTGCTTCGTCTCTCGAATCGACCTTCAAGATAAATACCCCGTTGGTTCGATTTATATTTGCCCCTTGCAGTTTCAACTATAAACCCATCTTCAGCCATGCTATACAGGATGTTCTGAACAATTTGTTTTTCTTCAGGTCGTTTAAGCCCCAATTTGGCTGCGACTTGTTTATAATTGAATATTTCAGAAGGATTGCTATTGAACAGATTGGCTATTGAGTTATCTATATTTGATTTTTTTCGTTCTTTTTTGGCCCTCATAGGTGCTTTTTTACGCATACAGAATTGTATTTAATGAATTTTTATTGTGTGTTTACTGTCTCAACGACATTTATTAATATTCAAATGTACGAAATCAATTGGAATAAATTATTCAGATGATGTATAATAATATGTGCTTGTAAAAATTAAAAAATACTTGACGTATAATATCAGGTAGCTGATATTTGGATGCTATTAGACTTTTATTTGCGCCAAAAAGCAGGAATGAACAACGATAAAACAGTAAATAATTCAAGACGACCCGTAAGCATGATGAAACACAAATACCATTTGCAAAAGGTAGGTATATCGGCAAAGTGACCACTAAGCCCGTTTTTACCTAATCCAGGTCCTACATTACCCATGCATGATATTGCTGCGCCAATTGACTCTTCAAAACCCATCCCTGAAAATGAAAGAATAATGAAACTGACAATAAGAATAGCAAGATAAAGAAAGATGAAAGCCAGTATTTTCGTGACAATTTCAAAAGGAACAACCTGATTATTAAGACGTACGGGGAGCATGGCGTTAGGCTGTACTTGACGGCGAAATTCGTTTATCGCATTCTTAAATAAGATAATGATTCTTACTATTTTTATACCTCCCGAAGTTGAACCGGCACAAGCGCAAAACAGCATAAGCAGACAAAGTAAAAACAAATAGAACGCCCCCCATTTCATATAACTCGTGGTTATAAACCCGGTTGTCGTAATAATGGATGTTACATGAAAAAGCGATGTTCTAAAGGCATGTTCTATATTTTTGAGATGTCCGGAATATAATAGACTTCCCGTTATGATGATAGTGAAAATCACACAGATGCATGCATACCATCTGAATTCTTCGTCTCTGAATATTTTTTTAGGTATACCCCTGAATAAAAAATAAATCAGAGAGAAATTTACTCCTCCGATAAACATAAAAATACTCAGAACATATTCAAGATAAGAAGAGTTCCAGTAAGCTATGCTTGCCTGTTTGGTTGAATAACCACCCGTTGACATTGTTGTGAGAGCATGACAAACAGCATCGAACAGATTCATCGGACCAGCCCATAGCAGAAGAGTGAGTATGAATGTAATAAATACGTAAGTTATCCATAATCTTTTAGCTACCTGAGACACACGTGGACGAAAGCGCTCATGGGTAATGCCCGTGGCTTCAGCATCGTAGAGTACAGACGCATTTCCACCCATGATTGGCAGTACGGCAAGAGCAAATACTATAATACCGATTCCTCCGATCCACTGCGTTATGCTTCGCCAGAAAAGTAAGCCGTGAGGAACGGTGTCGACATTGGTTATGATAGATGCTCCAGTGGTGGTAAATCCTGACATCGTCTCAAAATAAGCATCACTTATTTCGGGTACAACTCCGCTCAGATAAAAAGGTAACATGCCAAATGCTGAAAGAATGACCCATGAAATTGCCACTACGAGGAAACTTTCACGTTTTCCGATAGGTTTTTCGTAATAATCTGTTCCGATCAGTCGTAATAACACACCACCCGAAAGAGTTATAGATGAACTTACAAGTAGAGCGTCTCCGCATGAGTCACACATATAGAATGATACAATTGTGGTAACCATCATAAACAATGATTCCGTTATGAGCAGAAAGCCAATCGTTTTAAATACAAACCTGTAATTAAACTTATACATCATTCGTTATCGGAAATATTTTTCGGCAACTTTCAGAGAGTCTTCAAGACAGAATGCAACTACTTTGTCATAAGGTTCGACCACCGTGTTTCCGTCAATCATCATAGGTTCTCCATTACGAATCAATCCTCCAAGCGTGATATTGCGAGGAAAGTTCAGTTCTTTTATTTCTTTCTTTGTTATTTTAGAGTTTGGACTTACTATGATTTCCGCTACATCAGCATTGGCTATTGTCAGGGATTTAATGTTCGATACGTCAGCATGTAATAAGAACCTGTATATATTGCTGACCGTTATCAGCTTTTTATTTATGATTGTGCCTATTCCAAGATTTTCGGCTACAGAAATGTAGTCCATATTCTCAACTTCTGCCACAGTCTTTTTAACACCTAAACGTTTTGCTGTCAGGCAGGCGAGGATATTGGCTTCGGAATTACCTGTTACAGCCACAAACGCATCCATATTATTAATACCCTCTTGCATCAGAGTTTCAGCACTTCGACCATCATCGTGATAGACAGTTACATTTTTAGGTACTTTATCTAAAAGTATATGGCATTTTTCTTTGTCGGATTCAAGAAGCCTGATATTTGCGCTGTCGGGCAGATATTGACAGGTACGTATTGCAATACGGCTGCCGCCCATTATCATGATGTTTTTAACATCAAATGTTTCTTTTCCTGCTAAAGCAGGTATTTCGTTCACATATTCTTTAAGAGTGGTAAAGAATAGAATGTCTTCAGGTAAAATTTGATCATCACCATTCGGGATAATGGTAATATTTTCACGCTTGATGGCAACAATATGAAATTTTTTCAACTCGCTTCCGAGTTCATGAAGATGTTTATTTGCTAAAGGAGCGTTTTTTCTGATCTTAATGCCCATCAGGATAATAGCACCTCCTGACAGTTCAATCCATTGTCTCGCCCACGGTCTTTTCAAGGCAGAAACAATTTCTTTAGCCGCAAGCATTTCGGGATAAACCATTGCGTTAATTCCCAATCTCTCAAAGAAAGCCTTGTTTTTCGGTAACAAATATTCGTAATTATCAATACGGGCAAAAGTTTTTCTTGCTCCCATATTCGCAGCAAGCATACAAGCCGTAATATTAACAGACTGATCCGGGGTAACTGCTATGAAAAGGTCTGTTCCTTTCACTTTAACCTCTGTCAGATCACTGAGGCTTGTTGCTATACCCACCATTGTCATTATTTCGAGGTTGTTACGTGAGAAATTCAGCTTATCCCTGTCTTCGTCCATCAGGATTACATCGACGTTCTCTGATGATAACAATTTTGCCAAATGTGTGCCAACAGCCCCTGCTCCCGCGATAATGACTTTCATTGCTGATGTATATCGGTTTTTTCCAATATTGATATTTTATTTGTCTCCTTTGCCGGAAGAATTTTAAGCATTCGGTCTGTTAAACCTTCAACATCAAGGCCGTACATGTGATTTAAAGTCTTGATAGGTCCGTGCGGAATAAATTCATCTTCAATACCAACCCTTATAACCTCGATGTTATTGTATTCATTATCGGCAAGGTATTCGAGAACCGCACTTCCCAAGCCTCCTTTGATAACACCATTTTCGATGGTCATGATCTTACTGAATTTTTTTGCAACAGCATTGAGTATATCCTCGTCAATAGGTTTAAGATATATCATATCATAAAGAGCTATTGAATAACCTTTCTCTTCGAGCAGGTCAATCGCTTTAGAAGCAGTGTTGCCAATCGGACCGATGGTAAGGACAGCCAATTCATTACCGTCTTTCAGCTTGCGACCCTGACCTATCGGAAGTGCCTTCATTTCCACATCCCAGTATGTCAGCTCGCCTTGTCCTCTCGGATACCGTATAACAAATGGACCGTCGTTTTCGTAAACAGCCGTATACATAAGGTGACGGAGATAATGCTCGTTATATGGAGATGCAATTATAAGATTCGGTATCGGGCGCATATAAGCCAAGTCAAAAACACCATGATGTGTCGGACCATCTTCGCCCACCAATCCTGCGCGATCAAGACATAAAACGATGTGTTGCTTTTGTAGAGCAACATCATGTATCACTTGGTCATAGGCTCGTTGCATAAAGGATGAATATATGTTGCAAAAGGGGACCAATCCGTCCGATGCCATACCCGCAGAAAATGTCACGGCGTGAGCTTCGGCGATACCGACATCAAAAGCTCTTTCTGGAAATGCCTTTATCATATACGTCATTGAACAGCCTGTTGGCATGGCGGGAGTAACTCCGACTATCCGACTGTCTTTTTCGGCCATTTCAACAAGCGTGTGTCCGAAAATATCTTGGTAAGGCAGAGGTTGCTCCTTGTTCCTAACAATAATTCTTTGCCCGGTCTCTTTATTGAATTTCCCGGGAGCATGCCATTCGGTCGCCGATAACTCGGCAGGCTTAAATCCTTTACCTTTTACAGTATGAAGGTGCAATAATTTAGGACCTTTTAAGTCTTTTATATTCCGAAGTACCCTTAAAACCGCATGCAGGTCATTGCCGTCAATCGGACCGAAATAACGTATGTTGAAGCCTTCAAACAAGTTTTGTTGCTTTGTAAGCAGAGATTTCAGGCTATTGTTGAACCGGAGTATGAAATTTTTACCTTTCTCAGTAATGAGATTTCCTTTTTTAAATTTCTGATACACATCGTATCTGACACGATTGTAAGTGGCCGAAGTTGTCATTTTTACGAGGTAGTCTCGCAAGCCTCCTACATTGTCATCAATCGCCATGTCATTGTCATTAAGGATAATGAGCAGGTCGTTAGGTTGCGAATTGGCATTGTTAAGCCCTTCGTATGCTAAACCGCCGGTCATTGATCCGTCGCCGATAACAGCCACCACGTGGCGGTTTTCGTTTTTTAGTTGAGAGGCAACAGCTATACCCAGTGCCGCCGAGATTGAGTTAGAAGCATGCCCTGCGATAAATGCGTCATATTCACTTTCTTCAGGATTAGGAAAGCCGGATAACCCGCCAAATTGTCGATTGGTGTGAAATTTGTCTTTGCGTCCGGTAAGTAATTTATGACTGTATGCCTGATGACCTACATCCCATACAATTTTGTCATACGGTGTGTTGTAAAGATAGTGTAAAGCCACGGTCAGTTCCACCGTCCCTAAGCTGGAAGCAAAGTGTCCCGGATTTGCGCTAAGCTCATCTATAATATATTTCCGAAGGTCTGCACATAAAGTTTCTAATTCCTCCAAACTCAAGTTTTTAAGATCGGACGGAAAGTTTACTTTGTTTAATACAGATAATTCGCTCTGTTGGTCCATAATTTAAGCCATGTAAAACTTGCATGATATATTTTGTATGCAACAAAGAACAAATATATAAAACAAAAGGGAGTTTTTTGCTTTAATTTTTGGATTTAAAATTTATGGTTGCCTATAAGTGTTTTATAATGAGGTGAAAAACTATTTTCGGGGATTGCGTTTTTAATAAGCTAAATGCTGCATGTTTTTACTGTTCAAAGGTCAACTTAAAGGATTGTATAAACCTATCCTTCATGAAAAACTGTTATCTTTGTGTCTTTACATGAAGCGTTTTCCTGTATTATAAATCGTATGGCAAAAAAGAAATCAGTTAAAAAAAAACAAAATAAATTATCCGAAATCCTGGTGATGATCAAGAAAGATCGCCCCCGGTTTATTTTTGGAGTATGTATCATTTTCATTGGTTTATACATCCTATTAGGTGAAATATCATTCTTTTTCACAGGAGCTATAGACCAAAGTAAGGTATTGAACAAGTCTTTTTTCGAATTGGTTTCGCAGAAGCAAATTATTGCCAATTGGACCGGTGTGATAGGTGCTTTTGCAGCCGAAAAATTTATAAATGAGTGGTTCGGCATATTCTCATTGATTATTCCTATTTTTCTGATCACAGTGGGATTAAAGTTGATAAGAGTTGTTGACATTTCACTAATCAAAGCTTTCATATTATCCGCATTTGGGTTGATTTGGGGTTCAATCACAAGTTCGTTTCTTCTGTCACGTTTATTTAACGACAGCTATATTGTTTGGGGTGGCTCTCACGGCATGGAAGTTGAAAGTCTGCTTGAAAATTCGATTGGTATATTTGGAGTGATACTGGCTATCGTTTTGCTGTTCATTATTTTCATGGTTATAGTAAAACAAACTTCGATAGAATTTTTCAGAAAAATTTTCGGAAAACCATTTAATAATAGCAATTCTAACGGAGAGCCTGAGGACACAAATGAAAGCGAGTTTGATGATTCGGATTATAATGAGGAGTCTGAAGCAGAGCCGGAGCAGGCTAAGCAATCCTTGTTTGGCAGAATTAAAAACCCTTTTTCCCATAAGCACGTGGAAGAAACTTATGCTTCTGATCCCATCGCTGAAGCTGATGATCTGTCGGACGATAATGGTTTTATAGCAAAACCGGCTAATGAGGAAACCATGAAAGTTGATGACGGTTTTGAGATTGTGATTCCTGAAGAAGAAGTATATGTGCCATCAACAAAGTCTGTGCAAATAAGTGACTCGAAAGATTCAGAAGAAGATGTTTCGGAAACTGAAGAGGATTCGGGCGAAGAAATGATGGAAGAATATGATCCTACTTTGGATCTGTCGCATTTTGAATTTCCAACGACCGATTTGTTGCGTGTCTACGACACAGGCGGCAAGGGTGTTGATATGGAAGAACAAAACATGAATAAAAATAAGATCACAACTACCTTACTCAATTATGGTATTGAGATTACCTCAATAAAGGCAACAGTCGGTCCGACAATAACGTTATATGAAATTGTACCTAAAGCAGGAGTACGTATTTCTAAAATACGTAACCTGGAAGATGATATAGCCCTGAGTCTTTCGGCATTAGGTATCCGTATAATCGCTCCGATGCCGGGAAAAGGAACCATTGGGATCGAAGTTCCGAACAAAGACCCACAGATAGTTTCAATGCAATCCGTTATCGCATCGAAGCGTTTTCAGGAATGTACTTACGATTTGCCGGTAGCCTTAGGACGTACGATTACAAACGAAGTGTTTATGTTCGATCTGTGCAAAATGCCTCACCTGCTTGTGGCAGGAGCAACCGGGCAGGGTAAATCAGTCGGACTGAATGCCATAATTACATCCTTGCTGTATAAAAAGCATCCTGCTGAGATGAAGATGGTGCTTGTTGACCCTAAGATGGTTGAATTTAATATCTACTCACGCATCGAGAAACATTATTTGGCTAAACTGCCAGATGCAGACAAAGCCATTATTACGGATGTAAGTAAAGTTACGCAAACGCTCAATTCATTGACTAAAGAGATGGATGACCGTTATGAGTTGTTGATGAATGCCAATGTACGTAATATTAAAGAATATAATGAGAAGTTTAAGAAACGCCGCCTCAATCCGTTGAAAGGACACCGTTTTCTGCCTTATCTTGTGATTGTGATTGACGAGTTCGGAGACTTAATTATGACGGCAGGTAAGGAAATTGAAATGCCTATTGCACGTATTGCGCAAAAAGCCCGTGCAGTAGGTATGCATATGGTTATAGCTACACAAAGACCAACTACAAATATCATTACAGGTACAATTAAAGCTAACTTCCCGGCTCGTATGGCTTTCCGTGTGACTTCGCAGATAGACTCACGTACTATTCTGGATATGTCAGGAGCAAATCAGTTGATCGGACGAGGCGATATGCTATTTTCTCAAGGCAGTGACTTGATTCGTATACAATGTGCATTTGTAGATACACCGGAAGTTGAAGGCATTGCAGATTATATAGGTAAACAACAAGGGTATTCTCACGCCTTTGAATTGCCCGAATACGTAGGCGATAGTAGTGAAGAAAAAATAGGTGGCGTTGATCTCAGTGATCGTGATCCGCTGTTTGAAGAAGCCGCTCGTCTCATTGTAGTCCATCAGCAAGGTTCTACATCCCTCATTCAACGTAAATTCTCAATCGGATATAATCGGGCAGGTCGATTGATGGATCAGTTGGAAGCAGCAGGCATTGTTGGTCCGACACAAGGCAGCAAGCCACGTGATGTGATGATTGCCGATGAATACAGCCTTGAAAAGATTTTTTCACAATTTCAGTAATCATAAAAGTTAATTCAGGCTTAAGCTGTATAAGAATATTGCCTGTATTTATCTATACGTTATTATGCGAAAGAACTATTAAACATCATTCTTTCTCGCATAACAAAAAACAGGAGTAAATATGTTTACTTTGTTACTTTTTTAGCCAATAAATTTTATTTATGAGAGGATTGAATAAAGAGTTTAAGATGATAGCCAAGACCATGATGGGGCTCGAAGATGTGTTAGCCGGGGAGCTGATTGCTTTAGGAGCTAATAATCTGGAGATTGGTAAAAGAATGGTTTCATTTACAGGCGATTTGACTTTGATGTATCGTGCAAACGTATGTTGTCGTACAGCCTTACGCATTTTAAGACCCGTTTATTCATTCAACGCCCGTAATACGGATGATATTTATAAAAAGATAAAGGCTATGAACTGGGCTGAGCATCTTTCAGTGGATAGTACGTTTGCGATTGATGCAGTAACCTTTTCTGATGTTTTCAATCATTCAAAGTTTGTCGCTTATCGTGTCAAAGATGCCATTGTGGATTATTTCATGCAACGTTCGGGCGAACGTCCTTCCGTGAATATTGATAACCCCGATTTACTTATCAACTTCCATATCGCACAAAACACATGTACCTTGTCGTTCGACAGTTCCGGAGAGTCATTGCACAAACGAGGGTACCGTGTTGCACAAACCGAAGCTCCGTTGAATGAAGTGTTGGCGGCAGGTATGATTTTAAAATCAGGTTGGCATGGAGAATCAAATTTTGTAGATCCGATGTGCGGTTCGGGGACATTGTTGATTGAAGCCGCCCTTATCGCAACAAATACACCTCCGGGTATATACCGAAAGAGCTTTGCGTTTGAAAAATGGAAAAATTTCAACCAAGATCTTTTTGAGTCGATTTATAACGATGATAGCAATGAACGGCAGTTTAACTTCAAAATCTATGGTTCAGATATCTCAAATGAAGCCGTTGAAATAGCTCGCAGCAATATTAAAAGCGCAGGGATGAGCCAATATATTGATCTTAAAGTAATGCCGATCGAAGATTATAAAGAGGCTCCTGCTGAAGGAGGTATGCTCATTTTCAACCCTCCATACGGAGAACGTTTGAAACCAGAAAATATCGATAAGTTGTACGAAGCTATTGGCGAAAGGCTAAAGCATGTTTTTCCGGGATATAAAGCATGGATATTGAGCCATCGTAAAGAGTGTTTCGGACGATTGGGGTTAAAACATTCGGCAAAGATACCATTGAAAAATGGTTCGCTCGATTGTGAGTTTCGCTGTTATGATTTGTTTGCAGGTAAGCGTAAAGGGATAAAAAAAGAAGATTAAGACATATATTCTTAATCTTCATCATCGTCATAATATCTTGATCGCTTCTTTTTTGACTTGAAAAGGGATTTGAATTTCTTCAGTGCAAAATCCCAAAGAAAAGGTTGTGCTATTTCCCAAATCATTGGATAGATATTTTGCCAGTTTCCTTTCAAGTTACTCATCAACCCATTCAATACCGAAGAGCCTGTTTCTTGAGGTTCGCCTTTCGTTTTCCTCGATGAATCTTTGCTTATTCCTATTTTGCGTTTAAAAGCATCAACCAATCCGTTGATTAAGATATATCCAATATTCTCATTTACATACTCCCAATATTGCAACAATTGTTCTTCTTGTTTTGTACACTGGGCTTTGAGCAATGCTTTTTCTTTGCGTAACTCGTCTAACGGAGTAATCTCATTCTTCTTCATTAGAGTCTATTTTGCGCATTAATGATATTGCCTTCATGAGTACGGCTCGACGTATTCTCTTTTTCATTGCAACAACAATAATAAGAACCAGTGCGGATGCTAAAAACAGGATGCCGAAACCAACCGAATTGTTGCCCATGATATCGCCTATAAGAAATGCTATCCCGAAGAGAAGGAAAAATAGTATAATCAAGAATAATATAAAAACTATCAGGCCATAAACAAGGTAAGATAAAGCTATTCCTCCTTTTTCAAAGGCATCAAGCTTGAACAACCTGAGCCTATAAGTCATATAGCCTGACAGTTCTACTCTTAATTCATCGAGTAATTCTCTCAGATTTGCTTGTCTATCAAAATCACCCATTTACGGAATCTTGCAAGTCTTCAATTTTGCTTTTACCTTTTTCTACTGCAGCTGAAGCTAATTTTTTACCTTTATTCAATACTGCTTCAGCTTCATCGCAACCTTGACTGGCTGCGTTGCGTGCATATTCTTTACCTTTAACGATCAGATCGTTTATATTTTTTAGCCATTCTTCTTTTTTGTCAGAAGCGGCTATGTAACCTACTGCAGCACCTAAAGCAGCACCAACGGCTAAAAATAGTAAGTTTGTTCCTGTTTTACTCATAATCTTAAATATTAACTATTAAACATCTACTTATTTAACAAATATATCAGAGCTCTTGTTTTCAAGAATCGGGCGAATTTATTCATTCGGCTCACTAATTTAGTTATTTCTGGCACAATTATCGGGATGATCTGGTTTAAATATTGTCCAATGAGAAATTATCTACTATTCTACAAATTTTATCAAGAGCTTCAGCATCGTTGTTGACTGACAAGTCAATCCAGTTTATTTCATTATCACGCTTAAACCAAGTCATTTGTTTCCGTGAGTATATGCGGGTATTTTGTTTTATCTTTTCAATTGCAAAATCAAGAGTCCATGCCCCATCAATATAATTAAAGAGTTCTTTATAGCCAACAGTATTGAGGGAGTTGAGGTGGCGTTGCGGGTATTGAAGGCGGGCTTCATTAAGTAACCCTTCGCTCATCATTGTGTCAACCCGTTTATTTATTCGTTCATATAATTCAGACCGCTCACGCATCAATCCGATTTTGATAATATTAAAAGGGCGTGTTTTGCGCTTATTGGTTCTTAGTGAGGAGTATGGTTTACCAGCCATCAGGCAGATTTCTAAAGCATGAATTACCCTTTTATGGTTTTTCAGATCTACCTGATCGTAGAATACAGGATCGAGTAGCTTTAATTGTGCTCTGATGGGTTCAATGCCTGATGTCTGATATTGGTCGTATAGTTCTTTACGAAGGGTTTCGTCAATAGTCGGTAATTGATCGATTCCATTGCATAATGCGTCAATATACAACATGGATCCCCCTGCGGCTATAACAATATCATTTGTTTTATGCTCATCAGCAATAACACTTAATGCATCTTCTTCAAATTTGCTGACACTATAATACTCTTCAGTGTCAAGCATACCTACAAAATAATGTTTTACCTGAGCAAGCTGCGATTTTGAAGGGGCAGCCGTTCCTATTTCAAGACCACGATAAAATTGTCGTGAGTCAGCTGAAACTATGGAGCAATTATACTTGTTAGCTAAATTCAGGCTTAAATTTGTCTTGCCTACGCCTGTAGGACCAACAAGTACAATCAGCTGTTTCATCCGTTTTATTCCTCGTTTGGCAAAGGCTCGTTATTCAATCCGTCAAAACCTTCAGCATCCAGTTCTTCTATATCAAATCTTTCGTCTCCATAAAAGTTTTCGCCTGTTTCAATCGTTGGAGTTGAAAGGTCGATAGTTTCAGTTTCTACATATTGTAGAGGTGGTTCTCCTACTGATTTCGTGCATATAGGTTCTTTAAGGACTTTGCCGGTGATGATTTCACGCAGTTCCATGAAGAATGCACGTTCAGTTAAATAATCGAATACATACATCAGTTTTTGGCGTTCATCTTCCAAGAAGTCATTAAGAACAGAGCCTTCCATGGTGTAAGAGTCTTCCTCAGAAGTTGTATCCATTTCCACAAGCGTTATCTCCTTTTCTTTTTCCCAATCATCGTTGCAAATAAAGAAAGATGACATTTCTCCGTCTTTATAGTTCACAGATTTCAGGATAGCTTTGTGCAGATTGAAGAACGTATCATCCGCATCTATTTGAATCTCACGTTTGAAGTTGTCCACTTCGTCCGATAATAAAAGGAATCGAAATATCATTAGGCTAAATTTTTAGTTTATGTGCCAAAAATAATGTTTTTCCATAAAAAAAACAATCTTTGATTGTTGAATGAATGTATGTTGTCGCATTAATCAGTCTGCTATGTAAGTCTTTGAAATCAATTGATATAATTGCTTTGAATAATAATTTCAGAATTGCTTTTATATTAAAGAACAATTTTTTATCCCCTATTTGAACTCTGCATCAGTGATGTACTTTACTGCATGCTTCAACCAAAGTTTTCTCCTGATTTATGAAAACTGCGTTGTATTATCGGATGAGGTTTTATGAATATTTTTGTATCTTCGGAGTAAGGCTTTTGCCATCAGATATTTGGTATTTATTTGAAGGAGAATTTATAAATGGTTACAATGGAATTAAGAAAACTGGATTTGTCCAGTACTGTTGAGAAAGACTTTGTGGAAAATTTAAATATTGAGTCTTTTCCTCGAAGTGAAAGACGTTTCGGGTCTACTTCAACGGATTTCTGGAATAATAATCCCGACTATACAATTGATTTAGTTGTAAAGAACGGTAAACCTGTCGGTTTTCTGACATATTGGGATCTGGTTGATTTTATCTTTGCTGAACATTTTGCTATTGCTCCCGAGGCACGAAACAATGGTATCGGAGGCAAGGTTATGAACCTGTTTATGAAGAAAGTAAATAAACCTGTTATTCTTGAGGTTGAGCTGCCTACGACTATTCTTTCAGAAAGAAGAATTGGTTTTTATCAGCGTCTGGGATATAAGCTTTGGGACGATATACCCTATTTGCAGCCCGCTTACCATGACGGGGATAATCCGATACCAATGAAGTTGATGTCGATAGGTGACATTGATTTAAATGACGACTTTGGCGAAATAAAAGATCGTATATATCGTATTGTATATAATAGTTGATTAAATTTGTGTATAATTTAAATTTTTTAATAATTTTCTGACTATTATATGACTTTTAAGAGCCGTATCAATAAAATTAGAATGGCCGTCATGCACGGTCTTACACGAAATATCGGCAAACAGAGTTCTTCATTAGCTGCCGGCAACGAATTACCGAAAATTGAACGAATCTTGGTTTCAAGACCTAACAGCCGATTAGGAAATCAGGTGTTGGTGACCCCTTTAATACAAGAGCTCGAAACTCGTTTTCCGGATTGTAAAATAGACTTATTTGTCAGAGGCGGAGCAGCTCCGATATTATTTTCTAATTACTCAAGTGTTGATCGGATCATCTCTTTGCCCAAAAAGCCATTTAAAGAGCTGTTTAAATACCTTTCGGTATGGTTGGATTTGAGAAAAGTGCATTACGATTTGGTTATTAATACCACAAATAATTCTTCTTCGGGCAGACTTTCTACACGTATCTCAAGATCGAAAGTGAAATTTTATAATGATGAGGTTGAACAGCTTGCAAAGCAATTCAATGATTATTACCATCTGGCTAAATTCCCTGTCTACAACCTGCGTAATTTCTTGATACAATCGGGTTTCGATATAAAAATCAATGAGCCGATGCCGACACTTAATTTAAAACTGTCAGATGCCGAAATTCTGAATGGTAAGAATATAATGAATACCATCGTTTCAGGCGATAAGCCTGTAATCGGTATTTATACTTTTGCAACAGGTGCAAAATGTTATTCATCAGAATGGTGGAAAAAACTTTATCAGTATATGATTTCGGAGTTTGCCGATACATATGATATTATGGAAGTTCTGCCGATAGAGAATGTATCGCAAATTGATTTTGCTGCTCCTGCATATTATAGTCGCGATGTTAGGGAAATGTGTGCAGTTATGGCTAATACCCATATCATTGTGAGTGGTGATTGTGGTGTTATGCATCTTGCAAGTGCTTCGCAAACATCAGTCGTCGGTCTTTTCTCAGTAACTAAAGCAGATCGGTATGAGCCTTATGGAAATGGTAGTACTTCCGTAGATACAAATAAAGAGGATGCTCAAACCATTATTTCCACAATCAAAGAAATATTAGCATCTCGTTAATTCTCTTATATTTTTAAATATTTTTTCATCAATCTTGACAATCCCTAAACGCCTGAATTAAATTTCGGGGAGCAGAATAATATTTGTTTAAAAGTAATATCATTGCGATTTTTCCGCATCTAAACGAAAATATAAATCTAAATCCTGTTTCATATAAAAGCCGCCTTACTATATAATCACCAAGTGAGGCGGCTTTATTTATATCGTATCTTATAACTTTTAGTAAGTAAACTTAGACTTGCTTTGAGCGTCTTGTTGATTACTTACAGGGATAAGTGAGAATTGCAGGGTATAGGTTTCGTCAGCATAGATAGTAGCTTCAGGTATAGGTCTTGCACCCCAACTATCGAAGCCTGCAACACCCTGTTGTTTCCAATCAACGCATATTTCTACAAAATTACGAGGAGTAATATCTATAGCATGTGTTTGTTTTGGTAAAACATTTTTTGCTTTGGCATTATCTCTCGCTGCGATTTCTTGCGCTGACTTATTTTCCCATTGATAAGGAGCGTTAGACTCTTCGCTGTCAAAGTCTTCTACTGAATTGCGCAAAGCATTAAAACCAATCGGATTGCCATTAGCCAGAATCAGTAATCCGTTGCCTTTATCAGGTGTTGCGCTTACCCAACGTGTGTCTGTATGGTGTCCGTTTTCTTGAGGGCGTGCATAAGGAAAATACATATCCCATGCCTTAGCGGAATATAAGCCAACTAATGTACCTTTGTGGCGGTCGATATAGTTTTCTTCCGGACCACGTCCGAAATATTGAATATTATCCATAGATGCAGGTAATCTGAAACGTACTCCTATACGTGGAACCTCTAAAATTTTCTTCTTAGCCTTGTTTTCAGCTTTTGACTTAGGAGAATATGTAGCGAGCAATTCAGCTTCAGATTTATCGGTTTTTTCCGCTTCCTTCATCAATGGTGTAAACTGAGCAGAGACGTTAATCACGCCACTTGGTTTAATTGTATAAGTCATTATATAGTGATTTCCTGCCGCTAACAGATAATCTGCTTTCAGAATCATGTCATCACCTTTTTTTACAATATTCCAATCGGTAATATTAAAGTTTTTGCTCGATTCTTTCCAGACTTGCAAACGTTTGGGAGCTCCGTTTCCATAATCATTGTCAGTAGGACCTCGCCAGAAGTTTGGCTGTACTCCAAATCCGTCCTTGAAATATTCTATACCATCAACTTTGTATGAGGTAACAGCACCTTGCTTTCTGTCGAAAACGAAATTCAATTTCGAAGACGAAACGGTAACTAATCCATCATTATTAACAACAGCCGTTAATTTAGGACCTTTATCATCAGATGTTTTCAAACCTTTTTTGGATTGTATCTGGAACTGATCGTATGCTATTACATAACCTGCCGGAACAAGTGGTTCTGCATTTTTAGTAGTAACTTCAAAATTTAAGAAATACTCGTTATTTGATTCATTTTTGAATGAAGGATAAGGAATTGTTACAACCTTTTTCTCTTGCGGATTAAGGTCAAGATTCAAAACGCCTTCTTTAATAACCTGCCAGTTTTTGATGATTTTGTATTTGATCGTATAATCAGATAAGTTAGTGAAGTAAAATCGGTTGGTTATCTCAACTTTACCTGCTGCTATATCAACTTCCTTAAATCCGATGTTCTGATGATTGTATTTGACTTCGTTCATTGCCGGATGAGGCTTTTGATCTGAACCGATAATACCATCGGCTACAAAATTACCATCAGACGGCTGATCTTTGCCAAAGTCGCCACCATAGGCAAGAAATTCTTTACCATCTTTATTTTTTACCAACAGCGTGTGATCCATCCATTCCCAGATGTATCCGCCTTGTAAATGAGGATATTTATAAATAGCATTCCACTGTCCATAAAAATCACCTGTCGAATTTCCCATTGCGTGAGCATACTCCGATGGAACTATCGGGCGATCTGCACCAGCTTGTCCAATTTCTTCAAGCCAGTCTGTGGATGGATATTGAGGGACATACATATCCGTGTTCCATTCCCAAAGAGCACGTTCGTAGTTGACAGGTCTGTTCATCAGTTTTGCTTCACGCTCTTTTAACCAAAGGTATGTCTGATAGAAATTATATCCGTTACCCGCTTCATTGCCCAACGACCAGATTGTTACACATGGATAGTTTTTGTTGCGCTCAAACATGTTGCGTGTACGATATATATGGTTCTGTAACCAATCCGGGTTATTACCTAATGTACCTCCTTTACGTAAGTTGTAATACATACCATGCGATTCGATATTGGCTTCGTCATACACATAAAGTCCATATTCATCACACATTTCGTAGAATTTACGATCTTGCGGATAGTGGCTCAAACGCACGCTGTTGATGTTGTTTTGTTTCATCAACTCGAAATTGCGGCGCATTTGTTCGGTAGTCACATAATGTCCTGTATATTGGCTTAATTCATGAATGTTTGTTCCTTTCAGTTTGATGGGTTGACCATTGACATAGAAAAGGTTTTGTTTTCTGCCGTTGATTATATAATCGCTCTCTTTAATTTCTATGCGTCTGAAGCCCACATGGAAAGGCACATATTCTGTTTTCTGACCGTTATCCTGTACTTGTATGATTAATTTATAGAGATTCGGATGCTCGGAAGTCCATTTTAATACATCTTTAATAGATGCTTCGAAATCTACTGAAACGACACCTGACGATTTTAAGTCTACTTTTTTTGATTCTGAAAGTATTTGCTTACCTGTTTTATCTATTAATTGGTAAGTGACAATTGTATTCGGGGTTGGGTTTTTAACCTCAGCTTTCAATTTAAATATACCGTTCTTATAATTATCGTCAAGAGTAGATACAACAGTGAAATCATGCAATGCGGTTTTAGGTTGTGACCATAAGAATACATCACGTTCTATGCCGCTTATACGGAAGAAATCCTGACATTCAAGGTATGCTCCGGTACTCCATCGGTATATTTTCAGAGCTATTGTGTTTTTACCATCTTTGAGATAAGGATTAATAAGAAATTCAGCCGGATTTTTAGAATCTTCGCTATATCCTACTTCTTTTCCATTAAGATAGACATACATGCCGGATTTAGCTCCTCCGATATTTAGATAAATATCACGTCCTTTCCATTCGGCGGGTATTTCCACTTCGGTGCGATAAACCCCAACAGGGGTAGCATCAGGCAATGCAGGAGGTTGAGGATTGCGTGGTTGCCATTCGTAAGGATGATTAACATATATGGGTGTTCCGAAGCCTTGAAGTTCCCAGTTGCCCGGAACTTTTATATCTTTCCATGTGCTTGCGTCTACAGACGGATCCGTTATATTATTTGGTAACTCTCTCTGATCTTCGGTGAAATAAAATTTCCAAACGCCATTTAATGATTTATAATACTCACTTTTGTTGTATTTGCCGGTAAGCGCATCCGCCTCATTACTGTATGTCATAAATGTGGTACGAGGCTCTTCCTTGTTAACAGACAAGACTTTAATATCGCGCCAATATGGCAGTTTGCTTTTCACTTGTGCAGATAAACTTGTTAGTGAAAGTAAAGCTAAAATGAAAATATTAAGATATTTCATACCATTATTTTTAAATCCTTCTTATACAAAGATAAGATTTATTATAGAATATAATCTTTTGACAACCTTTAAATTCTTTAGTTTTATCGAAGGCAAAATCCATCAAAAGATTTTTTTAATTATTTGAGTACCAAAGTATAAATTTTGTGAGATTTCTCTTGTAAAGATGATCTTGCGAATACAGTTTGACGTGAATCATACTTGAATTTCTTTTTATTTTATTACTTTGTATCAGAATTAAGAGCGAATAGATGATACCTTTTCTTCAGAACGTGGCACAGTCTTTATATAAGACTTACGGGTTAGCAGTAAGTCGTTTTACTTTCGTTTTTCCGAACCGAAGAGCAGGGCTGTTTTTCCAGCAATATCTGTCGCGTGTTGCTAATCGACCTATTTTCTCTCCTGCTATTCTTACTATTTCCGATCTGTTCGTAAAATTAGGTAAATATAAGAAAGCGGATAATATTGAACTGTTATTTCATCTCTATGATATTTATAAGAGTGTAAGTTCGAGCGAAGAAACTTTTGACGAGTTTTATTATTGGGGTGATATGTTGCTCAACGATTTTGATGACGTTGATAAATATATGGCTGATGCAAGTCAATTGTTCAGAAATATCTATGATTTGCGTGAGCTTGAAGATGAATACAGTTATTTGTCGGCTGAACAGATAGCAGCCATACAGCGTTTCTGGTCAAGTTTCTTGCCTGTGGGCTCGAATGAAAAGAAAGAAAACTTTCTGAAGATGTGGGAAGTTCTATTCCATCTTTATACAGAACTTCGCAAACGTTTGGCTGATAAAGATCTTGCTTATGAAGGCATGATATTCAGGGATGTAGCTGAAATGGCTTCCCGTAACGAAGATTTTGCGGAAGGATTTGAGAAAATTGTCTTTGTGGGACTGAATGGACATAGCAAATCGGAGGAAATATTATTACGTTATTTGCAGAAACGTGGTATTGCGGATTTTTATTTCGATTATTCATCACCACTGGTGCAAGACGGTAGCAACAAGGCTTCTTTTTTTATCGGTAAAAACAAAACCTTATTTCCATCTCAATTGAGCTTGATGCCTGAAGATCAGTTGCTCGAAAAACCCTCTCTCGAAATTATTGGTATTCCATCCTTGGTAGGGCAGGGCAAGTATGTGCATACTATTTTGAAAACATTAATGGCAGACAAAAGCCTGTCTGCCGAAAAAGCTATAAATACAGCTATAATTCTGCCTGACGAAAATGCGCTTCTGCCAATACTCTATTCAATACCTGAAGAAATTGATAAGGTAAACGTAACGATGGGGTATAACTTGTCAAATACCCCGGTGAGTGGATTTATAGATATGGTGTCGGAGTTGCACCGTCATGCTTACAGAAATCAGTATGACAACTCATTTTATTACCGAAATGTTTTACCAATCCTAAGCCATCGATATGTGCAATCTATCGTTGGAACAAAAGCCGATGCGCTTGCCCAAAATATCATAAAATATAATAAAATAGTTATTCCCGCTGAAGAACTGAAAATACATCCGTTGCTGAACTTAATCTTCAATTCAGTCAAGGACTATAAAGATTTGGGAGCATTACTTAAATCGGTATTGAGTAAAATTAATTTATCACTTTCCGACAATAATACGGATTCGCAGATCAAAGCTGACTCTCTGTCTTACGATATAGAAAGCGAATTTATAGTAGAATATTACAAAACAGTAAATAAACTCGAAGGTGCATTACAGGGCGTTTTTGCTGAAATGAGTATCGACACGTATTTGAAATTATTAAAAAAACATGTTACTTCTACAAGTGTATCATTCAGTGGCGAACCCTTAGCCGGATTACAGATAATGGGGGTTCTTGAAACACGGGCATTGGATTTTGAAAATCTTATTATTTTGTCTATGAATGAAGGCATATTCCCAACCAAAAAAACTTCAAATTCGTTCATACCTTACAATCTTCGACGTGGTTTCGAACTGCCCACTTACGAACATCAGGATAGTATATTTGCCTATCATTTCTATCGGCTTATAAATCGTGCCCGACGCATATTCTTACTCTACGATACACGTACCGAAGGACTTCAGACGGGCGAAGTAAGCAGGTATTTTAACCAAATAAAATATTTATATCCTGATAGTTTTGATATAACAGAAAAACTTGCGGTCTATAAAGTTTCTACCAGCGACAGTCCACCGATAGTTGTAAAAAAAACGCCTCAGATTATGGAGAAAATGAATATGTTTACTCCCACTGGCGGCAAATCACTTTCTGCAAGCGCTATCAATACATATCTAAATTGCCCATTGCAGTTTTATTTTTCGGTCGTAGAAGGAATGGACGAAGCGGACGAAGTCTCGGAAGGCATTGAAGCAAGTACTTTCGGAACGATTTTCCATTCAGTCATGGAGTCTATCTATAACCCCTTGGAAGGAAAAATGGTAACCGCCGATTTGCTACACAAGATTGAAAATGACGATGAATCCCTTACACGTTTTATAGAACAGTCGTTCACAGATAATTTTTTTAATACAGATAAAGTACGCAAGCTCACAGGGCGAAATTTTCTTGCCGGTGAGGTTATACGTAAATACGTTAAACAAGTTCTGCTCATAGACCGAAAGCAGACACCATTTATTTACGTGAAGTCTGAAAAAAAAATAGTTAAGGATTATCCCCTTCCGTCGGGGAGAACAATCTCTCTAAAAGGATTTATAGATCGTGTTGATAAGACAAAAGGCAAGACACGAATAATAGACTACAAAACCGGTAGAGGCGATATGCACTTCAAAACGATAGAAGAATTGTTTGATAAACAATTGAAAAATCGTCCAAAAGCCGTAATGCAGGTTTTCATGTATGCCCATTTGTATTTGTACGAATGCCCGAATGAAGTAGTTACTCCCGGGATCTATTATTTGCGCGAATTGTTTGGAAATAATTTTGACCCTATTATAAAACAACGCAATTATAGAGATACAGAAACCGTTTCGGATTTTGCAATGTTCAGAGAAGATTTCAAAGAGCGGTTTGATTCATGTCTTGACGAGATTTTCGAACCTCAAATTCCTTTCGTTCAAACACAAACAGGCGAACCTTGCAAGTGGTGTCAATTCTCCACAATATGTAGAAAATAAACTGATAGTTTTTAACTAAAATAAATTAACAGTTTAATCATGTAATTCTTATTCAATACTTTAGGAAGAGGGTTAAATCTGATTTCTTTTTTATATATTTGCTATAACTAATAGCACAAAGAAAACAAATATATGTTTAGAACTAATAGACGTTTCTTAAAACTTCTCTTAATTTTACTGCCAGTTATATTATTAGGAAATTCTTGTCTTTTTGATAAGGAAATTAAGCAAGACTCTCGGCTAAACTATTTCAGAGCACAAATTCATGTTATTTTAGACAGCATTTCACGTCCCGAACAGCGCATTGTAGCTTTCGATACACTAATCGGGCAGGTTGAACACGATAAAGATATTTTCAGTCAGCGAAAACGTAATCTTTTGTTGACCGAAGTTTATTATAGTATTGGAAATGAATATTATATTCTTGGAGACTACATAAAAGCTGTGCAAATCCTTTCAAAACCAGTCATAATGAATCCTGCCAACGCCGTGGCTTATTATAATAGAGGATGTGCATATCAGTTGGCAGATTCTTTAGAATGTGCCGAAAAAGATTACAGCAAGGCAATATCTTTGAGAGATAACTATTCCGATGCTTATTATAACAGAGGTTTGGTCTATGAATGCGGAAATCAGTATGAAAAGGCTTTGACCGATTTCAAAAAGGTAGTTTCGCTGAATCCGACTTATAAGATAGATGCAATATTAAAATTAGGCACATTGTACACTTCTATGGATAAATATGATAATGCAAATGCCTATTACACGAAGGCTATATCTATGGATACCTTAAATTGGGACGGTTATTTATTAAAGGCCGAATTATATAAGAAAAAGAAGGCGATGGATAGTGCCATGCTGCAATATAATACAATATTGACTAAAGATAGTTTTAATGCTTATATCTTGCAAAAGCGGGCTGAATTATATAGCCTAATGGGTGATAAACAAAATGCAGATGCCGATCTTCAGCAGGTGGAACAAATAAACACTGAAATGAATAAAAAAATGAAGAATTCTTCAATGAAGAATTTCAACAAAATAAAAAAACACGATTCCGAATAAGAAACGTGTTTTTTTATCATCTGCTAAATATTAATTTTTTTTGCTGACAATCTCTTTAGTGTCCCAAGCAATCATATATTCTTCATCAGTCGGAACCACCATGATTGTAGTCTTAGATGAATCAGTGCTGATTATTGCTTCAACACCCTGTGCTTGATTATTCTTTTCTTTGTCAATCTCAATACCCATAAATTCAAGCCCGGTACAAGCAGCCTCTCTGGTCGGAATATTGTTTTCGCCAATACCACCAGTGAAGACGAGTATATCTACTCCACCCAAAGCTGCAGCATATGACCCGATATATTTCTTTATTCTGTAATTGAAAATATCAGCGGCGAGTTGCGCGCGCTTGTTCCCATTGGCTATAGCTTCTTTGATTTCGCGCATGTCGGATGATACCCCCGATATGCCCAACAATCCGCTGTGTTTGTTGACCAAAGTTGAAATTGCTTGAGTGCCTATATTTTCCTTTTCCATGATGAAAGATATTACTCCAGCATCGATGTCGCCCGAACGTGTTCCCATAAGCAATCCTTCAACAGGTGTCATTCCCATCGAAGTATCGAATGATTTACCATCTTTTATGGCTGTTAGCGAACCTCCGTTACCGATGTGAGCAGTTATTATGCGCTGCTTTTCATAGGGTACACCCAATATCTCACATGCCTTACGTGAAACATATCTGTGACTTGTACCGTGAAAACCATATCTTCGGATTGCATATTTCTCGTAGAGAGAATATGATATACCGTACATATATGATTGCGCAGGCATTGTCTGATGGAATGCTGTGTCGAAAACTCCGACTTGTGGGATATTACCCATCAATTCGCGAACAGCATATATACCGGCAAGATTAGGTGGATTATGCAATGGAGCAAGCTCAATACATTCTACCATCTCTTTTATCACTTCATCCGTAATTAATACACTGCTGTTGAATTTTTCGCCACCATGCACAACCCTGTGTCCAACAGCATCAATTTCGCTGAGCGATTTAATAACACCGTATTTTTCGCTGGTTAGTACTCCCAAGATGTATTCAATCCCCGATTGGTGCTCAAGTATTTCACCTTCAAGAATCACTTTATCTCCGTTCGGCAAAGGAAATTTAAGAAATGAACCTTTGAGCCCTATTTTCTCAATTCCACCTTGTGCAATTACTTGTTTGGATTCAATATCAAACAGTTTATATTTTATAGATGAACTTCCACAGTTCAGGACTAATATCTTCATGATAATATTAATTTATTCGGACCGACTATTTCTCCTTTATCATTATAAACATAGAATCCGCTTCCGGTCGTACGTCCGTATTGTTTCGAGCGGTAAAGACGCCATAATATCGGCGATGCTTTGTATTTTTTGTCACCATAGTCATGGAACATGTCTTCCATCTGCATAACTATTTTTTCGATGCCGATGATGTCAGCCAATTCAAAAATACCATAACGTTGACCGTAAATGATTGTAAATTCTTTGTCGATGGCTTCCATATCTGCCACGTTCTCCATCCATATTTGGCAAGCTTCATTGAGCATCGTTACCATGAGGCGCATGCTTACCAAACCGCTGCTCTCATGTACTTCTATCAATGTGTATTTGATGAGTTTGGAAAAAAGAACTATTTTTTTCATTACTTCGGGCGATGTGAATGTTCCACGCACTACCTCAAGTAATTTCGCATCGGGATGACCGATTGGAAAATGCAGGCTGACACAACGTTCTTTATGTTTAAGTACGGCTGCCAGTTCGCTGATAATAACAGTTGTGGCGTTAGTAGCTATGATAGCGTCGGTAGAAAGTATTTCTTCCAGTTTCTGAAACACTTCTTTTCTTAGTTCTGTGCTTCGTTCACCATTAGCTTCATACCGAATACACTCAATTACCAAATCACAATTTTTAAGATCGTTATAATCAAGTGTGCCGGTGATACGCCCCATGATTCCTTTTTTCTCCGATTGGGTTAAGCCCCAGTTCTCGATTTTAGTATCAAGGCCTTGTCCTATATCCTCTAAAGCGTCTTTAATGCGTCCTTCGGAAACTTCGACAAAAACAACTTCCATTCCCGATTGTGCAGCAAGGCTCACGATACTGCGTCCGTCACGACCGCATCCTACAACCCCGATTTTAGAGAAAAGAGATTTTTTTTCGTTTTTTCTGCTTAGTCCGTATGCTTCAATTGGTTCGATGATCTCTGCCATATAATTAATTTTTTTTATTCTTTTTAGCGGCGATAGCCTGATTTGCAGCTATTGCTACCATGTTGTAAACGTCTGTGACTGAACAACCGCGCGACAAGTCGTTAACAGGTGCTGCCATTCCCTGAAGAATTGGACCTACTGCTTCGGCTCCGCCAAGACGTTGAACCAGTTTGTAGGCTATATTACCAACTTCAAGGGACGGAAATACCAACACATTGGCTTTTCCTGCTACTTTGCTTCCGGGTGCTTTGCTTGCTCCCACGCTTGGCACTAATGCTGCATCAGCTTGTAATTCGCCGTCAATATTCATTGTCGGGTCTAATTGTTGAGCTATTTTAGTAGCTTCCACTACCTTGTCAACCATTTCGTGTTTTGCACTGCCTTTGGTTGAAAAGCTAAGCATCGCTACTTGCGGTTCTTCACCCACGAGTGCACGGGCAGTATGTCCCGATGCAACCGCTATCTCGGCAAGTTGAGCAGCCGATGGGTCTGGAGTTACCGCACAGTCGGCAAATACAAGCAATCCGTCTTTGCCGTATTCCTTGGCTTGTGTGAACATCAGAAATGCTCCGGAAACCACGCTTATGCCCGGTGCTGTTTTAATGATTTGCAGTGCGGGACGCAATACATTGCCGGTCGTGTTGCGGGCACCAGCGATTTCGCCGTCAGCATCACCGTTTTTGATCATCAAACATCCGATATACAATGGGTCTTCGGCAAGTTTAGAGGCTTGTTCAAGCGTCATACCTTTTGCCTTACGTAACTCAAACAACAAATTGGTATAATCTTCTTTTTTATCGTAGTTTGCCGGATCAAGAATCTCTGCCTTAGCAATGTTTTTTAAACCGAAACCGGCAGCTATTTTTTCGATTTCAGCTTTATTCCCGATAAGGGTTATGTCGGCTACATTGTCAGCGATCAGTTGATCAGCTGCTTTTATTGTACGCTCTTCAGTACCTTCAGGCAAAACGATACGCTGTTTATTAGCCTTAGCTCTTTCGATTATCTGTTTGAGTAATTCCATGATGATATTTTTATTTTCGGTTTAAATATATATGTTAATTTTTTTCTCTTACAAATATATAAAATGTAAGATAGTGTTTGTGTTTCACGGGGTATAAAATTTTTAAATTTATACGTTTGTTTAAGGTGTTTAATGGATATAAACTGATAGATGAATTATCTATATTATATGTTTTAGCTTTAAATAATTGGGGGAAGATATGAGTGCTTTTAGAAACAACCTTAATATTGCTGTAAAACTGTTTATTTTGTTACTTTTTATCTAAAATGAACGGTATTTGTAAAATATAGATAGCTATTATTTTATATCTTTGTTATAAATGGATTTTAATTATTTAAATATATATTGATTATGGCAAAGGATATTTTAGAACTGAAGCCGGCCAAACTCTGGGAGTGTTTTTATGAATTGACACAAATCCCACGTCCAACAGGTCACACCAAACAAGTCACTGACTTTGTAATGAATTATGGAAAGTCCTTGGGGCTTGAAACTAAACAGGATAAGGTGGGGAATGTATTGATCGTAAAGCCTGCCAGTAAAGGTATGGAGAACGCTCCGACTGTTATTTTGCAATCACACCTCGATATGGTTCCGCAAAAAAACTCAGATGTTAAACACGATTTCTTAAAAGACCCTATTGATGCGTTTATTGATGGAGATAAGGTAAGAGCACGTTCCACAACACTTGGTTCTGACAACGGTATCGGAGCTGCGGCAGCAATGGCTGTTTTAGCTGATAAAGATTTGAAACATGGTAAGATTGAGGCTTTGTTTACCATCGACGAAGAAGTTGGTATGGTAGGGGCATTCGGTCTTGAAAGTGGCTTTTTGAAAGGCAATATTCTATTGAATCTGGATACCGAAGAGCTTGGCGAATTGTGCGTAGGATGTGCCGGTGGTGCAGACGTTAATGCTGACTGGGAGTTTAAAGACGTTGAAGTTCCCGAAGGAGATGTTGCTTATAAGATTAGTCTAACAGGGCTCCGTGGCGGTCATTCCGGAACTGAAATTCATCTTGGACGAGCTAATGCCAATAAACTGATGTTCTTCTTTCTGAAAGAAGCAGTAAGCCAATATGAAGTGCGTCTGTCTTGGGTTGATGGAGGATCGTTGCGTAATGCTATTCCTCGTGAGGCATTCGCTATTGTGACACTTCCTGAAGAGGATGTTGAAGATTTTCTTGGTTTGGTTGATGATTACCTTGAAATTTACAAGGATGAATATAAGGCTACAGAACCAAATATGAGTTTTAAAGCCGAAAAATGTGAATTGCCAAAAACATTGATTCCTGAAGAAATTCAAGATAGCTTAATTAATTCAGTTGTGGGTTGTCAGAATGGAGTGATCAGTATGTTGGCTGATGAGGCTTTTAAAGGCATTGTTGAAACATCAACAAATTTAGCTTCAGTTAAGTCTCTACCCGGTAAAATCGAAATTCGGATTTTAACACGCAGCTCGTCAGAAAGCCGTAAAGATGAAATCTGTTCAAGTTTAGAGAGTGTATTCTCGCTTGCCGGAGCAAAAGTTGTGGTTGAAAATCCCTATCCGGGATGGCAGCCAAACGCCAGCTCAAAAACGTTGGATGTCATGTCCCATCTCTATAAAGAAATGTTTGGCGAAGATGCCAATGTGGTTGTGGTTCATGCCGGATTGGAATGCGGTATAATTTTGTCAAGCACTCCGGGACTTGATATCGTGTCTTTCGGTCCGACAATCCTCAATGCACATTCACCTGACGAATATGTTGAGATTAATACTGTTGAACCATTCTATAATTATTTGGTTAAAACATTGGAGCTATTGAAATAATATCTTTACGACAATAATTTAGAATTATATCCCCTTAGCCTAAACGGATAAGGGGGTATTTATTTTTTAGAGTGTTGTATAGTCCAATAAAAGCTCTAATTTTGTACTAAACTACCGATTAATAATGAAGAAAATACTCTGTACTTTTGCCAATGATTATTTGACCAAAGGCTTTCCACGTTTTAAGGAACAAGCGGAGAGTATGCAGGTATTTGATGAAATTATTTTTTATACCCAAAAAGATTTAGGACGCGATATTAGAAGTCTATATGGGCGATATTACTATCCGTACTCTCGAGGTTATGGTTTTTGGTCGTGGAAGCCTTATTTATTGATGAAAACCTTAGATAAGATGGAGGATGGAGATATCCTTTTGTATACAGATTTGGGGTGTTTCTTCAATCCAAAAGGTCGGGGCAGACTATTAACGTATTTTGATATGGTTAATACCTCGCCTTTAGGTATGTTGGCTTTTCGCAGCTATACAGAAAGTTATAACGGTATGCCCGAAACGCTATACTATGATTATCAGTGGACCAAAGGCGATGTATTTGACTATTTCGGAGTCAGGGATAATAGAAATTTTACTCATACTACCCAAGTAGAAGCCACCGTAATTTTCATTCGAAAGTGCAAGGAATCGGTTGACTTTGTAAGAGAGTGGTATAAAGCTATCTGTACTGATACGACTTTGATATCTGACCAACCTTCACGATCAGAAAATATCGATGGATTCGTAGAAAATCGGCATGATCAGAGCCTGTACTCTATTCTGGTAAAAAAGTATGATATACCAACCTTATCAACAAATGAAATTTTTCCCAAAAATCAAAACTGGGCTTTGCTTGAAAAATATCCCATCTGGGCTATGCGCGATAAATACTACAAAAGCAAGCTCCATTATCGGTTTCGATTCAAGATACGTAAGATATATGATAAGATCTGGTCTGTAAAGTATTTTCTCAAGAAAATGATGAGCAGATGAAAAAGGTTGTTTGTACTTTTGCTAACTATCCGATTTCTAAAGGGTTTGAACGTTATCGGAAAGAGGCCGAAAGTTTCGGTATATTCGATCAAATATTCACTTATGATGAAAATGATTTAGAGCCTGAATTTAAGCGTAAATTCGGGAGATATTTACATCCTTATTCACGCGGCTATGGTTATTGGGGGTGGAAACCATTAATCATTAAACAGACACTTGATAAAATAAATCAAGGCGATATTCTGTTGTACACTGATTTGGGCTGTTCCTTTAACTTGCAAGGTATTCATAGAATGAATGAATATCTTGAGATAGTAAATAATTCAGAATCCGGAATTTTAGGAGTCAGAGCACAAGAAGTTAGTTCTGATGGTCGGTATGAAGTGGAATTTTACGATTATCAATGGACAAAAGGCGATGTGTTCGACTTTTTCGGAGTAAGAGACGACCAATTTTATACGCATACAAAGCAGTTTGAGGCTACAATCGTTTTTCTTAAAAAAAATGCTTCTTCTATGGCATTTATCGATGAGTGGATTGATGTAGTTTATAATCATTTTGACCTGTTAACCGATAGACGCTCAAAATCATCCAATTTCGATGGATTCTCTGAAAATCGCCATGATCAAAGCATATTTTCTATACTTGCTAAAAAATATAAAGTAGACAGCATTTCACGTAATGAAATATCTCCCAATCAATGCGATAAAGACGGATGGAATATAATGTATGCTTATCCGATTTGGGCTAAACGTGAGATCTATTATAAAAGCCCCTGGCATTATAAACATCGCTTTCAGCTTCGGAAGTGGTATGGTCGATGGTGGGGAGTGAAATACGCTTTTAAAAAATTGATTCAATAATGTTTATAGTTGAAATAATCGGAGGATTAGGTAACCAGATGTTTTGTTATGCTTTTGCTAAAGCAATTGAACATCATTATGGAAAAGGTTCAGTTCAATTGTATACTGGTCGTTTTCAACATACTGATGATAATAGAGGTTATGAGCTTGATTATGTTTTCGGAATAGATGATCCCGTAATTTCCGAAGAGAAGGGGGTTAAATCTCTAATTGACGATTCATGGTCTTTTCCTTCACGGCTTAGACGGAAACTTTTCGGTCAGAAAAAGACATACTACAAAGAGCAAATCTATACTTATGACGCACGTGTGTTTAATTTAGATAGCAGTATAAAACAGATTTATTTGCAGGGACTTTGGAAAGATGAAAAGTACTTTAAAAATATTCGATCAATAATTCTCGGTAAATTCACGTTTATTCGAGAATTAAGTCCGGATAATAACCTTCTTTTGTCCGATATGCAACAATCAGAATCAGTAAGCCTGCATGTGCGTAGAGGAGATTATATTTCAAACGAATTTTACAGGAACATAGTTGGCAATGTGTGTTCTTATCAGTATTATTTAAATAGTCTGAACTATCTTGAAAAGAAATTAGGTACTGATTTATCTTATTATATTTTCTCTGATGACATAGCTTGGGTTAAAGCAAACTTCGATTTCCTCGAAGATCGAAAGGTTGTATTTGTTCAAAATAACACAGGAGTAAATAGCTATATCGATATGCAATTAATGAGTAATTGCAAATATAACATTATAGCCAATAGTACTTTCAGCTGGTGGGGAGCATGGCTTAACAATTATGAAGATAAAATCGTGATAGCTCCCAAAATGTGGTATAATGACCCTGAAAGATGTAAAAATAATGATATTGTACCCGATGATTGGATTAAAATTGACATCGAATGAAACTTAAAAATATCAAAGGTATTCCATTATTCCAATTCGGGAAATTTCCCGATGAAAGAATATGCCAGTTTACGACAACTACACAAGGAGGAATAAGCTCCGGCAATTATACGTCGATGAATTTGGGTGAGTATTGCGGAGATGAGACAATAAATGTTCAAAAAAACAGGGCCATACTTGCAGATTTGCTTAAAATAAATACCGATGAAATCATTGTCCCGCATCAAACTCACGGTGACAATATTTTATCAGTAACAGAAGAGTGGTTTTCGTTATCCACAGAATATAAATTACAAAAATTAGATGATGTTGATGCTATTATAACCAACCAAAAACACGTTTTCATCGGTGTTACTACTGCTGATTGTGTGCCGATATTGATCTTCGACCCTGTAAAGAATGTGGTCGCATCCATTCATGCCGGATGGAAAGGAACAGTTAAGCGAATAGCTTCAAAAACGATAGCACGGATGATAGCAGAATATGATAGTGATCCATGTGATTTAATCGTTGGAATAGGTCCTTTCATATCGCCCGAAAAATTTGAAGTAGGTGATGAAGTAGGTGAGATATTTATTAAAGAAGGTTTGCTGTTGTCACCAATCTCATATAAAGATAGTAAATCGGGGAAATTACATATTGACTTGTGCAAAGCCAATTATGCACAACTTTTAGGAATGTCGGTATTACCCCGAAACGTTGAATTCTCTAATCTTTGTACCTACTCAAATCCCGATTATTTTTTCTCAGCGAGGCGTCAGGGTATTAATTCAGGTAGAATGTTGACCGGTGGAATACTTCTTTGACGGTTTTTCCATATCTTTGTTATATAAAAAACAGTATTGATTATGAGTAGAATACTCTTTCCGGCTGAATGGCATCCACAAAGTGCTATACAGCTTACATGGCCTCATTATCAAAGCGATTGGGGTTATATGATAAAAGAAGTGACCCAATGTTTCAGTAATTTAGCCTTTGAGATTATGAAAAGGCAAAAGCTCGTTATAGTATGTAGGGAAGCTGAGAGCGTAAAATATGAACTGGAAAAATACAAAGAATACCATCACAATTTGGTGTTAATCGAATTGCCGACAAACGATACGTGGGCAAGAGATCACAGTGGAATATCAGTATTCATAGACCGGAAAAAATGTATCTATGACTTTACATTTAATGGTTGGGGACTTAAATTTCCATCAGAATACGATAATCAGATAACACGAGGATTATATGCTCGAAAAATATTCGATGAAAGCGTGGAATTAATCAATCGAAAGAATTTTGTACTCGAAGGAGGAGCGGTGGAATCGGATGGAAAAGGAACATTGCTTACTACAAGCGAGTGCCTATTGTCTCCTAATAGAAACTCATATCTATCAAAAGAAGGAATAGAATCTTACCTGAAAGAAATTTTTGGCTTAGAAAGAGTATTGTGGCTCGATCATGGTTACCTCGCGGGAGATGATACAGACAGCCATATTGATACGCTTGCACGCTTTTGTGACGAAAATACAATTGCTTATGTAAAAATTGATAACGAGCAAGACGAACATTATGACGCATTAAAGAAAATGGAAGATCAATTAGCTACGTTTGTCGATTATCAAGGTAAACCGTATAATCTTATACCTTTACCGATGGCTTCACCTGTTTTTGATGAAGATAATCAAAGATTGCCTGCTACTTATGCGAATTTCCTGATAATGAACAATGCCGTGTTGGTACCGTTCTATAATGATAAAGAAAAAGACGAATTAGCTAAAAAACAACTCCAAAAAGCCTTTCCATCCAAAGAAATTGTTGGCGTAGACTGTTCAACATTAATTTACCAACATGGTTCATTGCATTGCGTAACGATGCAATATCCCGAAGGATTCGTTAAATAAAAGTAATTAAAAGATAGTATTATGAAAATAGGAATAGTACAACAAACCAATATATCCGACGTAGAAAAAAACAAGCAAAAATTAAAGGATAATATCAGAAAAGCAGCCGAGAAAGGCGCAGAATTGGTCGTCTTACAGGAATTACATAATTCGCTTTATTTCTGTCAGGTAGAGAATACGGATCTGTTTGATTTGGCTGAAACAATCCCTGGACCATCAACCGATGAATTCGGACTTTTGGCGAAAGAATTGAACATTGTATTGGTATTATCTCTATTTGAGAAACGTGCAGCCGGATTGTACCATAATACAGCAGTTGTAATAGAGAAAGACGGTACAATAGCAGGTAAATACAGAAAAATGCATATACCCGATGATCCCGCATATTACGAAAAATTTTATTTTACACCCGGTGACTTAGGTTTTAAACCCATTCAGACATCTGTCGGTAAATTGGGCGTTTTGGTTTGTTGGGATCAATGGTATCCCGAAGCCGCCCGCCTTATGGCTTTAGCCGGAGCGGATATGTTGATTTATCCAACCGCTATTGGATGGGAGTCAACCGATACACAAGAAGAAAAAGACCGCCAGCAAGGAGCTTGGATAATATCTCAGCGCGGGCATGCTGTTGCAAACGGATTGCATGTTATTGCGGTGAACAGGACAGGCTATGAGCCCGATCCGTCGGGACAAACAAACGGAATTACATTTTGGGGCAATAGCTTTGTAGCCGGACCGCAGGGAGAAATACTTTTTCAGGCATCATCCGACAAAGAAGAAGTAGATGTAGTAGATATAGATTTGAAACGATCGGAGCAAGTTCGCCGTTGGTGGCCATTTTTCCGTGATAGACGAGTCGATTTCTTCGATAATATCACCAAAAGATTTATCGACTGAGCCGATTACATGTAATAACCTGAGACGTTTCGGTCGTGGTTTAACAGCTTAAGTTTTTCAGCTCTAAATCGGTTAAAAATAGATTAAATCAGCTTATCTGGTTTTGTGATTATAGAATTAAATGACGGCAAAAGAATCTTCAACCCCTAAATATCTTACAAACACCACACTTTGGCTTATGACCATCGGTGCGGGACTGGTGGTTTCCAATAATTATTATTGTCAGCCCTTACTTGGTATGATTTCAAGGGAGCTGAATGTTAGCGAATCGGCAGCAAGCCGCATTTCCATGCTTACTCAGATAGGTTATGCCATCGGTCTGTTGCTTGTCGTTCCATTAGGAGATATGTTTAAGCGTAAGAAGATTATATTAGGTAGTTTTTGCTTAAATATAATTATGTTGTTGATGTTTGGATTTGGGCAAAACTTAAATATGTTGCTCGTCAGCAGTTTCCTAATCGGATTGACATCAGTAGTTCCTCAGATGTTTGTACCCATAGCTGCGCAAGTCTCGAATCCCAAAGATAAAGATCGGAACATCGCAATAGTCATGAGCGGGCTTCTGATTGGTATAATCGGATCACGAATAATCAGCGGATGGATAGGTAAAATATTTGGTTGGCGGGAAATGTATTATATTGCCGCAGGCATCATTTTCGGACTTGGAGTTTTTCTCTTTTTCTTATTGCCGGACATTAAACCAACATTTAAAGGAACATACAAAAAGCTGATGGCTTCAATATTCTATTATGCCCGTACTATACCCAGTTTGCAACTTGCCTCCTTGCGTGGAGGGCTTGCTTTAGGATCTTTTTCCGTATTTTGGACTATACTGACGTTCCATCTTGAACAAGCTCCGTTTTTTGCAGGAAGTGACGTGGCAGGATCTCTATCTATATTTGGAGTGGCAGGGGCATTATCAGCTACCTTAGTAGGTAAACTATCGGGAAAACTCAATAAAGTACATCTGATCACATTTGCCATATCATTGATGATTATAGCATGGATTATATTCGGAGTAGCCGGATATACCTATGTCGGATTAATTATCGGTATAGTCCTTATCGATATGGGACTGCAATCAACACACGTCTCTAACCAAACAATTGTTTTCTCAACGCATCCCGAAGCCAGCAATCGACTGAATGCGGTATATATGACATCTTATTTTATCGGAGGTTCATTAGGAACATATTTCGGAGGCCTTGCTTGGGGACGATATGGTTGGTTAGGTGTAGTAATTGTCGGTATGACATTTGCCGTTCTTTGCATGGTAGCACATCTTATATGGGGCGGAAAAAAGAAATATCAGGCAGAAGAATAGCACCTCTGTTTAATAATAAAAATGCAAGACACACATAATAGGCTTTATATAATAAATCAAGTGGGTTGCCGATTTCTAAATGAGATAATGCCCTAAGGAAACTTGATTAAGACTAACCATTTTAAAAAGATTGTAATATATTTGCATCCCAAATACATAACCTTTATAATTTATTTAAAGGATACACTTATTTTGGTAATAGATGGACTGGTTAGTCAACACATTATTTGAGCCCTCATCCATACAGGCTATAATTGCAATTTCACTAATTTCGGCATTAGGATTGCAATTAGGTAAAATAAAGATATTCAATATATCATTAGGTATCACATTTGTCTTTTTTGTTGGTATAGTTGTCGGATACTTCCGCATTCCGATGAATGAAGATATACTAAATTTTGCTCAGAATTTTGGATTGGTGATATTTGTTTATGCGTTAGGTCTACAAGTCGGACCCGGATTCTTCTCATCATTCAAAAAAGACGGGATTACGCTAAACCTGCTTGCCCTTGCCGTTATATTTATTGGTTTTGCAATAACCATACTTTTCAGCTACACCACCAATGTAACATTACCCAACTTGATAGGTATTCTATGCGGAGCCGTAACTAACACGCCGGTTCTCGGTGCGGCTCAACAGGCTTTAGAGCAGGTTTCGTATGGAGATACTAATACACTGTCGAAAATGGCTTTAGGATGTGCAATAGCTTATCCGTTAGGAGTGGTTGGGGTGATACTTGCTATCGCATTTATGCGTGCTTTGCTTTTCCCGAACCTATCGAATGAAAATAAACCCGAAAAAGGAAAATCGGATACTTATGTCGGAGAATATCATGTCACAAATCCGGCTTTGACAGACAAAACTGTATCTGAAATAATGAAGCATTCAAAAAGCCGTTTCGTTATATCACGTTTGTGGCGCGATGGAAAAGTTTCGATTCCTGTATCCAATACAGTAATCAAGCAAGACGATCATTTACTGATTATATCACCCAAAAGTGATGTAGACAGCATAAAACTGATTTTCGGCGAACAGGAAAATGTGGATTGGAACAAAGAAGATATTGATTGGAATCATATTGACAAAAGCCATCTTGTATCGCGTCGTATTATAGTTACACGTAGTAAAGTGAATGGTGTAAAATTGGGTACATTGAAGTTGCGCAATTTGTACGGAATTAATATCACACGAATAAATCGAGCAGGAATTGATTTGTTTCCATCTCCAAATTTATCTTTACAGATAGGTGATAAGTTGACAGTGGTAGGAGAATCCGCATCAATAAATAATGTCTCTAAGATATTGGGTGATGAGGTAAAACGTCTGAAAGACCCTAATCTGATTGCAATCTTTGTAGGAGTGGCATTAGGATTAGTATTAGGGGCTATGCCTCTACCTATACCGGGAATGAATTTTCCTATCCGTTTGGGTATTGCCGGAGGTCCGATAATTGTCGGGATACTTATGGGTGCATTTGGTCCAAGATTACATCTTACGACCTATACCACACAAAGTGCTAATATGATGATGAGACAATTCGGAATTGTTATTTATCTGGCATGCCTGGGGCTAGGTGCAGGCAAGGATTTTTTTGATACAATCTTAAAACCTGAAGGAATACTATGGGTTGGTATTGGATTTGTTCTGACTGTGGTTCCTGTTATTCTTGTAGGAATAATATCGATGAAGATTTATAAAATTAATTATTCTAAAAGTATCGGAATGTTATGTGGGAGTATGGCTAACCCGATGGCTTTAAACTATGTAAACTCGACTGTGGATAGCGATGAACCATCAGTTGCCTATGCGACAGTTTATCCTGTATCGATGTTTGTGAGGATTGTCGCTACACAATTATTGTTACTGATCTTTTTGTAATAGCCCGATTATTTGGGTCGTTTAAGAGTAATCGGCAGTTGATTTTTAGGTTCGATGATGTCCGCATCCATTCTTTCCTTGTCTCTATAAAAGACTTTAAGAAACTCTTTTTGTAGAGTTCGGCTATTGGTTGTCTGATTCAGATAATCGTAATAAAATATTTTTATAGTGTCGTTCGAAATCGAATATTCGCCGGTTATATTGAAAATAATAGCTCCTTCTGTGATTTTCCCCTTATGAAAGGTCTTGTTGTCCTTAAAGAAATACACAAACGTAGGTTTTTTATTTTCTTCGGGCACTAACTCTAAGGTATAATCATAACACGTCCACCTTCCAATTAATTCGTGCGAATTCAAAGAAATACTATTATTAAGCTTATTTTGCCCTATGGCTGACATAATGCCGAAAAAGAGAGATAAACTTATGACTTGCTTTTTCATTCGTAATTGTGTTCAAAGTTTGAAAGTGAGCGATTAAATAAGTTCTCATGATGATGAGTAGGTGTGGTAAACTGATTGATCGACCTATTGTGGATCAATCCAGTCGCCATTGTCTTTAATCAGTTGGATAAGGCTTTCAACAGCTTCATCAGAAGGAATGTTTTTACGAATCATTTCTTTCTTTTTATATAAAGTAACCTTTCCACGTTCAGCACCCACATAGCCATAATCAGCGTCAGCCATTTCACCCGGACCGTTCACGATACATCCCATGATGCCAATTTTGAGATGGGTAAGATGAGAAGTTGCGCTTTTAATCTTAGCGATCGTAGTTTGTAAATCGAATAATGTACGCCCGCAGCTTGGACATGATATAAATTCAGTTTTACTTGTTCTGACACGTGCGGCCTGTAAAATACCGAACATATATGCGTCTATTTTGGGCATGGGAATATTGCCCTTATTTTGAAGCATAACGCCATCGCCAAAACCATCGAGTAGGAGAGTGCCTATATCGGCGGCAGCTTTCAACTGAAGATCTTCGTCTTGGTTCTCAAAATATTCTTCATTTATGATTACAGGCACGTCACAACCTTGAGTCATTAAACGATGGAAAAACGCCCGCTGTTCGCCAACTCTGTTTATATGTTGAGTTTTTAGAATAACAACGGTTGATTTGTCATTTTTCAGCAGGTCGATAAGCTCGTCATTCAGATCTTTATGCGATAGGGCGATAAATTTTATTTCAGAATTTGTAAACTTGATCTTATCCCGATTTTTTACTGTAAACAAAGGATAAGTTCGATTTTCATGTTGCCAGTGTTCAAAATCCACTATATATGGAATTGCACGTGGTGCGTTATCAGGGATTTTAGACCCTGCGTATATATAATCGGGTAAAAAATGATTATTCAGCTCATAATTACCATTCGATCTGTCTGATATCACAATGGGTAAATTATGCCCTCCGATATTATTTACAGAACGGCTTTGTCTTCTGTCGGCTGAAAGCGGATTATATAAAGCATATGGCTGTTCCTCAATCTTAGGATGGTTTTCTCTGTCTGTTATGTACTTTACGAGCTTACGTGCCACAGGTACTTCGCACTCGGGTTCTTCACTCAAAGATACTCGTATTGTATCGCCAATGCCGTCAGCCAATAATGAACCTATTCCAACTGCGGACTTGATTCGACCGTCTTCACCGTCACCTGCTTCTGTTACACCTAAATGAAGCGGAAAATGTAAATCTTCCTGATTCATTCGATCTATAAGCAAACGAACTGTTTTGGCCATAACGATTGTGTTTGATGCCTTGATTGAAATGGCTATGTCAAAGAATTTTTCCTCGATACAGATATGTAGAAATTCCATACAAGATTCAACCATTCCTTCAGGCGTATCTCCGTAGCGGCTCATGATGCGATCAGATAAAGAACCATGATTTACGCCAAGACGAATAGCGGTATGATGTTCCTTACAGATATTCAGCAAGGGTATCAGTTTTGCTCTGATTTTTTCAATTTCTTGATTATATTCTTCGTCTGTATAGCTGAACGTCTCAAATGTTTTAACTCGATCTACAAAGTTTCCCGGATTGATACGTACTTTTTCTACATATTTTGCGGCAGCTTCGGCTGCTCTCGGATTGAAATGAATATCAGCAATCAGCGGCGTGTCATATCCTTTTGCTTGGACTATTTCCTTTATCGGTTTAAGGTTTTCAGCTTCTCTTACGCCTTGCGCCGTGAGCCGCACATAATCAGCTCCGGCTTTAATTATTCGGATAGCCTGTTCAGCACTTGCTTCAGTATCATTTGTGTTGGTATTTGTCATAGATTGCACCCTTATCGGGTTTTTACCGCCCAGCGGGGTGTTACCTATTTGTGTGACAGATGTTTCGCGTCTTTTATAGTTGAATTGATCCATATGTTTAAACTTATCTAAAACAAAGATAATTCAAAAAAATTGATATATTTACATCCTAAAATTATATTGAATAGGTTGTTCCACTAAAATAACATAGCTATGTCGGGTAAAAAGACAGCAAAGAAGTTTTTTGGTATACTTGCGTTTGTCATTGTTGTGGTTTTGTTCATAATACTGTATGTAAGATATTACGTGCCGTTAAGTGATGAAGGCGTTAAAGCCGGAGTTCTGAATAATGTTATACATAAAGGTGTTGTTTTCAAAACTTATGAAGGTGAGTTGATACAATCCGGATTCAGACCGAGGCAACAAGGGCTGCAATCGAATGATTTTAATTTTTCTGTTGAAGATGCATCTTTGGCTAAACGACTAATGGATATGAGCGGTCAGGAAGTCCGATTACATTACAAAGAATATTACGGAGCTTTGCCTTGGAGAGGCTATTCTAAATTTATAGTGGATAGTGTTTTGGATGTTCAGCCCTACAATTCAACGAATGAACCTCAAGTAACGGGTGGAATGTAACATTTTTCGGAATATGCAAAAAGGAGACAAAATATTGTCTCCTTTTTTTTGTAAAAAGCATTAGATAATGCAATTTATAATTTTGCTTTTATTGCATTTGCAATTTCAATAAATTCTTCTTCGCTCAATTTAAGTCTTGGATTGGATAACGACATATCCGATTCTTTATTGATAGGTATTAAATGAATATGTGCGTGAGGAACTTCTAAGCCGATAACCATAGAGCCAATGCGTAAACATTGTAGAGCCTCTTTTTGAGCTATTGCAATTTTTTTAGCAAAGATGTTCAACTTAGCTAATACTTCGTCATCCAAATCGAAGATATAATCAACTTCTTTTTTAGGAATTACTAAAGTATGGCCTTTCGCCATCGGGTTTATGTCTAAAAAAGCAAAAAAATCTTCGTTCTCAGCAATTTTGTAAGAAGGAATTTCACCTTTGGCTATTTTACTGAATATCGTACTCATCTTGTGTTAGATTGAAATTTCAAGAATTTCTAAAGTTAATAAGCCGGACGGAACTTTTATTTCCACAATGTCGCCGACTTTCTTTCCCATCAAACCTTGTGCTATAGGTGTGCTTACGGCAATTTTTCCTTCACGCAGGTTGGCTTCATTTTCTGCTACAAGGGTATAAGTCATTTTCTGATTGGTTTTCTTGTTCAGAATGGTGACTTTGTTCAGTATCTGTACGTTATCTGTTCCGATAGAATCTTGATTAATGACGCGTGCATTTGCCAAAATGCTTTTCAATTGTGCAATTTTGGCTTCTAATAAGCCTTGTGCTTCTTTAGCGGCATCATATTCAGCATTTTCAGAAAGATCGCCTTTATCTCGTGCTTCTGCTATTTGTTTTGATATTGCGGGTCTTTCAATAGTTTCTAATTGATAAATATCATCTTTAAGCTTTTTATAGCCTTCTTCAGTCATGTAAGTTGCAGCCATAATATAATTTCTTTGTTTAAATTGGTTAATTACTTCTTGTAAGAAAAACGTAAAAAGAAAAAGAATCCTTGCCTTTCGGGCCAGAACTCCTTTTCTTTCTCGATTTGTGATTAAGACAAAAGTATTAAATATTTATGCTTAATCCAAATACTCTTGCATGTTTTATAATATCTTTTTCACTTCGGTATCTAAATTCTCTAAATCTGATAATCGCATTACGATCTCACCTTTATTATTTAATAAATAAATAGTTGGCAATGATCGGATATTAAACCGTGTGATTAAATCGCTTTTTGTTGATTTTGCTTCACGAACACATGTCCATGGCAGGTTGACAGCTACATTGCGCCAAATGTGATCGTCCGAATCAAAAGATACCTGATAAACGTCTAATTTTCCTTTATGTTTTTCGTACACGCTGTTGATCAGCATGTTTCGTGCTGAAGAGTTTGGCGATTGATAAACCGTAAAATCTAAAATAACAGCTTTTCCGATCATTGAGCGCAACGATTTATTTTTGTTATGTAAGTCCGGCAAAGTGATGTTGTAATAATCTTCAGTGTTAATTTTTGTAGTTTTATTGTTCAGACTGTCAATTAGTTTAGCTTTATTTTCCGTGTTGTGTATTTGTGCCAGAGCATTCAGTGTGAATGTTTCAAGCTGTTTGGTTCTTTCCTCATCAGCTCTATAATACTTCCATGCAGTGGCTACGGTCTGGAAAAGGCGAAGGTCTTTCTTTTGATACGGGTCGAATATCAGCAGATTATTTACTCGTTGGAACAATCCGTAATAAGCGGCCATACTTTTTGTGTCGTCTAAAATGATTTTTTCAGTATTTTGTTTATAATTATTAATAGCAAGGGCAAGCTTTGCCAGATAGGTATCCCTGTCGATTAATTTATTTTCAAATTCATTCTTTGCTTGATAAAGGGAATCCGATAAATTGTATTGGTGCAGTGTTATTTCTTGCATTTTGGCAGAACTTTCTGAACCTTCAACAGTATAATTTCTCGCAAAGGTCTTGGCGGAAGTATTAATCGAAATTGTCTGTACTGAATCAACTGCAAAATTTATCAATTGATTGTTTAATCTTAACGAATAAAATTCTGGAGAATTTCCGATTGTTTCTTTGAATTTATAGTTCCCATTTTTATCCAATCTTACGCTGTCAACAATAAAGGTTTCGGTCAGCGCTCTTTTTTCAAGATAAAGTAATGCTGAATCAGCCTCAAAGATTTTACCTTGAACAGTAAACTGGGCTTTTTTTTCATTACACGATAGGATTATCACTCCAATAAAGAAACTGATTAATAACTGCGATAAAACAGATGATTTCATAGCAATATGCTTTTCTTTTTGTGGGTAGCGTAACTAAAAGAATTTAGCGGAAAGAAGGGGATTCGAACCCCTGATACGCTTTTGGCGTATACACGCTTTCCAGGCGTGCCTCTTCAACCACTCGAGCACCTTTCCATTATTCGATTTAATCGATAACAGGTGCAAAGTTAGAAGTAATTTCCATATTGACAATAATGAGATCTTAAGAGTTTGCATATACTTAATGACGAGCTCTTGAATAATTTTTTTCCTAAGGTTTACATTATCTATAATTTGTTAAAACTATTATAATCTATATTCGGGTTTGAGCTGATAATCTTTTAATCAGTCAAAGTGACATTGTATTTTTTTATATTAAAACCATTATATTTGTATTTTATTTAAAATTGCCTAGAAAATATATTGGTATAATGTTGTGTTCAATGTTAAAGCGGAGTCTGTTTTTAATCTTCATTTCTCCTCTTGTAATTGTGTTAATGATTTCTTGCTCAACTGATAAAAGAAGTTTCGAGATGAAAGGAAAACTCTCAAATATTACGGGAGATTGTTTTTACGCATCAATAAGTCAGGCGGGCAAAGAAATAAAGGTTGATACAATAAAGATAAATAATAAAGGTGAGTTTTCCTATCGAGGACAAATAGATACCTTGTCTGTTATGTCACTGTTCTTCAATAATAACGATAAATATACTTATATATTGGTAGATAAGGGTTTGAAGATAGAGCTTAAAGGCGATGTCATGTATCCTGATCTGATAGATGTTAGCGGAGGTAAGGTCAATGATGATTTGACTTCTTTTAAACATGCTAATAAAGAGTTACTAAAGTCTCGTGCAGATCTGTTGTCAGTAGAACTTGATTCAGTTGCGGATAAAGGCGGAAGATATGAGGGTTCAGCCGAATTGAAAAATATAAATTTTCAATTGTCCAATATCGCAGCCGAATATATTAAAAAAAATCCCGAAAAAGTAGCAAGTGTTATACTTATCGACTGTTTCTTTAAGAATGAATATTCGTTAGATAGACTTATTGAGAACCTGAATTTGTTGAGAGGCGAGGCTGAAACATTTCCACTTACATACTCGATTCGGGAATATAGCGAAAAGATAAAACTTTCATCTGTTGGCGCATTTGCACCCTATTTTACACTCAGTGATTATAAAACACATCGACAAGTAAGTTTAACGGATTTCAAAAATAAATATGTACTGTTGTCATTTGTTTCAACCAAATGTCAAGCCTGCGATGAGGAACTTACTGATGCTGTAAAAATTTACAATCGCTTAAAAAAAGGTGAAAAGGCTAAACCTAACAATCAAAAAATAGAATTTGTAACGATTGTTATCAATGGAGAAACTAAACCTATATCCAAATCTATAATTGAATCGGTCAAATGGTCAATTTTACAAGATAATGATAGTTGGGCATCAAAGACGTTCAACCTTTACAATATAAATGAAATTCCATACAATATTCTTATATCGCCTCAAGGTGTAATTCTCGAAAGGGACATCGCTATAACTTCTTTGCCGGAGAAGTTGTCAGAGCTTTCGAAAAATTAATGAATAAAAAGATATTGTTTGGGTAAATAATATTAGATTCGAGGTTTTACATAGATCAGATTACGTTTAAAATATTACTATGCTCGCTAAGGTTTATGGATCAGCAGTTCAAGGAATTCATGCAAGTCTTATTACTATAGAGGTTAATTGTTCCAAAGGTATAAAATTTATGCTTGTGGGGTTGCCTGATGCATCCGTAAAAGAAAGTCACGAACGTATTGTTTCAGCCTTGCAATACAACGGTTACAAATTTCCGAGGCAGCAAATCGTGATAAATATGTCTCCTGCTGATATCCGCAAAGAAGGTTCGGCTTACGATCTTCCTTTGGCTATTGGCATACTGGCAGCCTCCGACACGATTAAATCCGATTTACTTGAGCAATATATAATTATGGGCGAATTATCCCTTGACGGGTCAATACTTCCCATAAAAGGAGTTTTACCGATATCTATAAAAGCGCGGGAGTTGGGATTTAAAGGTATAATATTACCTAATAAAAATGCTAAAGAAGCTGCAGTAGTTGACAATTTAGAAGTTTACGGAGTCGAGAATATTAAAGAAGTAGTAGGTTTTTTTAATAAAACGGTTGCCCTCCGACCAACTATTTTCGATACAAGAGCAGAGTTTTATAAACGACAACAGACTTTTGAATTTGATTTTACAGATGTGAAAGGTCAGGAAAATGTAAAACGCGCCTTAGAGGTAGCTGCGGCAGGAGGGCATAATATCATAATGATAGGACCACCCGGAGCAGGAAAATCAATGATGGCTAAACGTATTCCATCAATATTACCTCCATTTACATTGTCAGAAGCTTTAGAAACTACTAAAATACACAGTGTGGCAGGTCGTATGGAATCAGAATCCGGACTTATGGCATTGCGCCCTTTTCGTAGTCCTCATCATACTATATCTGATGTTGCACTTGTTGGAGGAGGAGTATATCCTCAACCCGGTGAAATCAGTCTGGCACATAACGGAGTTTTATTTTTAGACGAGCTTCCTGAGTTTAACAGAAGTGTATTGGAAGTGATGCGACAACCTATCGAAGACCGTAAAATCAATATCTCACGCTCAAAATTTTCGGCAGAGTATCCTGCGAGCTTTATGTTGGTCGCATCAATGAATCCATGTCCATGTGGTTATTATAATCACCCTGATAAACAATGCTTCTGTTCTACCGGAGCAGTGCAAAAATATCTGAATAAAATATCAGGCCCCTTGCTTGACAGAATTGATATGCACATTGAAATAGTACCTGTTCCATTTGATAAAATATCAGATAAAAGACTTTCTGAATCAAGTAGCGATATAAGGAGCCGAGTGATAAAAGCGCGTCAAATACAATTGGATAGATTTAAAGATGAAGAAGGTATATATTGCAATGCGCAGATGCCTCCTAAACTTCTTGCTAAGTATGCTATCCCTGATGAGGACGGATTGAGACTGCTGAAAACTGCGATGGATCACTTCAATCTTTCGGCTCGTGCATACGATCGTATCCTGAAAGTGGCAAGAACAATAGCAGATCTTGATAATTCATCGGAACTATTGCCAAAACATTTGGGAGAAGCAATTAATTATCGTAATTTAGACCGTGAAACATGGGCTAATAAATTATAAATTGACATATAATGAAACTTACAGATTTGAGCAACGGTATTTTTGATGAAGTTATTATAACTTACCATAAAACAGATGATGTAGATGCTTTTATTGAGAATCCATATCCGGAAAGAACAATAGAACATTTGCTTTATTTGAAAAACTGGATAGACACGGTGCAATGGCATTTAGAAGACATAATCCGTGATCCTAAGATTGAGCCAATTGAAGCCCTTGCCATAAAACGAAGAATAGATAAATCAAATCAGGATAGAACCGACTTGGTGGAACTCATTGATAGCTATTTCTTAGATAAATACGGGGATATAAAAGCTAAAAGCGATGCGAAAATCAATACTGAAAGCCCTGCTTGGGCTATGGATAGATTGTCGATTCTTGCACTCAAAATCTATCATATGCAACAGGAAGTAAGTCGCCAGGATGCAAGCGAAGAACACCGTAAACAATGTGAAGCAAAATTGGCTATACTACTTGAACAACGGCTCGATTTATCAACTGCAATTGAAGAGTTGTTGTCAGATATCGAAGCCGGCAATAAGTACATGAAAGTTTATAAGCAAATGAAAATGTATAATGACCCGGCTTTAAATCCCGTGCTATACGCAGCAAGTAACAAGGGTTGAAAATAATAGTATGCATAAAAAGACACGTAATTTCTAAGGAACTATTTGCATGGCGAAAGTGCTTGTTATAAGACTATCATCATTAGGTGATGTCTCTTTATTGGTGCCAGTGATGGTTTCTGTAGCTTCTAAATACCCTCAATCACGTTTTACGGTGATGACTAAAGCTGCTTATGCTCCTTTATTCAATGACTTAACATTTAATGTTAATGTTATTCCAATTGACACAGCTAAGAAGCATAATGGGGTTATCGGTTTATTCCGTATTGTAAGTAAAGTTCTTTTCCGTGGGTTCACACATGTAGCAGACGAACATGACGTTCTTCGATCAAAAGTTGTTCGTTGGGCTATGATGATGACCGGATGTAAGGTGCGTCATATAGATAAAGGGCGAAGCCAAAAACAGGAGATGATCAGAACAAAAAAAGTAAATACTCCACTAGAACATACAACCAAAAGATATTTAGATACTTTTAAAAGGCTTGGTTTTCCGGCCCAAATGATTGCATTCGATTTCTTCGATTTTAAAATGAAGGATTTATTTGTTCTCAAAGGAATAGTCCCTGAGAAAAATAAGCCATGGATTGGTATTGCACCCTTTGCCAAACATAAAGGGAAAATATATCCGCCCGAAAAAATGGAAAATATTATTAATATATTGATCAGTCAGGGAAATACAATCTTTTTATTAGGTGGAAAAGAAGATAAACATATTTTTGATGAATGGAAGCGAAAACATCCGTCAGATGTAATTAATACAGCAGGTTTGTTCGGGCTCGAACGTGAATTATTACTACTCTCATGCATGGATGTAGTTATATCGATGGATTCGGCGAACATGCATTTAGCGTCATTGGTAAACATACCTGTCGTATCAATTTGGGGAGCAACGCACCCTTCGCTCGGATTTTATGGATATAATCAGAATCCGGATAATGCTGTGGAGATAGATTTAAAATGCAGACCATGTTCGGTGTTTGGAGATAAGCCATGCGAACGTATCGATTATGCTTGTATGACTGAGTTACCTGAAAAAATGGTAATTGAAAAAGTAAATAAAATATTGACAGAGAAGCATCCCCCAAAAAATCTCAACCCCAACCAATAATGAGCTATATGTTGCAGATTTCAATTATTATACCGGTCTATAACAGACCCGACGAAATTGACGAGTTACTTGAAACTTTGATTAAACAATCCGATAAAAAGTTTGAGGTTGTTGTTGTCGAAGACGGTTCTGATCTCGACTGTAAACACATTATAGATAAATATTCAGATCAGTTAGATATATCTTATTTTGTAATACCTAACTCGGGAGCAGGACAAGCCCGTAATTTTGGAGTTCAGCATTCAAAGGGAGAATTCGTGGTAATAGTCGATTCAGATTGTTTACTTCCGGTTGACTACATAAGATCAATAAAAGAGGCATTGGCTAAAGATGACATAGATGTTTTCGGCGGACCAGATAAAGCAGCCGATTCATTTACTCCGGTTCAGAAAGCGATCAACTATACTATGACCTCATTTCTGACTACAGGTGGAATAAGAGGAAATAAGAAAAAAATTGGAAAATATTATCCTCGGAGTTTTAACATGGGGATTAGGCGGACTGTATTTAATGCGCTAAATGGATTTGCTCCTATTCGTTTAGCTGAAGATACGGATTTCAGCATTAGAGTATACAAAGGCGGATTTAGAGTTGCACTTTTGCCGTCAGTATACGTTTATCACAAGCGTAGAAGTACATTCAAAACATTTTATAAGCAGGTACGTAATTTCGGTATCGGTCGTATAAATTTGATAAAAGCATATCCGGAGTGTACTAAAATTGAATATTTCTTTCCGGCGGCTTTTTTATTATTTCTGATAGCTTCAATATTAGTGGCCCCTTGGTGTTATTGGGGATTAATTATATTTCTGATTTATTTTCTGCTTATTTTCATAGATTCAAGTATTAAAAACAAAAGTATTAAGGTTGGCGGGTTAGCAGTGGTTGCTGCTTTTATACAACATACAGGATATGCAATAGGATTTATTTCAAACTTCTGGAAAAGGTTTATCTTGAAAAGACCTATAGCTTAAATTGTCCATTTCGTATATATTATATTTCTTTTGATTTCTTTTGAGTGTATCGATGTTTATTAGCTGTTGCCTGATTTTTCTAAAACAATGATATAGAAAATTAGAAATCTTCAAGTTGATTTCAGGAAAAAGTAACCAAAATAACACAATATACATGTTTTTAACATTGAGTAATATTTCTTTTGATGTTTAAATAAAGAAAAACTGTTTTTTATTAATAGAAATTAA